>CAYJAZ010000014.1:0-66332 GCA_964368455.1 uncultured Desulfovibrionaceae bacterium
TATAGGCTCCGCCTTTTTGGAACTCCCCGCATAGCGGGGAGTTTTCATTTAATAAACAATAAAAAAAACTGCCTCCTTTCAGAGACAGTTTTCTTGTGTGTCAATATAAAATCAAATATAAATTTACGAGAAGATACTTTTATAATTACATAAATTACATGCAATATCCATTTCTATTGCCGCCAAAACCGCCATGGCCGCCATTTCTGCCATGTCCCATTGGGCCAAAGTCTAAGTCTAAACCAAATTTTTCTTCAACTTCCTCAGCATATGCTTCTCTTAAATCTCTTTGTTTTTGTTGTAAAACAGAAATTTCGCCAGCTAATCTACCCGCTTCTTTTGGATTTGGATTAGAGTGTTGCATCAAAGCTCTGTATTCAGCTTTTTTTGAAGCAAGGCTTGTTTTGATTGGATCCATATCATCTCTATGTTCGTCTGTCATTTTTTCTAAAGATAATTTTTGAGCATCTGTTAAAGCTTCAAATTGTTCGTGCATTTTTTTCATGCGTTCTTCATGGTATTCGCTATTTCTTCCATTTCTTCTGTGATCATTTCTGCCTTTGCCATCATGAAAATTGTGAGAGCCTTTACCTCTTCCATCTTCATACTGTTGTTGTTGATTGCCTTTTTCATTTTTTTCATCCATTCCAGGGTAAGCAAATGCATTACCTGTAAGGGTGAAAGAAGAAATTGCAACTAAAGCAAGTGAAGCTATGATTATTTTTTTAGACATAGTAACTCCTATTTTTAAATTCTATCTACAAAGTATAAGCATCTTTTTAATCTTGTCCAATTGCACAGAGGACATATATTCACAGAGAAAAGAATATAAATTATCGGTATAAAAAGAATGCTCTCTTTGATTTATATATTTACTATAGCAAAAGTTGTGCCAAGTTTTATATTTATTACAAACAGCTGAAATATATGATTTATATCAAAAACAAATAAAATGAAGTCTGTACAATATTTATACAGCTATAGTGTATAGTGTTTATTAACTATACAGAAAAAGTCTTTTATTCTCTAGAGATAGTTGAGATTATACAGATTTTATTTATTAAAATAAAAAGCCCCTTTCGGGGCTTTGTCTTCTTTGTATACCAAGAGTAAGGCTTAACGCTTTGAGTATTGGTATCTAGCACGAGCTGCAGCAAGACCGTATTTCTTACGTTCTTTCTTACGAGCATCTCTAGTGATGAAGCCAGCTTTTTTAAGAGCTGGGCGTAATGATGGATCAGCAACAAGCAAAGCACGAGTGATGCCATGACGTACAGCAGCAGCTTGACCAGCTTGGCCACCACCATGCACGTTTACTTTTACATCATATGTGTCAACTAATTTTGTTAAAACAAGAGGTTGACGAATAATCATTTGTAAAGTCTTACGTGGAAAATAATTTTCCATTTCACGACCATTAATTTCGATTTTGCCAGTACCAGAGTAAATACGGGTACGAGCTACAGCAGTTTTGCGACGACCAGTGCCGTAATTAAATGATTTAGCCATAAATAATACTCCTAGTAAGGCAATGTTAATGACTGAGGATTTTGAGCAGCATGCGGATGCTCACTGCCAACATATATTTTCAATTTCTTGAGCATGTTACGGCCGAGTGAATTACGTGGTAACATACCTTTAACAGCTTCGCGAATAACTTCTTCAGGTTTTTTCTGAAGTTGTTTTTCTAAAGTAATAGATTTTAAGCCACCTACATAGCCTGAGTGGCGGTGGTATTGCTTATTTTTAAGTTTATTACCAGTAACTTTGATTTGTTCACAGTTAATAACAACTATAAAATCACCGTTATCCATGTGGTGCGCAAATTCAGGTTTGTGTTTACCACGTAGACGGTGTGCTATTTGTGATGCAAGACGACCAAGGATTTGATCTTTTGCATCAACGATAAACCATTCACGGTTTAAGTCTTTTTCACAAGGACTATACGTCTTCATAAATATCTCCAAAAAGGTATCTTTCTGTTTTTATATTCTTGCAAGTGCAAGAGAATGAGAATTTGAGCCATTTGGCGATTAGCTACCACACTTCGCCTGCATACCCTGAAACTGTAATGCTCAATAAAAAAGTAACGAATCATTTTTATCGATGATGGCAATATTCTTCTGCCGTGTGAAAAGAGAATTTCTTCTTCCAAATCACACTTGAGCTACATTTATTAAATTAATTTTAAAGATTTGTCAAACAATATTTCATCAAAATTAATATTTAATTTTAATTAAATTTCACCTTCTTATAGAAAATACTGATAAAGGCAAGCTTCATTTTTAGTATTAAATAATTATTTCAAACACTTTCATATTTTTTCTTTATATTGACTTTTTATATAAGTTAAGAGATACTTAGCACATAAAAAATTACTTTAACATTTTAGGATATATTATGCTTAACAAAGAAGCCTCCAGTATTTGCAAAGTTATACTGAGAAATGGCTATGATGCTTATGTAATCAATGCAACTCTTCAAAGCAAAATTTTTGCTCTTACTGACGAAAAAGCTATAGATATTGCAAGTGAAGCTGATAGCGAAATATTAGCTAAACTTTTTCCACAATTTGAAGCAGCAAAACAAGGGCATTTTCTAGGAATTGCTGATATAGATGGTTTAATAGCACGTTTCTATGCTATAGACGAATACAAAAATGCTCACCCATCCTACGGACTTATGCGTATAACACCGCATATGCTCGATATTTTACAAGAAAAACACGAACAAACCTTTAATGCTATCGAAGGTGCTTTATTTTCTGAAAATCCAGAAGAAGCTTTTGAAGATTTTGAATGCGGCGCAATCACTTTAAAAGGTATTCCTTATAGAGCCTTACAAAGAAATTATTGCCTTGCCATTACAGCATTAAGACTTTCAGCAAACACAGGTTTACCAATAGATCCAACTACTTGGCTTTCCATTATCAGAGCTTCACGCGATATAGCAGACTATATGTCTAAGTCTTCTTTCACTCAAGAAATGCGTTTAGTTGAAGCAAAAAATCTATGGAAATTTGTACAATTACTTTTTGATTCATGCCTTTTACACTCTTTATTACCTGAAGTTTCAACTCTTAGCGTAATCAAGCAACAAAGAAGTAAAGAAGATCTTTCAGAAACAAATGCTCTTGAACACGTGATTTCATGCATGCGTCATTATAAAGAAGAAGAAGAAAATGACGATTGGCTTGGAACAGTTGCTATCTTATTCCATTCTGTGGGAAAAGTGTTCACAGCTGAAAAATATCAAGATTCTTGGACTTTCTTCCAATACCATAAAATTGGCGCTCAAGTTGTTCGTTCTATCTTGCGTAGACTACATTTTGAAAGCGAAGAAATTGATACTGTCTGTTCAATTGTGAGAAATCATATACGCTTTTTCTCAATGCTCACCGACAGAGGCATACGCCGCTTCCTTTCTTTATCAGAAACCCAAAGAATTATTGACTTAACTAAAGCTCACATCAAGGCTACTGGCCTTTCATACACAAACTTTAACCACAATTTAAAATACTTAGAACGTGCAGATTTACCTGAATCTATGGTTGAACCATTATTAAACGGTAATGAAATCATGAACTTACTTGGTGAGGCACCAGGAAAACATATAGGTATTTTAAGAACCGCCTTATTACAAGCACAAATTGAAGGCAATGTAAAAAATAAAGAAGAAGCGATAAAATTTGTGCAAAACTTTAAATTTGAGGACTAACCTAATTATATGTGTGGAATTTTTGGAATAACTGGCAGTGAAGAAGCATCTAGACTTGCTTATTTTGGCTTATACGCAATGCAACACCGAGGACAAGAAAGTGCGGGCATTGCTTGCTATGATGGCAAAAGTACGCATTCGCACGTTGGCATGGGCTTAGTGCACGATATCTTTACTGAAGAAACACTCTCCCAAAAACTAAAAGGTTTTGTCGCTATTGGACACAACAGATATTCAACCACTGGCAAACCTGAACCTCGCAATGCACAACCATTAGTTGTGCGTATGCATGGCAATAAATTTGTGCTTGCTCACAATGGCAATCTCACAAATGCTTATTCTTTGAGAAAAGAACTAGAAGCTGAGGGTGCAATCTTTCAAACAACTGCTGATAGTGAAATATTTGTACATCTTATTTCAAAAGCTCTTGGGACAAACACTCTTGAAGAAGCCATTATCAAAGCTACTAATAGAGTGGAAGGTGCCTATTGCTTACTTATTTTAAGTCAAGGAAAATTGATTGCTGTACGTGATCCTCATGGTTTCCATCCTCTTATTATGGGTAAGGTTCCTGGAAATGCAGAATCTTGGGTTTTTGCCTCAGAATCCTGTGCTTTTGAATTGCTTGGAGCTGAAAGCATACGTTCAGTCGCTCCTGGTGAAATGATTGTCATTGAACCGCATGCAACTGAATTTACAAGCATTAAATTGCCAAAACAAACTAAAGTAAGCCAATGTATATTCGAACTAGTCTACTTTGCTAGACCTGATTCCTTTGTTTTTGGCGAAGATGTTTTCCAATGCCGTAAGAAAATGGGTGCTGAAATCGTTCGTGAATTGCCAACTGAAGCTGATATAGTTGTGCCTTTTCCTGACTCTGGTGTCTACAGTGCTGTAGGCGTAGCACAAGAATCCGGCATTCCTTATGAACATGCACTTATTAGAAATCACTATGTTGGCAGAACCTTTATCCAACCTTCTCAATCAATGCGTGAATTTAGTGTTCGTGTGAAGATTAATCCTGTGCAATCTGCCATAAAAAACAAGCGTTTACTTGTTGTTGATGATAGTATTGTACGCGGAACAACAGTTCGTACAAGATGTGCGAAACTTAGAGAATTAGGTGCTGAAGAAGTTCATTTTAGAGTAAGCTGTCCGCCTATAAAATTCCCTTGTTTCTATGGTATCGACTTCCCATCTCCGCATGAACTTGTTGCAAACAAACACAATGTAGAAAACCTTTCAAAGGTTTTAGGCCTTGATTCCCTACACTATTTATCACTTGATGGTTTAAAAAATTGTGTCTCAAATCCAGACGATTATTGTTGTGCCTGCTTTGATGGAAATTATCCAACTGCCATACCTGAAATGACTGATAAATTCTCTCTAGAAGCATAACAATTGTTGATTACAATGCCTAAGTTTTGCGATGAAATCTTATATTCCTAATTAGGAGCATTTAATGGCTAATTCTAAAATATTTAAGAAAAAAAGAACTCTTGCTTTTTTCTATATTGTATTACTTGGTGTTATTGCCTTTGTCATACATCATTTTATCAATATTTTCTCTGATGAATTACTCAAAACTTCTTTGAACAATCTAGAAGATCAAGTAAAACTTCAAAGAAATACGATAAATCTTGCCATCTCTAATGAAGAAAACAGTCTCAATTATTTTGCTTCAACTATAGCTAATTCAGACAATATTCAAGCTGATATTATTGATTATACAAATAAATTTGGATTTAATTCAGGCTATGAGAATATATTCTTTTTAGACGCAACTGCAAAAGGCTATGATGCCAACCAAGTGTTTTTCGATTTAACAGGCGAAGCTTTCTACCCTCTCTTAGAGCAA
The DNA here is from genome assembly GCA_964368455.1 of uncultured Desulfovibrionaceae bacterium. Taxonomy (GTDB): domain Bacteria; phylum Desulfobacterota; class Desulfovibrionia; order Desulfovibrionales; family Desulfovibrionaceae; genus CAYJAZ01. The sequence goes on from CAYJAZ010000014.1 coordinate 5,576, forward strand.
GGAAAAACTGTTACTTCGCAAGTGCGTTTCAATGAATTAGGTTCTTTCTTACTTATAGTTGCACCTGTTATCAAAGAAGCAAAGATTTTTGGTTTTATCGTCAATGAAATGAATACTAAATATCTTGATTCTTATCTTACTTTATCAAATGACGAACTCTTCTATTCCTATATTGTTGATAAATTAGGAAACACCATAACTAAAAGCATAAATTCTTACACCCTACTTCCAAATGAATCCTTTGCTTCTGCGATGCAAAAATCCCAATACGCAGCAGGCAGCGACTTTATTAATTCTTTTTCTGATTTAGAAAAAACACTTTCTTCTTCATCAGAAGGCTTTTTACATATTGCTTATGGTATGAATGAAAGAGTTGGTTTTGTAACTCCTATTGGTATTAACTCATGGTCCTTAGTCACTTTTGAACCAGCTTCTGTTCTTTCTGATTCTATTGATAAAATAGCTGAATTTGTTCGTGCAATGGCTATTGGCTTATTGGCTATTATCTTGATTGCTTTAGCCTATATTGCCTTTGTGCATGCAAAAATTGATGAAGTTGTTGATAATCTTATTGAAGAATTGACTTCTCGTATCGATACAGACACTCTCACAAGACTATTTTCAAAAAAAGAAACTACAAATCGTATTGAAAACTATCTTAAATACACACATGAAATGCATGCTTCTGCTCTTTTGCTTATAGATTTAGACAATTTCCATGTCATAAATGAAACTTTTGGCGAAGAATACGGCGATATTATTCTTAGAGACGCTGCTCAAAGAATTAAATATTGCTTTAGAGGATCGGACGTTGTCGGTAGACTAGATGCAAATCTCTTTGCTGTTTTGATGCGTAATATCAAGGATGAAAATATTGTTGTCGTGAAAGCAAATGCTGTACATAATGCCCTTAAAGATCTTACTTTAGGCAATACAAATGCATATCTCACTGCTTCAATAGGCATTGCTTATGCACCAGAACACGGTATTTACTATGGCGAACTTATGGAAAAAGCCGATGCCGCTATGTTTGCTTCAAAACTTAGAGGTAAGTCTTCATTCACAATATTTGAAGACAATATTAAGCATAGAACAACTCACTCGCATCCGCTTGTAGCACCCGATACAGGCACAAAGCATTTTCTGGATTCAGACAATGTGCAATCAGTTTTAGTTTCTTTGTTCTATGGTGCAAAAAATGTAGATGCAATGTCACACGAACTGCTTCTAAGACTAGGTTCACACTTTAGATTAGATAGATGCGGACTTTTTGAATACGATAAAAAAACCAAACTTTTATCTAATATTAGTGAATATAACGGAAGAAATATTCCAGACATTCATGATTTATTGCAAAATATCGAAAGTATGGAAACTTTGATGAATACATTAGAAAAAGAATCCATAAAAGAATTTCAATTGGTTGACAATCTTAATGAAGATATCAAGGCATTCCTCTTCCACCAGCAAGCAAAATCTGTTCTTATGGCATATTTTTCATATGCTGATAAATGCGGTTTCTTGCTCTTTGCACAATGTGGAAAAGATATCAAGATCTGGAGTGAAAAGCATTACGACTTGATCAACTATGCAGTAAAACTTTATTCGTTACGTATGCAAAACATACAAAAAAATAATAACATTCTTGAAATAAAAGAAGAAAATATTGTTTCCTAAAAAAATACTTGCCTTCAACAAAGGCAAGTTGACAAAGTTCAGAAAAATCTATATCTATTTTGAATACATAAATCATTATTAACATTCAGAAAAATACTAGGATAGTTCATGGCAAAGTCAAACAAAACAGTACCCGTCGATATTTCTGAGGAATACTACCAGATCAGCTTTGAAATTTATTCATCCTTTCCAAAATACAGGCCACCTGTTGATCTTTTTCAATTCAGAGAAGACATAGCTAGTCTATACCCTTTTTCTAAAAAGGGAGTAAGGCTTTCAAATGAAATGATTGAAAAAGCTATCGAACTTTGTAAAGAAGGCTCTCTATTTGTTTCAAGATCTGATTTACCTATTTATTCAGAACATATAGTACATCAAGCAGACTTGGTTTTGCTTGACGTAAACTTCAAACCATCTGAAGTTGCTGAAATTTTAATTAAAGCACTTATTATGCGTTTTAATGATTTTCAAGAGCAACCTGTATCTCTTGTCTACGAAAAACTTAAGGCTGATCTCTTTGTCTTCACAGAATATGTAGCACAAGATAAATACAGATTACGCCCTTTTCTTGGCAAATTGCATAATGAAGTCTTTGATCTTTCAAAACATGCTATCAATGTGTTAATACTTGGTGCTTGGATGTTTATGGAATTACAAAGTAAATTCTCTAAAAAAACCTTTGATGCCGTTTGTTTAGGATTATTATTACACGATATAGGCATGTCGAAGTTGCCAGCTTTCTTGCTCACAAAAAAGCAAGGCCTCACTTCAGATGAATTGCAAAAAATTCAAGCACATCCACTAGTAGGAATGAAGATGTTGCACAAATTAGAACCGCCTGCAAAGGAAGTTGTTCAAGCTGTGTATGAGCATCATGAAAGATTAGATGGCTCTGGCTATCCGCAAAAAAATGCACAGCCAAGTGCTATTGCAAAGATCACAGCTATAGCCGATTCGCTTTCTGCTATGGTGCAAGAAACACCTTATAGACCAAAAAAAGACATGAAGTCAGCTGTGAGTGAATTGACAAATATGAGAGCCAAATACGAATCAAGCTTTCTCACACCTATTATTCAATCAATGGCACAAGGCACTATAAAGATTTAGTTATTATTAATTTATAATTGAGATTATATTTAAAAAATTGGGTATGGGCTCAGGTTTATATCTTTTTTCCCCGCACGCGTTTCTGCTTGATCAGAACCATTCCCCCGCGGGGTTTTTTATTTATTCATAAACCTTGCTAAAAGATAAGCCAAACAAAATACAGCAGCATTTGCCATAACAATTGTCGCTCCAACTGGAGTTCCGTAGAGAATTGAAGTGAGCATACCAATAATTGCACACACTACAGAAATCAAGATAGAAGAGCATACAACATTTTTGTATGATCCAAACAATTGCATAGAAGAAAGAGATGGAAAGACAACAAGTGCTGATATAAGCAAAGATCCAACAAGATTCATTGCAACAACAATCACAGCTGAAACAGTTATTGCTAAAAGTGGATTATAAAAATTTGTCGCTAATCCAGTAGCTTTTGCAAAAGACTCATCAAAGGTTACAGCAAAAATTTTGTGGTAAAAAAGGACAAAAATCAATATTACAAGTAGAGAAAGTATAAGGCAAATCCAAACATCTAAAGGTGTGAGAGTCAGTATTGAAGTTGAACCAAATAATGCCGTACAAACATCTGCAGCTATATTTGAACTTACAGGAAATATATTCAAAACCATATAACCAAGCGCAAGCGAACCAACTGACATCATAGCTATAGCGGCATCGCCATGTATTTTTTTATTTTCTCCAACTCGCAAAAGCATAAGAGAAGCAAAAGCCGTTACAGGAAAAACAAGTATAGTATTATTACTGATCTTCATAGCAGAAGCGATTGCAATCGCACCAAAGGCAATATGTGAAAGGCCATCGCCTATAAAGGAAAGCCTTTTAAGCACAAGACTTGTTCCAACTAAAGAAGAACAAAGAGCCATAAGTATGCCCACGATAAAGGCATTTATTACAAATGGATAGGAAAAATAAAGGCTGAGTTCACTATAGATATTTTGCATCTTTTCTCCTATTCACTGCTTGCACAAGAACATTTTATCGCTAAATACTGTGCTTTATCCATACAGAGCACATCTCTACCAAAAACAATGATTTTATTTGCGTAATTCACGGCTGTATGCACATCATGCGTGATCATCACAATTGTGAGTCCTTCTTTATTGAGTTGCTCAAGAAGTTCATACATTTCGAGTTTTGCCTCTGGATCAAGGGCTGAACTTGGTTCGTCTAGAAAAACGATTTTTGCTTTTGCACACAAGGCTCTTGCCAAAAGAACACGCTGTTGTTGCCCTACTGAAATCTTACTGTAAGAAAGATTTTTGAGATGAGCTATGCCAATTTTTTCCAACAATAAAAGAGTGTCTTTTTTTTCTTGTTTTGTATAAAATGGACGAAGAGCATGCTTGCTGATATGCCCTGAAAGAGCCACTTCCCAAACAGAAGCTGGAAAGTCTTTTTGCCTTTGCGTTTGTTGTGCTACATAGGCAAAATCTCTCACTTTAATACCATTTTCTAAATGAATTTTCCCTGAAATTGGGCTGATAAGAGTGAGTAAAGTCTTTATAAAAGTTGACTTTCCACTACCATTTTCCCCAAGAATATTCACAAAATCATTTTCATCAATAGAAAGATTGATATTTTTTTGTACAGCAATTTTTTCATAACCAATTTTGAGATCTTGGCAAATAATTTGTTTTTTCATAGCCCGCCTGTTGCAATTCTATTGTAAAGCCTTATGCAATATTTTGAGATTTTCTTTCATAACTGAATAATATGATGTACCATTTTTTAATTCATTTTGTGTGATGCTTTGCAAGGAATTTAACTTTAATATTTCAATATCTTTTACATTACTTGCTTGGATTATAGCTTGTGCCATTTTTTTACTTACTTCATCAATAATAAGTAATGTATTGATTTTATGCTCTTTTACCTTATTTGATAAGAAAATAACTGTTTCAAAAGAAGCTTCCGTTTCTGCAGAACAGCCAGGAAAAGCAGCATAATAATTAAGTGCATAGTCATCAAGAAGATAACGGAATGGAAATCTGTCTGCAAAAATCAATGTTTTTTTCTCCATATCATTAAATATAGTTTTATATTCATTGTGTAATTTTTGCAATTTTTCGCTATAATTTTTTGCATTTTCTTCGTATTTTGAAACATTTGCATTGTCTAAAACTTGTATTTCATTTTTAAGAGTATGTATCATATCAATACTATTTAATAGCGAAAGCCATACATGCTCGTCATAAACAAGATGCTCATCGTGGTCATTATGGCCATTATGCTGATGTGTATTTTTGTGTTCATGCTTATTGTGTTCATGCTTATCGTGTTCATGCTCATGCTCCTCAGCATGATTATGATTATTGTGAGCCTGATGAGCTTGATGAGCCTGATGAGCCTGATGAGCTTGATTTGAATGCTCGTGTTCTTCCATACCCTCAACTATTTCTTCAAGTTTTACCTTATCACCAAGAGTAGCCATCAAATTGATTTGTTTCATATCCTTATTTATAGCTTGTTCAAGAACCTCTTTTACCCAAGTGTCAGAATCTCCGCCCGTATAAATAAAGACATCGGCCTTTGAAATTTCTGCAATATCAATTGCTGAAGGCTGAAAATTATGCAAATCAATACCATTATCCACTATTATAGATAAATTAAATTTTTCTTGCTTTTCTCCTAAAATTTCACGCATATAATCGTAAATTGGAAAGGAAGTAACAACGATATTTATTTTCTTGTCATTATGAGCGTGGCTATGGCTAACTTCATTTGCCATAGTGTTTTTTGTTGAAAATGCAAGCATGAATGAAAGTGCATAGAAAAAAATTTTTTTCATTTTAAACCTTAAGTTTTAATATAATAAATTGTTTAACCTAGAATTTGCAAAAACAAAATCTAGTAAAGAAAAAAGCTATAACCTGAGGTTATAGCTTTTTATTACATAAGTAAATGATTCTATTTCTTTGGGAAAAGATAGGCATAACGCACTGCTAAACCATCACTTTTTTCTAAAATCTTTGTCACTAAAGCATCTATATCAGCAGGAGTAAGCACGCCTACTTCACGTGAAATATAATGTCTTAAAGTGCCATCGCTTTGTGAAAATACCCAAACTACAGAATAAGCTGAACCAACATAAGGCCTGTCTTCAAATTCAGGCACAGTAGAAAGAAGAATTCTAAACTTAGGCATGTCTTTTTCTTGTAAAGAGAAAAGATTTGACTCATTGAAACGCTCTTTAAGTCTCATATTTAAAGCCGCACCTAAGGAATCAGAGCCTTCGTGTTCTATAGTGATAGGGGTTGACCTATCCAAAACTTTCGCAGGTTTGTCTGCAATTTCTTTTGCCTTTTCTTCGGCTGCAAAAGCTGGCATAGCCATTGCGAGAAGAAGTGATAAAGCAAATGCTATCCTTGCTATTGATTTTTTCATATCTCTCTCCATTACTCTTTCATTATGTTGAAAAGTATAGCAAAGGATTTGTCTAAAATCAATCTAAAAAAAGTCTAAAAAGAAAATCCTTCTAAATTTTTATTTTTAGTTCAAATAGATAGCATTTCAAAAAAGCATTTTCATAAAGAAATTAAGAAAAACTTTCATTCTTTAATCTTTGCCAAAAGTTTTGCCAATGAAACTTTTAGCAATAAAATTTTTATTAGTCAAATTAAATTTGATTGTTTTTCAAGTTTTCAAAAACTATATTTTAAATCAAGCAAATCAAATAATTAACCTTTTTCTTTCTATTCTTTTCTATAAATACAAGATTTATAGAAAAGATATTCTAGAAAATTTGAGCTAATTTCATGATCTTTATTTTCACTGGAAGAATTTCTAAAGCTGGAGTTTTTAAGTCTTCCTGCAAGAAAGTTCCGTTGAAAATTGCCTTCATCAAATTTTGTGCGGAAAGATAGCCTTGTTCATAATTGAGAGTACAATGTAAGGCATCGTTTTTCCATTCAAATGTATCGATTAAAGGACGTATATTCCTTACTTTTATTTGATCTTTTTTATTTTTCTTTGCAAAGTTCACAACTTCATTTTGCATAAATTCTTGCATTCTTGCTTTTGCTTTTTCAAGAAATTCTTCTGGCAAGCTTATTTGCATCTCTTCTTTAATTGCTTGTGGAATAGTACCAAAGAGAGGAAGTTGTTCTACTCTTAAAATTTCCATACCCTCTAACATGTAGCCAGATAAAGCTTTTTGGAAATCTTCTTCGCTCATATATTCTCTAAGAGAAATAGCAAACCATTCAGCCATACTCTCAAGCCCAACAGGCAAGGCCATACCAAAACTTAATAATGGAAGTGGATGAAATCCTTGTGAAAAAGACATTGGAATTTGTGCTCTTCTCAAGGCCCTTTCTAGAAGAGGCTGAATTTCTAATTGACTAAGATAAGAAGCATCACCCACTTTCTTATGCCAAACTTGATAACGCACTTCTCTATGCACTAAATGTTCTTCAATCTTTGGAGGATTTGTTTTAGAATATTTCTTTGCTTCTTCGTTTTGTCTTTTGATAACAGTATCTTCTGGAACTTCAACAGCTTCTTGATCTCTTTGTTTAAAATTGAGTGAAGTTTCTATTTTATCTTCATCTGCACTTTGTCTAAGTGTTGATGCTTTTTTTGGAAAATCACACACGCCACAAAGCGAGCATTTTTCATAACGGCAGTCAAGAGTGATTTCTTCGCCGACAGCTCTTTGATATTCTTTGATTAGAAATTCTTTACTTGTGCCCGTATTGAGATGATCCCAAGCTAAGACGGAATTTTTGTCCCTTACTCCAGTGTATTCTTCAATACTCATACCCTCTTCTTTCATAGCCTTGAACCAAAATTCAATATTGAAATGATCCATCCATGAATCAAAGACAGCACCTTGCTTATAGGCATTATAAACAACTTTTGACATCTTTCTGTCTGCACGTGATAAAATACCCTCTAAATGAGAAGTGGAAGGCTCGTGCCAACGCATCTTGATATTTTTGTTTTGCTTAACCAAATCACGTAGGAAGAAAATTCTTTTTGACATTTCTTCTAAAGAAATCTGTGCTTCCCATTGAAAAGGTGTATGTGTTTTTGGCACAAAAGGCGAAACAGAAACAGTCACTTGTAATTGTGAACCTTTCTTTCTGCCCTCTTCATCATAATAAATAGCACAATCACGCACTTTTTTTGCTAATTCAACTATAGCTTCTAAATCTTCATAAGTTTCAGTAGGTAAGCCTATCATAAAATAGAGTTTAACTTGTTGCCAACCATAGAAAACTAATTGTCTCACATGCTGGATAAGGGCTTCTTCTGTGATGCCTTTATTGATGACGTCTCTTAGTCTTTGTGAACCTGCTTCTGGTGCTAAAGTTGCTCCTGTTCTGCGTATATTTGAAATGCATTCCATGATTTCGCTATCAACAGAGCCTACACGCAAAGATGGCAGAGAAAGAGATATTTGCTCGCTCGCACATTTTTTTGCTACATCGAGGAAAAGAGATTTTAAAGCGGAAAAATCGCCAGCAGAAAGTGAAAGAAAGCCTACATCTTCGTAACCTGTTTTTTGCACTGCTTCAGCCAATAATTCTTTTACATTTTCAAGACTTCTTTCACGTGACGGCCTTGTTGTAAAACCAGCTTGACAAAAACGACAGCCTCTGGTGCAACCTCTTGCAATTTCAAGCGTTAATCTATTGTGTATAGCACCAAAAGGAGAAGTTTGCTCTACAGGATAAGGAGCATTGTCTAAATCTGTGACAAGGCCTCTGCAAACTTCGGTATAATCTTCGTATTTAGGCACTAATTTATTATCCACTTCTTCAAAAAAAGATGGAATATACACACCTTTAATAAAACGAGCTTTTTGCAAAAATTCTGTTTTTGTCCAATTATTTGCATGTGCTTCTTCAAGTAGGCTCAGTAATGGAATTGTCATCACTTCGCCTTCGCCAAGCATCATCAAATCAACAAAAGGAGCTAAAGGTTCAGCACATATTGTACAACCACCACCTATCATAACTATTGGATAATCTTTTATATTTTCGCCACGTTCTGATGCAAAAAGTGGAATTTGCGAAAGCTCAAGCATATAAAGAATATTTGTAAAGGCAAGTTCATGCGTTAAACCAAAGGCTACAGCATGAAAATCTTTGATATTTGTGTCTGATTCTAAGGAGGCAAGTGCTACATTATGTTCTTTAAGTAAAGCCCCTGCCTCAACACAAGGAGCAAAAACTCTTTCACAAATGAAGTCTTTATGATTATTTACTAATGAATAAAGTATCTTATGCCCTAAATATGACATACCTATTTCGTACATATCTGGAAAAGCTAATGCATAATGAATTTTTGCTTTTTGCACATCTTCTTTTGAGATTTTGCAAGCACCTTCTTCTATGCCTATGTAGCGACTTGGTTTTGGGAGGAGGGAGAGTATTTCTTTCATAAGTAACCTTGCTGTGATATTTTTCTATTGATGCAAATAAAATGCTTTAGGCACTATAAATTAAAAAAAGAGAGAAAAGCAAGAAACTTTTCTCTCTTTATTTTCAAGTGTTAAATCAATATATTAAGTCAGGAATTAATTTGTGATAATGCCTGATTTTTGAATTGAAATATTTGTAAGAATTTCAATGTACTTATTTTGTAATTCTTCAGGTGTAGATTTAAATGTATAGATAACATTTTTTGCTTCTACGCTTGCAACAAAAGTTTGTTCAAATGGATAGCCATAAGGGAGCATCATCATTTGTACGCCTTCTTTTGTTGGGACTGATTGCATAAGTGCTACTTCGTCAAATTGATTTTCTTGTGCGTTAAATTTTCCGATGATGATTTCACCTGAAACTAATTTTGCCATTCTAATATCGTGTGCCATGTTTTACAAACTCCTTGCAATAAATATTATATGTAAAGTAAAGCCGAATTAGCCCTTGTCAAGAAGCAAGAGTAAATATTTATGAAAAATCTACAACAACCATGCCTACAAAAGATTTTCCTTCATAAAATTCAACTCGATAGAGATTATTTTTATGATCTAAAGAATAGTTAGTATTAAAATCTTTCTTCGCTATAGTCACATTAGCTTCTGTTTTAATATCGCCTATTTTTTGCTCTTTCATAGAACCAATAGCATTTATTCTAAATCCATCTATATGGCTAATATTAAAGGATTTATCAACTTTTAAAACTTCGCCCATATTCAAAGTTTTTTCTTTGCCATCAACAACAACCTTGAAAACAGGATTTGCTTCTGAATAAGAATAGACTTGTGTGCGGAATCTTGTATTTCTATTATTTCCATAATGCACAGTCACAAGATTACCTTCTTTGTGCAAAGCAACAATAGGGTGTAATGAAGTGTAGGAAGTTTTCTTTGGTAATGGAATATAACCAGCTTGAGTATTCTTCAAACCGCCAATAGGAAGAGTTATTCTGCCGTCTGCAAGCTTTACATAAAGATCTTCATACAAAGCTTTGTTTACATTATCAGGTGTGAGAGTGAAGTTTTTTGAATATTTTACGCCTTGTAGATCAAAAAGTGCTTCTAATTGCATGAGATGATAGTACACTCTATTCTTAGTGTTGAAAGCCTTGCTTATTTCTAAACCATAGGCAGGAATGTTTTCTTTCACGCAAAACCAAGTCAAGGTTTTTTCCATTTCAACATTACCTTCTGGCGTTTTTGTGTTGTAAACATTGAAATAATCATTTTTATTTCTTATGCGTGAATTCACTAAGTCTGTGACTCTTTTGCCCATTTCTTCTAAATCGCCGTATAAAACTGAAGGCATTTGAGCTTGATCAATAATAACTGCCTGTCCCCATTTACTCGGATTTCTTGAAGATGAAACATATTTTGGAGAATAAAAACCAGAACCATCGTGAAGATTTAAAACTATATCTGGTTGAAATTCTGTGATATAATTTTGTAATCTACGAACTTCGTCGTATTGCTTATCCTTTGTGGAAAGAGAAGAAAATTTTCTGTTCATATCGCCAAAAACACCACGTGAACGCTTCAAAATACTGAGAAAATTCAGGTTTGGAATAATATGAACTTGGGCATTTTCAAATGTATAATGAGTGGAAAGCAAAGAAGCTGTATTAAAAGCACCAGGCTCATCGCCTTGAATACCACCTATAACAAGAACTTTGACATCCTGTGGATTTTGCGATCCTCTTTTTAATAAAGTAAAGTCATAATTACCTAATTCTCTTGCTTCAAGCTCTGGATAGAGCGGAGTGAAATCATTTTCAGCAAAAGCTTGTAGGGGTGAAGCAAGGAAAAAACATAATAAATATAGTATAGAATGTGGTATACGCATGCTAAAAATTATCCCCATTTTTCTCTTCTCTATTTCTTGCTTCGTAAAAAGCAAGTTCGTCGTCTTTATCAAAAGTTTCATCAAAAACTGCTTCAAAATCTTTAGCAAAATCTTCTGCAAAATCTTTATTTTCTGCAAAATTTTCATCTACTAAATTTGTACCATTGTCTAATGCATCGTCTAGCTCGTCGTCTAAATCGTCGTCTAAATCGTCGTCTAATTCTTCGTATTCATCTAAATCACTCAAGGAAAGCTCTTCGATTTCTTCAAGCTCTTCCTCTTCTAATTCGTCTAAATCGTCTAAACTGAGTTCTTCAACTTCTTCAATTTCTACTATTTCTTCAGTAGTATCAAGCGTTTCAACTACGACATCTTCTTTTTCAACAAAATCGTCTGCTACATTTTCTTCAATAAAAGACGTATGTTCTTCTGCTATTTCTAATGAATTTGCACTTTCTAAAACATTTTCAACAGCGTCTACATGAGCTACACTAGGAATATCTGCAACATCTTCAACTGTTGTTTCAATTGCTGTGTCGACATTTTCAAAAGAAGCTTCAAAAGAAAGTAAGTGTAAAAGATGTTCTAATTCATTTTGCCCAGAAAAAGGCAGAATGAGTTTACCATTTTCTATAGTGCCAGAAAGTTTTGTGCCTCTATGCACTTCTTTTCTCAATTGTTTTTGTAATTGGGTAAAGAATTGTGATTTTGGCAAAACTCTTCTGCGTGCCTTTGCGTCTTGATTCTCTAATGCATTTTGCTCTTGTGAAAGTTCTGTAATTTCAGAATTTTCTTCTAAATTCTTTGCTTCTTGATCATTTTCAGTCAAATTTGTTAAAGAAGTATCTTTTGGCAATTCTTGATAAGCATTTGCGTATTCAGCTAAATTTTCAGCATCTCGCACGCTAAGATTGTATTTCAAAATTCTTTCTGCCAATGCAACTTGTAATTGTTCATTATGCAAGGCAAGCAAGGTTCTACCATGTGCCGCTGAAAGCTTCTTTTGGAAAACTAGTTCACGCATATTTTGCGGCAGATTAAGCAAACGTAAGGAATTTGCTAGTGTAGAACGATTTTTTCCTAATTTCTTAGCCAATTCTTCTTGCGATAATTTGTATTTATCTTTTAATAAAGCATAGGCTTCAGCTTCTTCAATAGGATTTAAGTCTTCACGTTGAATATTTTCAATAAGAGCAATAGTCATTGCGTCGGACTCAGAATAATTTCTCACAACAGCTGGGATTTTTTCAAGATTGAGCATTTTTGCAGCTCTATATCTTCTTTCGCCAGCGACAATTTCGTATCTGCCGTCTTCTAAAGGACGCACAACTATAGGTTGAACAATGCCTTTTTCCTGTATGGAAGCGGCAAGTTCCTTGAGTTGATCTTCGCTGAAATATTTTCTTGGTTGTGTCGAACAAGCAGTTACAGAATCTAAGGCTAATTCTTGATAGACATCGTCTTTTTGAGTTTTTTGTGTGTTTGATTCAAAAAGCCTATCTAAGCCTAAGCCGTCAAAGCCTTTACCCAAAGCATTTTTCTCTGCCATGCTCTAAATTCCTTTTGCGTTTTTCATTACAACTTCTTTTGAAAATTCTAAATATGCAATAGCACCCTTTGACTTTATGTCGTAGTGAAGAATACTTTTTCCATGACTAGGAGCTTCACTCAAACGAACATTTCGTGGGATAATTGTTTTAAATAAATAGTTTGGAAAGAATTTTTCAGCCTCTAGTCTTACTTGTCTTGAAAGCTTGTTTCTTGCATCATACATAGTGAGCACAATACCAAGTAAAGCTAGTTCTGGATTTAATCTTTTTCTTACTAATTCATAGGTTTGCATCAATTTCACAATACCTTCTAAGGCAAAGAATTCACATTGCAAGGGAATAAGTAATTCCTTTGCAGCACAAAGACAATTCAAGGTGATGAGGCCAAGAGAAGGAGGACAATCAAGGATGATAAAATCGTATTCGTCCTTTATTGTTGCTAAAAGTTCTGAAAGAAAAAATTCTCTTGCCATTTTGTCTACAAGCTCAATTTCAATACCGACTAAGTCAGTGGAAGAAGGCAAAAGTTTGAGAAATGGAGTTGAAGTTTGAAGCAAAGCTTGTGAAATTTCATCAGGTTTTGTGAAGGAGGTATAGAGATTCTTTTCTAATTTTGCTTGCTCATAGCCGAGTGCGGAAGTGGAATTTGCCTGCGGATCGCAATCTACAAGCAATACTCTATTTTCCATGATTGCAAGCGAAGAAGATAAATTAACAGCAGTAGTGGTTTTGCCAACTCCGCCTTTTTGGTTTGCAACTGCAATTATCCTCGTCATTTCTGCCTCCATAAAATGTATTGCAACAATATATACCTCATTTTAAGAAAATGCAAGCATAGAAAAAAACAGCCTTTAATTTAGATTTTCCCTTTATTACACATTTTAAATTGACTTATAAAACTCTAACTTTATTTTTTTATACTTTTGTTTTTTTCCTTCATTTTTCACAAAATTGGCATTTTTTGAGCAAAAAATTTACTTGCAAAGAGTATAATACTGTGTTAAAAACTCGCAATAGAATTGTTTAAAAAGTAATTAACTAAACCAGATTTTAGGAAGGCAACATGGAAAATACAATAGAATCACCATCATCAGTATCAAAAAAAATCACTTTAAGCCTAGAAGCTGCTGAAGTGAACAAATATATTGACAGAGCAATCAAACAAATTTCAAAAGACGTTCAACTTGATGGCTTTCGTAAGGGCAAAGTTCCTGCAAAAGTTATTGAAAAACGCTTTGAAAAAGATGTTTTAGATCGTGCAAACGAACAATTAGTCAATACTTCTATTCAAAATATTCTTGCAGAAAATAAAATTAGACCTATTTCACGCATCAAATTTGAAGAAATCGAAAATAATGAAAATGCAGAACTCAAACGTGATGCAAGCTTCACTTTTGCTATTTCTTTTGAAGTTTTACCAGAAATTGCAATCCCAAATCTTGAAGAAATCAGCGTAGACGAAGTTCAAGCTCTTGCAAGCGAAAAAGACATTGAAGACTTTATGCACCGCATTCGTCAAACTGGCGCACAATTAAAAGAAGTGACAGAAGAAAGATCACCTGTACAAAACGATGTTTGCTTAGTTGACATCGAAGGAACTTTCCAAGGCACAGCAATTCCTGGCATGAAAGGCGAAGCTATTCAAATGCAAATCAAAGGTGAATCACACCCACAAACAGAAGCAATTGAAAAACTTATTCTTTCTATGAAACCTGGCGAAACAAAATCAGGAAAAGTAACACTTGATGCAAACTATCCTATTTCTGAATACAGAGATCAAGAAGTTGATATTGAAGTGAAACTTATCTCTATTTCTGTAGAAGATTTACCAGAAGTGAATGATGAATTTGCACAAAAATTCGGCTTTACTGACGTTGCACAACTCAACGAATTTGCAAAAGAAAATGTTGAAAACCAACTCAAGCAAAAAAATAAAGCTGAAACTCAAACAAAGATTTTAGATCAAATCCTTGAAACTCTTGACTACGAACTTCCACAAACTTTCTTAGACGCACACAAGAGCGAATACCTTATGGAAGCAAGAAATTTCTTGCAACAACAAGGCCAAGAGCAATCACAAGTGCTTGATCAATTGAAAAATATGGAAGCTGATGCTGAAAAAGAATCTACAAAACAAGCTAAAGCTCAAGCTTTCTTACTCAATTTAGCTTTACAAGAAAATCTTGAAGTTTCTGAAAAAGAATTACAAGAATATGTTGTGCGTGCAGCACGTGAATCAGGCCAAGAGCCACAAGTTTTGATGAACAAAATCTTTGAATCTGGCATTATCAACGACGTACAAGACAGATTACTTGCAGCAAAAGCAATCGACACCTTGTACAATAAAGTAAAGAAAAATCCAGTAGACAAAGACGGCAATGCAGTTGAAGTTGAAGCACCAACAGCTTAATATTGGCAAATAAGAATTAATTAAATAAATGCTCTAATGCCTTCGGGCATTAAGAGCATTTTCGCTTTTTATCTTTTTTACTTATTTAATTTATATGCCCTTTCTAGGGCATTGCTTAAATCAAGAAAATGCGTTATTTTCTTAGAAATCTCAAAAAAAGGAATACAGTATGAGTTACAATATCCCTATCGTTGTTGAGCAAAGTGGACGTGGCGAACGTTCTTACGATATTTTCTCACGCCTATTAAAAGACAGAATTATACTATTGAATACAGAAGTTAACGACGCTTCTGCTTCTTTGATATGTGCTCAACTTCTCTTTTTGGAATCACAAGATTCAGAAAAGGAAATTCATTTTTACATCAATTCCCCTGGCGGTTCTGTGACTGCTGGCCTTTCTATATACGACACTATGCGTTTTATCACTCCGCCTGTTGCAACTATGTGTATGGGTAGAGCTGCAAGCATGGGTGCTTTCTTACTTGCTGCTGGCGAACCTGGCATGCGTTACACTCTGCCAAATGCTCAAATCATGATACACCAACCTTCTGGTGGTTATAGAGGCCAAGCAACTGACATGAATATCCACATGAAAGAAATGCTACGCACAAAAGAATTATTGAATAATATTCTTGCACAAAATACCAAACAATCTGTAAAAAAAGTCACTGCAGACACTGAAAGAGATAATTTCATGACAGCAGAAGAAGCTTTGAAATACGGTATTGTTGATAAAATATTAATTACTCGTGAAGAGTTGAAGGCATAATAATGGCAAATTATAATGATAGAAATGTTCACGAATGCTCTTTTTGCGGAAAAGCAGAAAATGAAGCTACGCATTTTGTCACTCATGGACATGTTGCTATTTGTGAATCTTGTATAAAATCCTGTAGTGAACTTCTTGTGCAAGCTGAACAGCATGAAAATCTTGACAATGATCAGCTTCCACATTTGCTCACTCCGCATGAAATAAAAGCAAAGTTAGACGAATATGTCATTGGGCAGCACAAAGCAAAGAAAGTTTTGTCTGTATCTGTTCACAACCACTACAAAAGAGTTTTTGCAGCTCTTACGCAAAAAGACATTAACGAAGAATTACAAGAAGTTGAATTAGAAAAAAGCAATATACTTCTTGTAGGCCCTTCTGGTTCTGGTAAAACCTTGCTTGCTCGTACATTGGCAAGAGTTTTAAACGTGCCTTTTGCAATTGCAGACGCAACAACACTTACAGAAGCTGGTTATGTTGGCGAAGATGTTGAAAATATCTTACTCCAACTTTTGCAAAATGCTGAATTTGATGTAGAAAAAGCTTCTAGAGGTATTATCTACATTGATGAAATTGATAAAATTTCACGCAAAAGTGAATCTGCCTCCCTCACACGTGATGTTTCTGGCGAAGGCGTACAGCAAGCTTTATTAAAAATCATTGAGGGCACTGTTGCAAATGTTCCACCTAAGGGCGGAAGAAAGCATCCTCAACAAGAATTTTTAAAACTCGACACAACAAATATCCTCTTCATTGTGGGCGGTGCATTTGTTGGCATTGAAAAAATCATTGAACAGCGTACTCGCGGTTCTGGTATGGGCTTTAATGCAAATATCAGTTCTAAAAAAGACAAGACTATTGGCGAATTACTCATAAATCTTCACCCTTCAGATCTTGTTTCTTTTGGACTTATACCAGAATTTATCGGCCGTGTGCCTATTCTCACCTATGTTGATGAATTAGGCGAAGAAGATTTAATTCGCGTACTTAAAGAACCTAAAAATGCCCTTATTCGTCAATACCAAAAGCTTTTTGCTCTTGATGGCGTTGAATTAGAATTTGAGCATAATGCCCTACTTGCGGTTGCAAAAGAAGCAATAGAGCGTAAAACAGGTGCTCGTGGTTTGCGAAATGTTCTTGAAATTATCATGCTTGATATTATGTATGATCTACCTTCTAGGCCAGATTTAAAAACTGTCATTATCACAGAAGAAGCAATTCAAGGAAAAGACCCACTTTTTATTTCAAATAATGAATAATTAGGAAAAAAGGATTTTATATGTCGTCAATAGTCCATACAGATGAAATACAAAATTTACAATTGCCATTTATGGCTTTGCGTGAAGTTGTCATTTTTCCAAAAGCTATCATACCGCTTTTTGTTGGGCGAGAAGCCTCTGTACGGGCTATTGAAAACGCATTAACATCTTATAATAAAAAAGTTTTTCTTGTCACACAAAGAGACGCTTCTCTCAATGCGCCAAAGGCAGAAGATCTTTATCAAGTTGGTGTTGTGAGCCGCATTTTGCAAATACTACACTTGAACGACGGAAGTATTAAAGTTCTTTTTGAAGGTATGTATAGAGCGACATGGTCTTCGCTAGAAGATAGTACAAAACCTTTTGGCACTGGCCCAATTCCTTTAATCAATACCTTTCCATTGATAGACGAAGCTTGCAATAACGAAGAAGCAAAAGCACTTGTGCTTGCAAGCCATTCTGCTTTAGATGAATTTGCTAAAATAAATAAACGCTTTACACAAGAACATAAAGGTGCAACCATTGGCTTAAAAGAGCCTGGACGCCTTGCTGACATGATCATGCCTCATCTCAAACTTGACTATCCGGTGAAGCAAGAAATACTTGAAATACTAGATCCAAAAATACGTCTTGAAAAAACTTTCTTCCATCTTTCTTCTGAAATTGAAATGTTAGATTTGGAAAAAAACATCAAGAATCGCGTCAAGACTCAGATGGAGCAAAACCAAAGAGAATACTATCTCAACGAGCAAATTAAGGCCATCAATAAAGAAATGGGCCATGATGATGACCCAATGGCAGATTATAAAGAGCTTGAAGAGAAAATCAAAGAAAAGAATATGCCTGAAGAGGTTCGTGAAAAAACCTTGCGCGAGTTAAAAAAACTTCGTACTGCTGGCACTTCTTCTGGTGAATACACAATTATAAGAAATTATATTGATTGGATTTTAGAATTGCCATGGCTAGATTTAAAGCAAATCAGTATAGATATTCAAGAAGCAAAAACAATACTTGATTCAAAACACTTTGGCCTTGAAAAACCAAAGGAAAGAATTATAGAATATTTAGCTGTTCAAAAAATGGCTGAAAAAAATAAAGTTCAAGGATTAAAAGGCCCTATCCTTTGTTTTGTTGGCCCTCCTGGTGTGGGTAAGACAACTCTTGCCCGTTCAGTAGCAGAAGCAACAGGCAGAGATTATGTGCGTTTATCTCTTGGTGGCGTGCGTGACGAAGCGGAAATTCGCGGACACAGAAGAACCTATATAGGTGCTATGCCAGGAAAAATTCTTATGTCCTTGAAAAGAGCAAAGTCAAATAATCCACTCTTTTGCTTGGATGAAATCGACAAAATGTCGTCAGATTTCAGAGGCGACCCATCTGCTGCCTTGCTTGAAGTTTTAGATCCTGAACAAAATGCAACCTTTGCAGATCATTATATCGATTCAGATTACGATCTCTCACAGATCTTCTTCATCACTACAGCAAATACCTTGAGTGATATCCCGCCTGCTCTTCGTGACAGAATGGAAATTGTAATGATTCCTAGCTATTTAGAAACAGAAAAACTCCATATAGCAAAAGATTTTCTCCTTCCAAAACAAATCGAAGAACATGGCCTAACAAAGAATCAAGTAAAGATAGATGAAAATGTTTTCCTTGATATTATAAGATATTACACAAGAGAAGCTGGAGTCCGTACTCTTGAAAGACAAATAGCAACTCTCTGCCGTAAAGCTACTATGCAGCTTATAGACGGAAAGAAGAAATCTATACGTTATACAAAGAGCAATCTTGAAAAATCTCTTGGTTTAAAAAAATTCCGTTTTGGTTCGCGTGAACTTGAAGCAAAACTTGGCGTAGCAACAGGTCTAGCTTATAATGAAAGAGGAGGCGACATTCTTCATATTGAAACTGCCATCATGCCTGGTGATGGAAAAATCAATATTACTGGCCAATTAGGTTCAGTTATGCAAGAATCTGCCAAAGCAGCTTTTTCCTATCTACGTTCAAAATCAAGTGAGCTTGGCTTAAAGAATAATTTCTATAAAGAAATAGACATACATTTGCACGTGCCAGAAGGTTCAACTCCAAAAGACGGCCCATCTGCTGGTATCACAATTGCAACAAGTATTGTTTCAGCCTTATTAGGTATTGCTGTGCGTAACGATCTTGCTATGACAGGCGAAATCACACTACGTGGTCGAGTTTTAGCTATTGGTGGTTTACACGAAAAACTTCTTTCAGCCAAAAGATCACAAATCAAAACTGTGCTTATACCAAAAGATAATGAAAAAGATTTAACAGAAGTACCTGAAGAAATTCTCAAATCTTTAGAAATTATTGTTGTAGATCATGTGGACGAAGTGCTTCCTTTAGCTCTTTGTATGCAAGGAAAAAAACTTTTCTCTCAAGATAAAGGACACATACCTGTCTTCAAAAATCTAAGAAAAGATGCTGCTGCAAAAAAAGCAACTACAGCACAAAATTCTGAAAAAACAGCAAAAACAAGTCCGACAACAAAGACTAAGACTGTAAGTAAAACAAATAGTAAAACTAGCAGCAAATAGCAAAACAACAAACAAATAATAAAATAACAAATTCTGTTATTTTAGGAATATATATGAGTGCATATACTTTATTAGCTCAAGACAAAAGAGCACGTGCTGGTGTTTTAAAAACAGCACATGGCGAAATTGAAACACCAATCTTCATGCCTGTTGGCACAGTTGGCTCTGTAAAAGCAATTGCTCCCGACGATTTAGAAAATATCCAAGCACAAATCATACTTGGCAATACCTACCATCTTTATTTGCGTCCAAATGACGAACTTATCAAAAGAAGAGGTGGCCTACATAAATTTATTAATTGGGATAAACCAATTCTTACAGACTCTGGTGGATTTCAAGTATTTAGCCTCAACTCTCTCACAAAGATGAGTGAAGAGGGTGTACAATTTTCTTCGCACATAGACGGTTCAAAACATTTATTCACGCCTGAAAGTGTGATCGGCATTCAGAATAATCTTGGTTCTGATATTATGATGTGCTTTGATCAATGCCTTGCCTATCCAGCAACACATGAAGAAGCTCTTAAAGCTGTTGAAAGAACAACACGCTGGGCACAAAGATGTAGAGACACGTATCCTGCTGATATGGTTGACTCTAAAGGACAATTACTCTTTGGTATTGTGCAAGGTGTTACCTATCCAGATTTACGTGAACTTTCAGCCAGACAGATAATGGATATTGGTTTTGAAGGCTATGCGATTGGCGGTTTGTCTGTTGGCGAACCAAAAGAAGATATGCATAATTGCCTTGATGTGCTTGACCCTGTTCTTCCTAAAGACAAAGCTCGCTATCTTATGGGCGTTGGCACTCCTCTTGATTTAATCGAAGGCATTGCACGCGGTGTTGATATGTTTGATTGCGTTCTGCCAACTAGAAATGCGAGAAATGGCACACTCTACACTTCACAAGGCAAGCTCAATATTAAAAAAGCTCAATTTGCCGAAGACGATAGTCCGCTTGATCCTGAATGTGACTGTTATACTTGTAGAAATTTCTCAAAAGCTTATCTACGTCATCTCTATGTTTCAAAAGAATTGCTTTCTTTTAGATTAAATTCTCTGCATAACCTCACTTATTTCTTGAAAACTGTGAAAAAAGCAAGAAAGGCAATTTTTGAAGGCACTTTTGACAAAGTTTATGCCGAATATAAAAATCTCTATACAACATAATCTCATTAGTTAATCTTTATGACAAAACATCCAAATCTTCCCGAATTGCTTGTTCCTGCTGGTGGCAAAGAACAATTTGAAGCAGCACTTATCTATGGTGCAGATGCTATCTATCTTGGCGGTTCTGGGCTCAATCTAAGAAAAGCTTCTCATGGCTTTGATGAAGAAGAATTAAAACAAGCAGTCAAAGAAGCACATGCTAAAAATGTTCAAGTATTCTACACATTAAATGCTCTTCCTTTCAATCATCAATTAAATGAAGTGAAAGAAAGATTAAAAATGTTGGGTGAATGCGATAAGGACGAAAGAGTTGATGCTCTCATTATAGCCGATCCTGGTGTTTTTTCCTTAGCAAGAGAAATCTGCCCACAAATAGATATACATCTTTCAACACAAGCACATACTGTCAATGTTGAAGCTATAAAGTTTTGGCAAAAACAAGGCGCTACAAGAGTAAATCTTGCTCGTGAGCTTGATCAAAGAATGATTGAAGAAATCGTGACTTCTGTTGATATAGAGTGCGAAGTTTTCATGCATGGTGCCATGTGTCTTGCTCTTTCTGGGCATTGCCTTTTGTCTATGTGGGCAAATAATAGAGTGGCAAATCACGGTGGTTGCTCTCAACCATGTAGATTTCAATACAAAACTAAAGAAATCACATTAGCTGAAAAACCAGAACACGAAGAAAAAATTTCACTGCGTGACACAGCAGTGCATCTCACTAATCCTGAGTATAAAGATGAAGTTCTTTTTATTGCTGAAGAAAATGATGAATTTTCAACTATTTGGTCGCCGCATGAACATTGTTTATTGCGTTATTTAGATTTTCTCAAAAAAATCAATGTGGCTTCATTAAAAATTGAAGGCAGAACAAAAAGTCCAAGCTATGTAGCACAAGTGACTGATATTTATAGAACAGCCCTAGATAGAACCTTATTGACAGAAGAAGAAAAAAATCTTCTTCCCTATACTGAAGACGATTTAATTTACGAACTCTCTTCTGTTGCTTCAAGGCCTCTTTCAACTGGTTTCTTTTTGCCTGAAAGAAAAATTGAAGCAGAACCTCTTAGTTTAGTTAATCAAAATAAGAAAATAGTTGGACGTGTTGCTGAAAAACTCTCGCCTACTTCTTGGCTTATTGATGTGCGTGCAACTTGGCATGATCATAAAGAAATACAAATACTTGTTCCAGGTTTTAAAAGGCCATTTCTTGGTAAATATTCTTTAGAAAACCATAAGGGTGAAAAAACTTCTGTCTTACATCCAGGCATGAAAGGCGTTCTTCATTGTGAAGCTTCTCATGCTTCTGATATTGCTGAAAAGTTATACCTTCAAAGTATAGAAAAATAATCAATAAAAAGGCAATATGAATGATAAAGACATGCATCTATCTTATTTTTTCTATATCAGTTCTTGGAACTTCGATAATAGCTCCAGCGATGGGCATGCTTTCAACTTATTTTGCCGGTGAAAATGAAACATTAATAAAGCTCATTCTCACTATTCCAGCTCTTACTGTTATTATTTCTTGTTATTTTGCCATTCCTTTAGCGGCTAAATACGGCAAGAAAAACATTGTCTTGCTCTCTCTTTTTATTTATGCCTTTGCTGGCTGTGCCTCAGCTTTTTCAGAAAATATTTATAGCATGCTTTTATGGCGTGCCTTACTTGGTGTGGGAATTGGTTTTCTTACTCCCCTTTCTCAAACCCTTCCTGCAGATTTTTTTACTGGCGAAGAAAGACAAGAAACCTATGCAAAATCAGGCTCATCTATTAGTTTAGGCAATGTCACCTTTATCACATTAGCAGGTTTTCTTGCCTCTTATTCTTGGCGATATTCTTTTGCTATTTATTTAGTCGGCTTTATTGTTATGCTTTTTGTCTTTTATTTCCTGCCAAATAAAGCTACTATCACTTCCAAAACATGCTATAAAGACATAAATCAAAGCTCTATAAATACATTAACTCTTGATAAAAGAATATATTATGTTGGAATAGCATTATTTTTCTTCATGTCTTCAGTGTTTGTGCTTTTTACTAATCTTGCTATTTTAATCGACGAAAGAAATCTCGGCACACCAACACTTGCCGGCTATATACTTGCAACAAATAGCTTTTGTTCATTCTTTGTTTCCTATAATCTTGTGAAACTTCGTAAAAAATTTGGTAAATTTCTTTATCCTCTTATACCCTTCTTTGTCACTTGTGCGCATTGCACTATTTATTTCGCCACATCAGCAAAAATGCTCTTTCTTGCACAGATTCTCAACGCAATAGCAATGGGTATAGCTTTACCACTTGCCTCAATCCTTATTGCTGAATTTTCAAATGAAAAAAACTCTGTCAAAGGCATGGCTGTAATGACAGTTTCAATTTTTTTAGGCCAGCTTGCTTCGCCATTTATTTCTTCCTATCTTCCTGTTTTTTCAGGGATTCAGCCTAGCGGAGCAGTTTTTCTATCTGTAGGGCTTTTTGCATTTATTGTTTTTATTGCATTCACTTTCAAAGTGCTTTTTTCAATAAAAAAACAATAAATCAATTATTTTACACCCTATTTTATTCAAATTCATACAAAACAAAGCAAAAAAATCACTTTCTCTCTTTTTAAAGCTTTTCTTGACTCTTTCTAGAAATTGTGTAAACATTTGAAAAAATATTTTACCATTCATTAGGGGAAAAGCATGTCTGTCAACGCAGAAAATGCAACACATATTTCTGTGTTGAAAGAAGAAGTTTTAGACGCACTATGCATCAAAGAACAAGGCTATTACCTCGATGGTACTCTTGGTCTTGCCGGCCATTCAAGAGCTTTGCTTGAAAGAGTTTCTGGAAATGCTCATCTTTTGGGTTTAGATAGAGATACAGATGCCATCCAAAGAGCGACAGCAAATCTTTCAGATTTTGCAAATGCCCATATTTTTCATTTAGCTTATGCTGATTTTGAACAAGCTTTAGCCGAACTCAAATGGCAAAAGTTAGACGGTGTTTTATTAGATTTAGGTGTTTCCTCCTTACAAATTGACGTTGCTGAACGCGGTTTTTCCTTTCATTCAGATGCTCCACTTGATATGCGTATGAATGCAAGCAGCACAGAACAAAGTGCTGAACAATTTATCAATAAAGTAGATTTTAATACCTTAAGAAACTGTATTGCAAATTATGGAGAAGATCCGCAAGCTGGCAGAATTGCAAGAGCAATTATTGATTATAGACAAAATCAAAGTATTAAAACAACAAAGCAATTAGCTGATATTGTTTATAATGCTTATCCAGCAAAATGGCGTGCAACAGCAAGAAATCATCCAGCAACCAGAACCTTTCAAGCTATACGCATGAAAGTGAATAATGAATTAAATCAACTAGAAACATTTTTTGAAAGACTATTGCCTTATCTCAATACAAATGCACGTATAGTTATTATTTCTTTCCATTCGCTTGAAGATAGAATTGTAAAACATACTTTCAGAACATGGGCAACCGACTGTCTTTGTTCAAAATCTTTACCAATTTGCGTGTGTAAGCATAAGGCAGAAGTAAAACTTATCAATAAAAAACCAATCTTGCCATCAAGTGAAGAAACAAAGGCTAATCCTCGTGCTTCTTCAGCAAAATTGAGAGTTGCAGAATATATACTTTAATTATTTTCAGGAATAATATGAGAAATCAAATAAAGAAAAAAGAAAAGAAAAATACCATTGGTTCATGGATATTAACCATTGCAGTTTCTTTAGTCATAACAGCGGCTTTAGCACCTCTTGCCATTTGGATTAGCATAGAAAAAAACGAAATTCTCTATACAGCAAGAAAATTGCAAAACGAATTAGACATGAAGCTTGAACTCACTGCAAAATTAGAAGTTGAGCACGGCAGATTGCTTTCACCTTATGAATTAGAAAAGAAAGCAGACGAAATCGGTATGGGCATAGCAAGTTCTGGCCAAGTTCGTAGATTAAAGATCACAAATTCACTACACAACGCCAATCCGCATTCAGAAAGCATCAACAACTAAAAGCTCATACGAGAAAAACTATTATATAAATACGAGTAATGTATGAAAAAAACACCAACACCAAATAGATTTAACTCACAAGCAAAAGTTCAAAGAACTGAAGCTAAGAAAAAGATAAATCAACTTTTTTCACATGTAGATTGGGTCACAGGCCGCTTTCAATTTGCTGCTACTGTCTTCTTGATTCTATGGGTTGGTCTATGGTTTCGTGCTTTTTATATTCAACTTATTGAAGGGCCAAGTCTAGCCGCACAAGCAAATAGGCAACATAGCTACACAGAAATGGTGGAAGCTAGGCGTGGTTCTATTTACGACAGACAAGGACAAGTTCTTGCAAAAAGTATTGAAGCTTTTTCTATTTACGCAAATCCTAGAGCAATGACTACTCCTCTTGAAAATGCAAAACAGTTAGCAGACATTCTTCCTATTGCTGAAGAAAAATTGAATGAACTTTTTAGAAGAGATAAAGCCTTTGTTTGGGTGCAAAGAAAAGTAAATGACGCACAAGCAAAGAAAATTCGTGAAGCAAAAATCGAAGGTATTGGAATTTCAAAAGAATTTGACAGAGTGTATCCGCAAAAAAGTCTCGCTGGACAATTATTAGGTTTTGTAGGAATAGACAATATAGGCCTAGAAGGCGTTGAAAGATCTTTTGAAGACAGACTTTCAGGCGATGAAATAAAAAGAGTTGTCTACAAAGATGGACAAGGCAGACGCTATTATGTTGATGGGCAAAACCCACCTACAGGCGAAGATATTCAGCTTACAATAGATGCACAAATACAATATATTGCTGAAGAAGTTATAGCAAGAGCTGCAAGTGAAGTACAAGCAAAATGGGGCGGTGCTTTAATTGTTGAAGCTCAAAGTGGCGAAATTGTTGCTTGGGCACAATACCCATTTTTCAACCCAAACACATTTAGACAATCTTCACCAGAAATCTACAGAAATAGAATAGCCGCAGATGCTCTTGAACCTGGTTCAACGCTCAAGCCATTTCCTGTAGCTGCTGCTTTGCAAGAAAATCTCATCACACCTAAAACTGTATATAATACAGAAAATGGCACTTGGGAAACCGAATATATCACTATTCGAGATGACGGTAGGGCGTGGAAAGAACTTTCTATCAATCAAATCATAAAATATTCATCAAATATTGGTATGGCAAAAATCGGCCTCGATCTTGGCAAACAAAAATACTATAACTATCTTTCAAAACTCGGTTTTGGTGCAAGAACAGGAGTTGGTATTGCAGAAAGTAAAGGTATTTTAAGAAATCCATCTGATTGGTCAGAAGTTGATCTTATGACTGGCTCTTTTGGCCAAAGTATTGCCGTAACAGGTTTACAAATGGCACAAGCCTTTCTCACGCTCACTAATGACGGTGTGTTTAAGCCTATAAAATTAATCAGGGATGATAATGCCAAGCAAAATGTAGAGCAAAGAATTTTCTCGCATAAAACTACACAAGAAGTTATGCAAATGCTTGAAGAAGTTGTAGAAGCTGACGGAACAGGCAAAAAAGCACGTATTAATGGTATTCGAGTGGCAGGTAAAACTGGTACAGCACAAAAAGCGGCAAAGAATAATGTTATTGGTTATGGCGAAGAACGTTTCGCATCTTTTATAGGCGTTGTTCCAGCAGAAAACCCACAATATATTATACTTGTTATGCTTGATGAACCTGTGACAAATCAATACGGCGGAACGATTGCTGCACCTGTGTTCCAAGAGGTTGCCTCGCGTGTGCTTGCATACGGTGGCTATATGCCAGACGTTATTTTTGCTGAAAACAAGAAGAAAGTTGTACAAAGAGAAGAAGAGAATCTTTCTACAGTACAGATAAAGCATTCAAAAAACATGACAGAATTTCCAACACTTATTGGAACAAGTTTAAAGCATAGTTTAAATGTACTTATGCCTTTAGGCATCAATCCAGAAGTCCGCGGAAATGGCCTCTCCATTCTTTATCAATTCCCTGCACCAGGAACACCATTGCCATTGATAGATAAAGACGGAAAAGAAATACCTTGTGTGCTATGGCTTTCTTTAGACGAAGAAGAAGAAAAAAAAGCCGAAGAAAAGCAATTACAAAGCAATAATTTAGAAAAAAATAATGAAGAAAATAGCCCACGCTCTTAACTTAATAATAAGGATTATAAAATGAAAAAAAACTTCCTCTTTGCTGATTTATTAGAAAAAATCCAAGATGAACAACTTAATGTACATGTAGATTCAAGAAAACTTGTACAAAATGATATCTTTGTATCCTTGCCGATTTTAGAAAGAGATGTTGATTTATTAAAAACGCAATTACAATATATGGAGCATGCCGCTCACCAAAAAGTTAAACACATTGTATGCGAAAAAGAGATTTCACAACATTTTGCAAAGAAATTTCCTCATTATTCAAACTTGCTTATTGTTGTTGACGATTGCCGTATAGCCTTAGGCGAAATAGGTGCAACTCTTTATAATACAAAGAAAAATACCTTTAAACTCATTGGCGTTACTGGCACAAATGGAAAAACAACTCTCTCCTATTTAATTGAATATTTCTTACTTATGCAAGAAAAAAAAGTTGGTGTTATTGGAACTGTGAGCTATAGATACCCAAATTTTTCTATGAATGCACCACTCACAACTCCTGATTGTCTCTTCTTACATAAGATTTTCCACGATATGCAAGAAGCAAAAACAGACTATGCTGTCATGGAAGTTTCTTCACATGCTATAGATCAAAATAGAATAGCTGGTCTCAATTTTGATGCTGCTGTCTTTACAAATCTCACGCAAGATCACTTAGATTATCATCCTAATATGCTTGAATATTTCAATGTCAAAGCAAAGCTTTTTGATTTGGCAAGAATAAAGGTTGCTAATGCAGACGATGCTTATGGTGTTATTTTATTAGAAAAGCATAAAGACGCAATTGCTTTTACTCTTAATAATGCAAATGTTACAAATAAAACACTTAAAGGCACTATTCTTTCTTCTACTCCAAATGGTTTAGAATTAAAACTTGAATACGAAGAACAAGTCTTTATTTTAAATACTCCTCTTATAGGTCAGCATAATGCGTCTAATATATTAGCTCTTGTTGGACTAGCATTTCAATATGGCTATACGCTAGAGGATTTTGCTTGCTTATCTTCTTTTAATGGTGTTTGCGGTAGACTTGAACGCGTGCCAAATGCAAAAAATATTCATGCCTTTGTTGATTATGCCCACACGCCTGATGCACTTATAAATGTACTTAAAGCTTTAAAAACAGCTGGTTTTGCAAAATTATATACTGTTTTTGGTTGTGGTGGAGACAGAGACAGAACTAAACGTCCTATTATGGCTCAAGCTGTTTCTGAATTAAGCGATATTTGTATTCTCACTTCTGATAATCCACGTACAGAAGATCCAGAACGTATTCTTGACGATGTCGAGCAAGGATTAGACAAAGAAAAAGGTTATCACAGAGAAGTAGACAGAAAAAAAGCCATACTTCTTGCATGTGAACTTATAGCCAAAGAAGAAAAATACGACAATATCGCCCTTTTAGTCGCTGGAAAAGGCCATGAAGATTACCAAATTATAGGTAAAGAGAAATTTCCTTTCTCAGATCAAGAAATTATTAAAAATTTATAGGATACTACAATTATGATGACTTTTTCTGAACTCACACGCTTGGCAAAATTGGCAAATCTTGAATATTCTATTTCACTTCCACAAGGCATGAAAGCAGAAGATATTGAAATTAAAGACTTTTGCTTAAATAGTAAACTCACTTCGCAAGGTTCTGTATTTGTATGCACAAAAGGCGAATTTGCTGATGGGCATGATTATGCAAAATCTTGTTTAGAAAGCGGAACTGTTGCTCTTCTCGCTGAAAAAAAATTAGCAGCAGAAATTGAAGAAAAATTAGCTGTACTCTATGTTGAAAATAGTCATCTTGCTTTACAAAAAATGGCCATCGTTCGCAGAGACGAATTTAATGGTCTACTTATTGCCGTAACAGGTTCTTGCGGGAAAACATCTGTCAAAGAAATGCTCTTTCAAGTTCTTTCACATAAAGGTAAGGCTGCAAAGAATCATCTCAATTTGAATACGCAAGTTGGTGTTGCAATATCTATTCTAAACACAGATAATGACGAAGATTTCTGGATTTTAGAAGCTGGTATCAATCAAGAACATGATATGCAAGAAATAGCTCAAATCCTCAGACCAAATATTGGCCTTATCATCAATGCATCAAATGCACATGCTGAAGGCTTGCCAAAAGGTGCTGCTTATTATAAATCACAACTTTTCTCCTATATCAAAAAAGATGAAAAGATTGCAAAAAGCGGCCTCACCTTTGCTTGTAAAGATTATCCAGACTTAGTCAAAGAAGTTTTGGCTAAATCCCCTGACACAGTTTTTTATTCAATTTTAGATGAAAAAGCTGATTATTATGCTAAATACAAAGGTTTAAATGCTGATGGTAAAGGTATCTTTACTTTGAAAATAAAGAATGACGAATACGATATTCTTGCTCCAATGCGTTCAGATTATGGCGCTGAAAACTGTCTTGCAATTGCTTGTCTTGCTTCATTCTTTATGACAAAGGATGAAATAATTGAAGCCTTTAAACACACAACAAGCCCAAGGCAACGTTTTGAAATTTTCAATTTAAAGGATTGTACTTTAATTGATGATAGCTACAATGCAAATCCTCTTTCATTTAAACGTATGATTTCAGGTGCTTTAGAATATTGTACTCTAGATGGTAAAAGAACAAAGCCTCTCATTGCAATAGCTGGTGCTATGCTAGAATTAGGCGAAATAGCACAAAGAGAACATGAAATTTTAGGCCAAGAATTTGCACTAGCAAAAACTGAAAAAATTTATTATATAGGTCCGTACGCTGAAAATTTTGCCAAAGGTTTAAAAAATGCTTCTTTTGAAGGAACACTCATTTTTCCTACAGATGCAGAAAGCTTTGCAAATGACTTAAAAGCCGAAAAAGCAACAAATTGTGTTTTTCTTGTAAAGGGTTCTCGTTCAATCCAATTAGAAAGATATGCTCAGAAATTAAAAGAGATTTACGGATAATATATGCTATACCATTTTTTTGTACCATTTAGTCAAGATCTAAATTTTCTAAATATCTTTAGATATCTCACTTTTCGTGGCACAGGTGCTATGATCACTGCCCTAGTCTTGACTATTTTCTTTGGGCCATACTTTATTCGTATGCTCAAGAGACTTAAATTTGGTCAAGCTATTCACGAAGATGTAAAAACGCACCAAGCCAAATCTGGCACGCCAACAATGGGTGGATTACTTATCTGCTTTAGCGTTGCAACAACAGTTTTATTGTGGGGAAATCTTACTAACCTTTATTTATTGCTCACACTTTTTGTATTTCTTGGCTTTGCCTTAGTGGGCTTTGCTGATGATTTTACAAAGATCAAAGGCAAACACAATAAAGGCATTACACCAAAACAAAAAATGTTAGGCTTACTCTTTGTTGGAACCGTCGCTCTCACAGCCTTACTTTCTTTCACATCCTACCCAACTCAACTTTCCATTCCATTTTTCAAAAATTTTATTCCTGATATTGCATGGCTTTATCTGCCTTTTGGACTTTTGGTTTTAGTTTCAACAGCAAATGCTGTCAACATCACAGACGGTTTAGACGGCCTTGCTATCACTCCATCAGTGGTTGTACTTGGTGTTTATTCTATCTTTATCTATGTTGCTGGTAATGCGGCTTTTTCAAAATATTTACAATTTTTAGCTGTGCCGCAAGTGGGCGAAGTCTTCATCTTTACCGCTGCTTTAATGGGTGCTGGACTAGGTTTTTTATGGTTTAATGCTTATCCTGCTCAAGTTTTTATGGGCGATGTTGGTTCTTTATCAATAGGTGGTGCTATCGGCTTTATTGCAATACTTGCAAAACAAGAATTCACTCTCATTATTGCTGGCGGTGTCTTTGTTTTAGAAATTCTTTCTGTTATCATGCAAGTTGGATATTTTAAATATTCTAAAGGAAAGCGAATATTTAGAATGGCTCCTCTGCATCATCACTACGAATTAAAAGGGATTCCTGAATCAAAAATCATTATACGTTTTTGGATTCTTTCAATTTTATTTGCTCTCTTAGCACTTTCAGTACTCAAACTTCGCTAAAATAAGGAAAAATTATGGCTTGCGACAAATCTAAACTCAAAGAAATTAATAAAGATACAAAAGTAATTGTTATTGGCCTAGGTGCATCTGGTAAAGCTGCTATCCGCCTCTTGCACTCACTTGGAGCAAAAATTAAAATCCTTGATAAAAATCCGCAAGCTCTTAGTCCTGATTTTAAAAAATTCATAGAAGATGCAAAAATTCCATTGCTATTTGGAGAACATAAAGCTGAAGATTTCTTAGGAGCAGACATTATCATTCCAAGTCCTGGTGCTCCAATTAATCAAATCACACCACTACTTCCAAAAACTAATCCACCTCAAATCATATCAGAAGTGGAATTTGCTTCAAGATATATTGAAAATGAACCAATTATTGCCATAACAGGAACTTCTGGAAAAACTACAACAACATCTCTTTGCTCTGCTATGCTAGAAGCTCAAGGATTTAGCGTATTTACAGGTGGCAACATAGGTATTCCATTATCCGAATATATCCTAGAAAGAAATTCAAGTGGAAATAAAGTTGATATACTTGTTTTAGAACTTTCTTCCTTTCAATTACAAGCTTGCCATACACTTAGTCCAAGAGTAGCACTCCTCTTGAATCTATCGGAAAATCATCTAGATCATCATCACGATATGCAAGAATATATCGATGCAAAGATGCGTATTTTCCGTTGCCAAGACGAAGCTGATTTAGCTGTTCTTGGTGAAAGCGTTCTTGATTTAGCTGATAAATATAAATTACAAGCAAGAAAGATTGTTTTCAAAGTGCAAGAAAATAGATTCAATAATAGCCAACTTTTCGGAAAGCATAATAAAGAAAATGCCGAAGCTGCCTATATGGCTGTGAAAGAATTTGGTGTTTCATTAGCAAATGCCGAAAAAGCTTTAGAAAATTTTAAAGCAATAGAAAATAGATTGGAAAAAGTTTGCGAACATAAAGAAATTATCTTTGTAAACGACAGTAAAGCAACCACTGTTGACGCTCTGAAAGTTGCTCTCAAAGCCTTTGATAAACCTGTACATCTTTTAGTAGGCGGCAAGTTTAAAGGAGGCGACTTAGAAAGTCTTATTCCATTATTAAAAGAAAAAGTCAAAGAAGTTTGCATGTTTGGAGCTTCTTCTGAATATTTCACAAAAGCATGGGAAAATGAGATTTCTTTGCATTATGAAAAAACTCTCAAAGAAGCTATGCATTATCTGTATAAAAAAGCTCAAAAAAATGAAGTAATACTTCTTTCCCCTGCCACATCTTCTTTTGATCAATACCCAAATTACTTAGCTCGTGGCAATGATTTTAGGCAAATCGCTCTAGAAATTTCGCAAACTATGTAAAACATTTTTCACGCTTTTTGAGGGAAAAAATTATGATACACACTCCAAATAAATTTAAAAGCAAAGAAATAGTTGAAATAGACGAAGATCCTCTCCACTCCTTTGATTGGTGGATTGTGAGCATTGTTCTCATTCTTACCATACTTGGCCTTGTTATGATCTACAGTGCCTCTTCTGTTGTGGCTGATATCAACTATTCAGATAAATATTACTTTTTCAAAAAACAATTTCTCTTTGCTATTGTTGGCTTTATTGTTATGTGGTTCACAGTTTATCTACCACGAAAAATTATCAATAAAATGCATTATATAGCTCTTGTTGCGATATCTTTTCTCCTTTTTTTATGCATCACTCCATTAGGAAATGAAGTAAATGGAGCAAGCCGTTGGCTTTCTTTTGGCACATTCAGTCTTCAACCTCTTGAATTTGCTAAAATTGCTCTTGTGCTCTATCTTTCCTATTTTATGAGTGCAAAAAAAGATATGCTCAATTCATATACCATTGGTTTTATTCCTCCTTTCTTAGTGACAATGTTTCTATGTGCCCTTTTGATGAGTCAGCCTGACTTTGGTGGCACCTTGATTTTAATCACTATTCTCTTCTTCATGTGTTTAGTGGGTGGGACAAAGTTTATCTATATCTTTTTCTCTTTCTTATTCACAGGAATTATTGCATTTTTATTCATTATTTCATCTCCTTACCGTATGGAAAGAATTTTTGCCTTCTTAGATCCTTTTAAAGATGCCCTTGATTCTGGATATCAATTAGTTCAATCATTATATGCACTTGGCATAGGTGGTTTTTTTGGTGTAGGTATTGGCGGAAGCAAGCAGAAACTTCTTTACTTACCTGAAGCACACAATGACTTTATCATGGCTGTTATAGGCGAAGAAATGGGCTTTTTTGCTATTTCTATCATCATGCTTTTATTCACACTTTTATTTGCACGTTGTTTTAGAGTTGTTATAGGCCAACGTTCTATACGTGATAGACTTTCAGCTTTTGGCATCACCTTAGTTATTGCAATTGGTGCTATGCTTAATATAGCTGTTGTATTTGGTGCAGTTCCGCCATCTGGTGTTGCTATGCCATTTATTTCTTATGGTGGTTCAAGCTTGCTTGCAAGTATGATTTGTATTGGCCTTTTGCTCAATTATTCGCGTTCTATCAAAGAATAATCTACAAAGTAATTTCTGGCATCTAAAATATTAAGGTATTTATGAATATCATCATCACTACAGGCGGCACAGGCGGACATATCTTTCCTGCACTCGCTCTTGCAAAAGAAATTCAAGAAAAAGAAGCAAACTACAAAGTTATCTTTGTAGGTGCAAAAAATGGCATGGAAGAAGAATTATGCCAGAAGGCAAATGTAAGCTTCAAAGCATTAGAAGTTGAAGGATTTATTGGAAGAGGATTAAAGTCTATCAAGGCTTTATTCTTATTATTCAATGCATTTTTTAAAGCAAGACAGATTATAAAAGATGAAAAAATAGACTGCGTGATTGGCTTTGGTGGTTACGCTTCTGCCCCTTCGATATTGGCAGCAAAAAGCCTTGGAAAGACTATCTTCTTTCACGAACAAAATGCATATCCTGGTGCTGTACACAGAACTTTTGCCTCCTTTGCAAAGAAAATCATGCTTTCTATTCCAGTAGAAAAAACTGTTTTCCCTACTAAAATCAAAGAAAAATGTATACTTACTGGAAATCCTGTTCGCTCTGAAATAGCTCAACTCTACACTCACGAAAGAGATGAAGTTGAAAATACAAAGAAAATAAAACTTTTTATATTAGGCGGAAGTTTAGGTGCGCAAAGTATAAATTCACTTATTGTTGATATTTTACCTAAATTGCATCATAAAGATATTGAAATATTACATCAATGTGGCAAGGCTGATTATGAAAGAGTTAAAAGTCTCTATGAAGAAAGTTCTTACGATGCTTCTTGCGTACACGCTTTTATAGACGATATGAAATCTGCTTATGAAACAGCTGACATAGTTGTTGCAAGAGCTGGTGCAAGCACTTTAGCCGAACTTGCCTGCGTGAAAAAAGCATGCATACTTATTCCCTTTCCTTTTGCTGCTCATAATCATCAATATTATAACGCAAAATCTTTGCTTGATAAGGACGCGTGTATTTTAATCGAAGAAAATAAAATGTATAAAAATAGAAAAGTGACAGATTCATCATTATTGATCACACAAATTCTTTCTCTTGCAAGCTCAAAAGAAAGAAGGTATACCCTTTCACAGAATATCAAGACATTTGCAAAACCATATGCAGTAGAACAAATGCTAAAAATTATAAAAAATGAATCTTTGACGAAATGAGTGGACGAAAAAAATCACTCTATAACTACTTATATGATATTAAACACATAGACATAAAAACAGGGAATAGAAATGCGTAGAATTAAAAAAATCCACATGATTGGAATAGGCGGTTCAGGAATGAGCGGTATTGCCGAAGTTTTACTCAATTCTGGCTATGAAGTCAGTGGATCAGATATGGCTGATAATGCTGTAACAAAGCATTTAGAGCAATTAGGCGCACGTATTTGCCATGGGCATAATTACGATAATATCACAGACGCACAAGTCTTAGTGAAATCTACTGCTATTTCTGACGATAACCTAGAAGTGCAGGCAGCAAAAGATAAGAATATTCCAATTATTCCACGTGCTGAAATGCTTGCTGAACTCATGCGACTTCGCACAGGCATTGCCATTGCCGGTACACATGGTAAAACAACAACAACCTCCCTCACAGCAACTATATTCAATACAGCTGAACTCGATCCCACCGTTATTATTGGCGGAAGATTAAATGCCTATGGTGCAAATGCTCGACTAGGCAAGGGCGAATATCTCATTGCTGAAGCAGACGAATCTGACGCATCCTTTCTTTGCTTATTGCCAATTATCAATGTTGTCACGAATATAGACATAGATCATCTTGATTTTTATCCAGATCAAGAAGCTATAGACAATGTATTTATCAAATTCATGAATAAAGTGCCTTTTTATGGCGTGAATATTGTTTGTGGAGATGATATAGGCATACAACGTCTACTTCCATATGTGAATAGGCCTTATATTACCTATGGTTTTGAAAAGTCTAACCAAATAAGAGCTGAAATTATTTCTATTGAAAGCCATTCTACCTTCAGGCTTTTTATCAAAGATTCAAAAGGCAATGAAGAAGATTTTGGTATTATTCAACTCTCTCAACCTGGAAAACATAATATATTAAACGCACTTGCCGCCATTGGTGTTGCAAGAGAAGCTGGCATTTGTACTCAACATTGGGTAAAAGGTTTGAAAGAATTTGCTGGCGTTGGCAGACGTTTTGAATACAAAGGCGAAAAAGACGGCATCACTGTTATTGATGATTATGGACATCATCCTGTTGAAATAAAAGCAACTTTAGCTGCTGCTCAGCATGTTTTCCCTGAAAGAAAAATCTATGTCGCTTTTCAACCACATAGATTCACCCGTACTCAAGCTCTTTTTGGCGAATTTTGCACTTGTTTTGAAGGCATAGAAAAACTCTATCTCACCGAAATCTACCCTGCTTCAGAAAAACCAATTCCAGGCATCAATTCACAAAATCTTGCACAAGGCATTATGCAAGTAAGCCCAATTAAAGTTGAGCATGGAGCAAACAACGAAGAAGTTTTAGAATTAATCAAGGCAGATATTAAATCTGGCGATGTATTGATCACACTAGGTGCTGGAAATATCACACAATTAGCTCCTTTATTTATCAATTCTTAAAGACAATTATGAAAATACAAGATAAAGTACATATCAAGAATTACACTACTTTAGGAATAGGCGGTGTGGTTCAAACAGAATTTCTGCTCGAAGAAAGAAATGATGTGGAAGAACTTGCAAAAAAATTGCAAGAAATCAAGCTTCCCTTTATTCTGCTTGGCGGCGGCTCTAATGTCTTAATTGAAGACAATGAGCTTGATTGTGTACTTATCAAGGATGTCATTGGAGCAAAGAAAGAAATTGAAATAGTCAAAGAAGACAACGACTTTACCTATCTTCAACTTTCTTCTGGCCTCTTTCTTCCACTCTTTATAAAATTTTGTGAAAAAAATGGCCTCTCTGGCCTCGAAGGCCTTGCTGGCGTTCCAGGCAGAATGGGCGGTGCTTTAGCAATGAATGCAGGTGCTTTTTCTCAACAAATGGAGGATATATTCATCAGTGCAGAAATTTTTTCGCCAAACTATGGTATAAAAAAATACTCAAAAGAAGAATGCAATTTTGCCTATAGGCATTTTTCACTAAAAGATAAAGTAGACTATAAAATTCATCTTTCCATGCTTTTAAAAATGAAAAAATCTACTCAAGAACAAGTGTCTAACAAAATAAAAGAAAATTTTGCAAAAAAGAAAGCAAGCCAACCAATAGCAGAAAAAACCGCTGGTTCAGCTTTCAAAAATCCAGAGGGATATGCCGCAGGAAAACTCATTCAAGATGTTGGACTAAAAGGCTATAAAATCGGCGATATGGGCTTTAGCTCCATGCACGCAAACTTCCTCACTAATTACAAAAATGGCTCTTTTGCACAGGCAATGGAACTTATTGAATTAGCAAAAGAAAAAGTTTATTCTGCCTTTGATCTTCGTTTAGAAACAGAAATTAAAATCCTTTCTACATCTCAAGCTTTCAACTAGGTGATATTTATGAATTATTCAAGCAAATCTGTCCTCTCAAAGCAAGGAAAGCCAAAGAAAAACAGCTACAGCGATGATAAACCACATTCATCTCGTGCCCAAGCTCTTTCTAAAAGTAAGAAAATAGCTGAGCAAAAAGCAAAAGAAGTGAAGAAAACAGCTATCGGTGAAATCGATAGTCAAAAAATGAAAAAGTCCTTTTTTTATTTCATAACTACTTTTATTATCTGTGCTTTTGTGCTTATACTTGCCTATACTTTCTATGCTATCAGTAATTTTGCTATGAACCATCCCTATTTTGAAATTAAGAATATTTCCGTCAAAGGTATAGAGCATTTCAAAAAAGAAGATATCGTCCAAATCGCAGGTATAGACGAATCAAGCACCCTATTCTCTATCTATGTCGAAGAAATAGAAACACGTTTATTACAAAATCCATGGATAGAAAATGTTGAAATCTCAAGACAATTACCACAAGGATTAACAATAGAAATAAAAGAAAGAAGACCACGCTTCACAGTTTTACACAATAATAGACTCTATTATGTCGATTCTCAAGGTAAAGTCATCTCACAAGTTCAGCCTACAAACTATATTTCATTGCCTATGCTCGAATTAGGGCAAAATCCAGAAGATGCATTGCGTATTCTTCCAACCCTTATCAGCGAAATCGAGCAAGACAAAAACTTCCTCCCATTTGACTTTAATAAAATTTCATGGCTACGTCTTAGCACAGCAAAAGGATTTGAAATGTTTTGGGAAGATAGGCAAATACTCCTTTCCTTTGATACAAACAATTGGAAAAAAAATATCGAACTGCTCAAACACGCTATCAAAGATCTAATGGAGAAAAAAGAATTTAGATCCCTCAAGCAAATACATAGCGGGAATAATCAAGTTTGGTTTATTAATAAGTAATATTGTCTGCTATGCTTATATTATGCCTCCGGCGGCCAAAGGAGTTGAACCCCTTTGGAAACCCCGATGAGGCAAGATGAATGCAGAGGGTATTGGCTAAAGAAGTTTATTTTATTTTTTTATTTGCGAAAAAGTTTTAAGGCTAAGGTGCAAAGCACCTTAGCCTTAAATACTGTTTCGCTTTAAAATTGTCTAGCTATCAATTCTCAAAGCTTAAGTTGGCATTTGTCACTGCGTTCCAAATGTAAGTTCATGTATTAATTGTAAAAAAAGAAGCTAAAGAAATATTTATAATATAATTAATATATTAAATCACATTTGGAACGCAGTGACAAATGGCTACTTACACAATGTAATAATCGAATTCTCACTATTTTAAAGCGAAACAGTATTTAATGTTTTGTTGCATAGCAACAAAACTTTAAAACTTTTTCGCAAATAAAAAAAATACCTTTCTATTCTTTAGCCACTTCCCTTTGCACTCTCCTTGCCTTATTCGGGTTTCCAAAGGGGGCGTGCCCCTTTGGCCGTCGGAGACACACACAAAAGACAAAAAAGCAATAATAAAAATTTGACATTCCTTGAAAAACAGGCTATTTAATCTACTTATTTTTATAGAATACTACAGCAAAAATAGGTTATGTCATGGCACAAATCCAAGCATTAAAAGGTTTTGCAGACCTACTTGGCCCGGATGCGGATATGTTTACGCATATGGAAGAGGTAGCTCGCTCTTTATTTAATCTTTTTTCTTACACAGAATTACGCACACCACTTCTTGAATCCACAGATCTTTTCTGCCGTTCTATTGGCGAAGAAACAGATGTTGTTGGCAAGGAAATGTATACTTTTACAGACAAGGGAAATCGTTCGATAACTTTAAGGCCGGAAGCGACAGCTGGTGTTATGCGTGCTTTTGTTGAATCAAAGGCTTATACACCTGGTTCTGTGCATAAGTTTTTCACAACAGGCCCTATGTTTCGTTATGAAAGACCTCAAAAAGGCAGAATGCGTCAATTCCATCAAATAAATTGCGAATGCCTTGGTGCGAGTGAGCCTGAAAACGATGCTGAAATAATCTATATGCTTAATCTTTTTCTCCAAAAAATTGGTATCACAGAATTTAGCATGCATGTAAATTCTTTAGGTTGCCACACTTGCAGACCGCAATATAAAGCTGCACTCACAAAATATTTACTTGAACTAGACAAAGACGTTTTATGCGAAGATTGCCAAAGACGTATGCACACAAATCCTTTACGTGTTTTGGATTGTAAAGTTCCAAGATGTATTGAATATGTGGAAAAAGCACCAAAATTTGTTGAATACCATTGCCCTGAATGCAAAGAGCATTTTGCCGCAGTTATTTCTATGCTTGATAAGCTCAAGATAAATTACACTTTAAATCACAAACTTGTACGTGGTTTAGACTATTATAATCGCACTACTTTTGAAGCTGTTTCAACAGGTATTGGTGCTCAATCTTCTATTGCTGGCGGTGGCCGTTACGATGGTTTAGTCAAGCAGATTGGTGGTGGCGATGTTTCTGGAATTGGCTTTGCATGTGGCATGGAAAGACTTGCTATGCTTGCAAAAGCACCTGAAGAAAATCTACCAAAATTTTATTTAGCTGTTATTGACAAAGAAGCCAAAGAAACAGGCTTTTTGATCGCACAACAATTGCGTGAAGCTGGCATAAAGGGTGATTTTTCTTATGGCGAAAGAAGTGTAAAATCTCTTATGCGTCAAGCTGATAAATCTAAAGCAAAATACACTTTAATTCTTGGTGGTAATGAGCTAGAATCAAAGAGTATTGTTGTCAAAAACATGGAATTGGGCGAACAATCTAGCATAGCTCAAGATAATTTATTAGAATTTTTACAAAACAATTAATTTTAGTTTATTAGATACTATTATTTCGAAAATACAGAGAAAGGAAAGAGAAAATGTCTCAAGTTCAAAACACGGATCTTCAAGCAGACCACGCAAAGTACATCGCTCCACTTGGCGATTGGAAACGTACACATGATTGTGCAAACCTCAACATTTCTAACGACACCCAAGAAGTTTGTCTTATGGGTTGGACACAAAATCGCCGTGATCACGGTGGCCTTGTTTTTGTGGATATGCGTGATAGAAATGGCCTTACTCAAATAGTTTTCAGCCCAGAAATCGCTCCTAAAGCACATGAAGACGCACATATTATTCGTTCTGAATATGTACTTGCTGTGAAAGGTTTTGTACGCCCACGTCCAGACGGCATGCGTAATCCAAATCTTTCTACTGGCGAAATCGAAGTTGTTGTGACAGAATGGAAATTACTCAACACATCAAAAACTCCTCCTTTCCCAATTGAAGACAGAACAGAAGCATCTGAAAATCTTCGCTTGCAATGGCGTTATTTAGACATGCGTCGTCCAAAGATGGCAAACAATTTCCTTATCAGACATAAAGCTAGCCAAGCTACTCGTAATTACCTTGATACATTAGATTTTATCGAACTTGAAACACCAATACTTACAAAGTCAACTCCAGAAGGTGCAAGAGACTTCTTAGTGCCATCAAGATTAAATCCAGGCAATTTCTTTGCTCTTCCACAATCTCCACAAATGTTCAAACAAATGAGCATGGTAGCTGGTATTGATCGTTACTATCAAATAGTGCGTTGTTTCAGAGACGAAGATTTGAGAGCGGATCGCCAACCAGAATTCACACAAATCGATATAGAAATGTCTTTTGCTGATGAAGAAACTGTAATGAGTATGGCTGAAGGCCTTATGAAACAAATTTTCAAAGCTACTTTAGATAAAGACATCACAACACCTTTCCCTAGAATGACTTATGCAGAAGCTATGAGAGATTATGGTGTAGACAAGCCAGACACACGTTTTGAACTCAAATTAGTTGAACTTACAGATATTTTCAAAAATTCTGGCTTCAAGGTTTTTGCAGCTGCTGAATTAGTGAAGGCTGTAAAAATCGATAAAGCAGAAGAGCTCACTCGTAAGCAAATCGATGAACTCACAGATTTCTGTAAAATCTATGGAGCTCAAGGGCTTGCATGGATTAAGATCAAAGAAAATGAATGGCAATCTCCTATAGTTAAATTCTTCTCTGAAGAAGAAAAAGCTGCTTTACAAGAAAAAATGAACTTACAGGTTGGCGATATTATCTTCTTCCAAGCTGGTGATTCTTCAATGGTGAATGCTGCTCTAGGTAATTTACGTATAAAATTAGCTCAAGAATTCAAATTAATTGACGATGATGTATACAATCTTCTTTGGGTGACAGATTTCCCATTATTTGAATACGATGATGAAGAAAAACGCTTTGTTGCTTGTCACCACCCATTCACAGCTGTTGCTCCTGAACACGAAGCACTCTTACATTCAGATCCAGCACAATGCCTTTCAAGAGCTTATGATATTGTTATGAATGGTTTTGAAATTGGTGGTGGTAGTGTTCGTAACCACACAATGCAAGCACAATCCACAATGTTCAAAGCACTTGGCTTCACGCAAGAACAAGCCTACGAACAATTTGGCTTCTTTATTCAATCACTTGAATTCGGTGCGCCTCCTCATGCTGGTATTGCCTTTGGTTTAGACAGAATAGCTATGTTACTCACAAAGTCACCTTCTATTCGTGACGTTATTGCTTTCCCAAAAACACAAAGGGGCACTTGCCTACTTTCAGAAGCTCCGTCAGAAGTTTCAAACAAACAATTACGCGAACTTTCTATTCGCCTTATCGAAAAGAAAGTCGAAGAAAAAAATTAATATTATTTATTTAGGGAATTTTTTCCATGCTTAAAAAAGTTTTACAATACCCAGATCCAATACTTGCTAAGAAATCTGTAAAGATTGAAGAAATAAACGATAATATCAGACAAATAGCAAAAGACATGTTCGACACTTTAAACCATGTCGGCGGCGTTGGCATTGCTGCACCTCAAATAGGTGAAAATGTGCGAATGATTATTATCGATAAAAGTTTAGCACTTGAAAAAACTCACGAAGATGAAGAAATCCCACAAGATTTCCAAATTATCATCAATCCAGAACTCACTATTCTAGATGCGAAGAAAAAAGTGCAAAACGAAGGCTGTCTTTCAGTGACAGGACTTCGAAGCGATGTTTCTAGACCTTGCCATGTTAAAGTGAGCGGAATTGATTTAGAAAATAATCCAGTAGAAATTGAAGGCAAGGAATATCTTTCCGCCTGCATTCAACACGAATGCGATCATCTTGATGGAATCACTTTTTTAAATCATCTTTCTTTTTTGAAGCGTCAGCTCTATAATAAAAAGATAGGCAAAGCATAATATACTGATTATAATAACTTAAATACAAAAAAAGGGAGTAAAAAAATACTCTCTTTTTTTTTATATTTCTTCTTTTTTTAGAATGTCAATAAAATGAACATGTTTAAGGCACAAATTTTGCATATCTTCATGTAAGGCAAAAGAGGCTTGCCATTTAACTACATTTCGGCTATTTTTAAAAAAAGTTTAGACTCTTTTTAAAAAAAATGGAAAAATTATGCAAGTACGGACTTTTCAAGGAAAAAACACACAAGAAGTTCTTGCTCAAGTTAAGGCTGAAATGGGTTCAGATGCTGTTATCTTGAGCAGCAGGGAATTTCGTAAAAACAATCAAAGAATTTACGAAGTCACTGCTGGTATCGAGCGTGAAGAAATAAAGAACACGCAAGATACTCAGGCAGGCAGCATGCATATGCCACAGGGCTTTGCTGAATTTCATAAGGATTGGACAAAGTTTAAAGACCAAGTCTATGCTCTTATGCAGCCTTCTTTGAATTGGGAAAAAATCAGCCCACGTCAAAGAGTTGCCCTTGAATACCTTCAAGAAGAGGGTGTCGAGAATGATGTTGTTGTAGAATTATACAATAAGCTCACTCTGCCAGAGCACAATGGTTCACTTTTATCAGCTCTTGCGCAAACTGTGCCTATTGTTTCAGACTCTTCAACTCTTTGGCAACAACATATGCATATAATGTTAGGCCCTTATGGAGTTGGAAAGACTATAACAGCTCTTCGCCTTGCCTTGCTTATTTCTCAACAAAGGCCAGAACTAAAGATCGCCTTTATCAATACTGATAGCACAAGGGGATCTGGTAGGCTTATGCTCAGGCATTATGCTGAACTTTCAGGCTTTGAAGCTTTTGAAGTAAGCGACAAGCAATCATTGATCAATACCATTAAAAATACTATTGATTATGATTATGTTTTTATGGATTTTCAATCTTTGGCAAAGAATGAAAGTCTAAACCAAAGGCTTGAATACTTCGGTTTATCACAAGTTAAGCAAAATATTGCTTGCCACTTGTGCCTAAGCCCGCATTACACTTCAGCCCAGCTCAACCATTTTATAAAGCAGTATTCTTCAAATATCCAAACTGCCATAATTTGGACAAAGCTTGATGAAGCTATGCAATACGGCTCTATTGTAAATATTGCCGCACGTTCAAACCTTCCAATTTCTGCTCTCTCCTACAATGCTGAATTGAGTAATAGCATTTGTATGGCAGAAGCAGCTCTTGTTTGGAAAATTCTTTTGAAAAAGCAAATTCCAAATTCTGGCCTATCTTATTAATTGCGGAGTCTAAAATGAAATCACCTATAGTGCTTAGTGTAACGTCAGGAAAGGGCGGAGTTGGCAAAACCAATCTCTCTGTCAATATAGCCAGCCAATTGGCAAAAAAAGGGAAGAAAGTTCTCTTGCTTGACGCAGATTTAGGGCTCGCTAATGTTGATGTCATACTTGGAATCACACCGCAAAAAAATCTCTTTCATCTTTTTCAAAATGAAGCTACACTAGAAGAAATCATATTTCCAACGCCTTACGGTTTCTCCATTCTGCCGGCAGCTTCTGGCGTGAATGAAATTCTCAAACTTTCAGCTGGGCAAAAAATGACCCTGCTCGATAGTATAGATGCCTTAGAAGATTCACTTGATTACCTTATTGCTGACACAGGTGCTGGCATTCACGATTCAGTTTTATATTTCAATATCGCCGCCCAAGAGAGAATTGTTGTTCTCACTCCAGAGCCAACATCACTCACAGATGCCTACGCATTAATAAAGGTACTCAACACCAAACACGACATCAATTCCTTTCGTGTTTTGATTAATATGGCCGCAAGTTCAAAACAAGCAAAAGAAGTTTATACACGTTTAAGTGCGGCTTGCGATCATTTCTTAGACAATGTTTCTCTTGATTTTCTTGGTTTTATTCCAAAAGATTCATTATTAAGAAAATCTGTTCTCATGCAAAAGCCTTTCAGCCTGCTCTACCCAGACGCCCCTGCAACTAAGGCCTTAGACAATGTTGTTTCGCAAATACTCAATTTAAACCCTACAAAACAGCTCGACGGAAACATTAAATTCTTCTGGAAAAAACTCTTATTCCAAGAATAAAATTAACATCCCTCATTGTAGACAAAAAGTTGGTTTATTATGTATGACATAAAAAAACAAAAGCTCTATACTAAAGAGCAAAAGAACGACTTACTCAGTTCTGATTTTCTTGAAAATACAGAACAAGACTCTCTTTTGCAAAACTTTAATACAGATAAAGAAGAAAGCTTACTTGAAGATTTTCAAGAAGAGTCTTTAGACATATCTAATAAAAAGAAACTAGAAACTAAAGAAGCTATAAATAAATACAGTGCAAGAAAAAATT
This sequence comes from uncultured Desulfovibrionaceae bacterium, assembly GCA_964368455.1. Taxonomy (GTDB): domain Bacteria; phylum Desulfobacterota; class Desulfovibrionia; order Desulfovibrionales; family Desulfovibrionaceae; genus CAYJAZ01. The sequence continues at coordinate 50,203 of CAYJAZ010000014.1, forward strand.
ACGACGAAGAATACAATCAAGATTTTGCATCAGAACAAGAAAATGAATACGAACAAGACGAAATTTATAGCACAGACACTCTCTATGAGAGTTCAGAATACGATATTTACGATGAAAAAGACACTACAGACGAAATTTCTGTAGCAGAAGAAAAAACAGAAAAACAAAAAAAATCAAAAAAAGAAGATGCTCCGCTTTCTTGTCAAGAATTTGAAAGAGGAGACTATTCATGGGAAGAATTCAACCATAAAAAGCAAGAAGAAATAGTGAAGCATTATTCACCAAAAATCAGATTTATTGCTTTAAGAATGAAAGGAAAACTTCCAAAACATATTGAATTAAACGAACTTATTTCATCAGGCACTGTTGGTCTCTTAGAAGCATTAAAAAAATTCAAACCACAATTAGGTATACGCTTTGACTCTTACGCAGAAAGCAGAATACGTGGTGCAATGATTGATGAATTAAGACGATTAGACTGGTTTCCACGCTCATTAAGAACAAAGGCAAAGGATATAAAGCAAGCCATTTGGAAGCTAGAACACGAAATTGGCAGAACTCCAACTACAGACGAACTTGCTGAATTTACAGGCTTGCCAGAAAAGGAAATTGAGTCTACACTAGAAGCAATAGATGGACAATTATGTCTTTCTCTTGACAGCATCCAAGAAACAATGGCTTCAGTCAATAATTCAGGTAATGAAGAAAATCCATACCAAAGTGCAGCCTTTGCTGAACTTGTTGATAAAGTAGCTGGACTCATTGACACATTGACTCCTCGCGAAAAATTGGTATTATCTCTTTATTACAATGATGAATTAAATATGCGAGAAGCATCTGAAGTTATGGAAGTGACAGAAGGCAGAGTTTCACAACTGCATACACAAGCAATAAACAAGCTCAGAAAAGCTTTTGCCGAGCAGTATCAAGATTCTCTGTAATATGCCGATAAGAATTTAACAGACGACAAGTCTAAATACAGGAGTATATATATGGGTTTTGATCCTAACATGCGTGTTTTAGTTGTTGATGATTTTTCTACAATGCGTAGAATTGTAAAAAACATTCTTCGCCAACTTGGTTTCATGAATATCACTGAAGCCGACGACGGAACAACAGCGTGGGAAGTTCTCAATAGAGAAAAAATTGACTTTGTTGTTTCAGACTGGAATATGCCACAAATGACAGGCATCGAACTTCTAAGAAAAGTTCGCTCTACAGAAGAATTTGCAAATATTCCATTTCTTATGGTAACAGCCGAAGCACAACAAGAAAATATTATCGAAGCTGTGCAGGCTAAAGTTTCAAATTATATCGTAAAACCTTTTACAGCTGAAACTCTTAAACAAAAAATTGATAAGATTTTCCCATAAAAAGGTTTTGTAAGCATTTTTCAAATCGGGGTCTATCTTGACACAGGTTAAAGATCAAGTCATATCAGATAAAGAAATTGTTGATAACTCTGCTACAGAGTCCAACTTAGCTACAACTGATGACTATAACGAAAAAGCAAATGAAAAGGTGCAGCTTGACATCGAAGATGCACCTTTTTTAGAAGAGCCTGAAGAAGAAATAGAACCCGAAGAAGAAATTGAAGAAAGCAAGGAAGAAGAAGAAAAACCAAAGAAAAGTAAGAAAAAACTCTTCTTAATCGGCGGCGGTGTAACTCTTATTTCAGCCCTTGTTGTAGTTGGCTATTTTCTTTTTTCACCAAATCCAGAAGATGCACTCCCAACTCCAGAAGAACTTGAAGCACAAGCCCTTGCAGAGAATACCTATATTGTTGTCCTTGGCGGAGATTCCCCTCCACCACCACCAACACCACCCGTCTTCACAGAAACATTAGAACCATTTTGGGTGCAACTCACAAGTCCAAAAGGCGGGACAATATTCTTGGTTTCCACCTTCAGCCTCATCACTGAAATAGAAGCCCTCGCAAGAGAACTAAAATCTATACTGCCTCAAGTTCGCGATTCCATTTATTATTATTTAAGAAATAAGGACTATAACTTCCTTACAGACTTTAAAAACTTCCCTGCTATCAAAAAAGAAATGCTCGATCTTGTAAACAGGGAACTAAGTGCTGGTGAATATACTGAAGTTTTGTATGATAATTATATAACAAAATAAGGAGTTAGCTATGGCTCCAATTCAAACAATTCCAACACTAAATCAAAATGGTATGAATATTGCCGTTTCTTCATTTGTGCAAGGTGTAAACACACAAAAAACTGCACAAACTCAAGGCTTTGCAAAAGAACTAGAACACGAACTTACGCAAGACAAAGCCAATATTCAAGTGCTCAAAGAAGCCGGCCAAGTCGGCACGCTCACAGCTTCAGCTATCGTAAATCCATACAATGAAGATGAAGATAGAAAAGAACAAGAATTCGAAGAACAAAATCTTGAAGAAGAACTTTCAGAAGATCTTGAAGACGAACTCTTGGCAAATGAAGAAGATGATGAGCAATATGAAGAAAACCCAGAAAATCAAGATTTTACAAATGAATACTCTATGCAAGATAAAGAAAATCACGACGAAAGACTATTCAATGAAGAAAATACAAATCAGATTCTTCTAGGAAATGTTTTAAATATTAAGGTTTAATTTCTATGTCTTTATTCTTTATCGTGCTCCTCACTATTGCTGAAATAGTGCTCATAGTTCTCGTCTTCCTCTTCTTCTTGCGTCTAAAAAAATCAGAGCAAGTCGTACAAAAACTACAGGAAAATCAAGATTTGCTGTTAGAAAGAGTCTACAGAAACGCAGCATTAGAACAAGAATTAGTCGCAACCTTCGCTCAAAGACAAGAACAACTCTCACAACTCATACCAAGAGTTGAAGAACGTATAGCCACACTACAAAAACTCCTCTCACAAGCCGAAGGAATCACAAGATCTCCACAATTCCTGCGTGAAGTCATAGCAAACGCAAAGAAAAAAGGAATGTCAGTACAGCAAATCGCCACAAAAACCGGCCTCTCAAAAGATGAGATAGAACTCATCATCAAGAGTTTATAATTTTTTTATGTCTGCGACGCCTTTTTTTGTCTCCGACGGGCAAAGGGGCACGCCCCCTTTGCAAACCCGAATATGCAAGGTGAGTGCAAAGGGAAATGGCTAAAGAAGTTTATTTTATTTTTTTTATTTGCGAAAAAGTTTTAATCTTTTCTTGCTGCGCAACAAAACATTAAATACTGTTTCGCTTTAAAATAGTGGAGAATTGACTTTTACAAAGAACAATTTGCCATTTGTCACTGCGTTCCAAATGTGACTTCATTATTTTGTGCAAAGAAGTAAAATCGTAAGTAATGAATGAAATGTTCAAAACTCGTCATTGCGAGGAGTGTAACGACGTGGCAATCCATGTTTTTAAATTATTTGTTTTGGCAACAGCGTGAACGAAACCTCGCTTTGCTCACATTTGGAACGTAGTGACAAATGGCAAATTAATTTCAATTAGAATTGATTTACACCCATTTTAAAGCGAAACAGTATTTAAGGGTGAGGTGCAAAGCACATCACCCTTAAAACTTTTTCGCAAATAAAAAAAATAAAAAACTACTTTAGCCGACTCCCTACGCACTCACCTTGCCTTGCTGGGGTTTCCAAAGGGGTTCAACTCCTTTGGCCGCCGGAGGCATCAACAGACATAGTCAAAAATAAAGCCATTAAAATAATTCTTTTCAAATTTTAATTTCTTTGTTAGTATTGATTATCAAGAAGGAATTTTTCTTTCTTATAAAATTTAAGGAGTTAATGATGGTTAAAGTTAATTTTATTGCACCTGAATTTAAGTTACCTTCTTTTACAGAGGGTGATTTTAGTGAAGTTTCATTGGAATCTTTACGTGGTAAGTGGGTGTACTTATGCTTTTATCCTGGTGATTTTACATTTGTTTGAGCGACAGAAGTTGCTACAGTTGTAGCAAGACACGCTGAGTTTGAAGCTCTTGACACACATGTTTTAACAATTAGCCCTGACAGTGTTTTTGTACACAAGATGTGGGCGGACAAAGAAATTTTAGGTTTATCTAAGAGTGCAAAGATTCCATTTTCTATGCTTCAGGACACTAATTCAGAAGTTGCTAAACTTTATGGCACTTATGATGAAGACGACAAGTTGACACTTCGTGGTTCATTTATCATTGATCCTGATGGTTATATTCAAGCTGCAGAAGTTTTATCAGCACCTTTAGGCCGTAGCTATGATGAAATTCTTCGTAGAATTAAGGCTTTACAAAACATTCGTGAAAGCAAGGGCACACAAGCTATGCCGTGTAACTGGAAACCTGGTGACAAGCCTATTGAACCTGGTGTTCAATTAGTTGGCAAGATGGGTGATGCTTGGCAATTGAAGGATTAATTTTCTTTTATTGTTGATATGATTAAATAATAAAGCCCTTGTTTTTTTACAAGGGCTTTTTTTTATGATTTTTTTATATACCGAGATATGCTTTTTTGACATTCTCATCGTTGAGTAATTTTTGTGCATCGTCTTGCATGACGATATGCCCATTTTCCATAACATAGCCATAGTCGGCAATTTTTAGTGCTTGGTTTGCATTTTGTTCTACCAAGAAAACGGTTGTACCGTCGGCATTGATCTTTGTTATGATGGAGAAAATTTGCTGTATGATGATAGGTGCTAAACCTAATGATGGTTCGTCGAGGAGGAGGAGTTTTGGTCTTGCCATGATTGCTCTTGATATAGCGAGCATTTGCTGTTCGCCACCTGAAAGAGTTCCACCTTGTTGTTTTGCTCTTTGTGCGAGGATTGGGAAGAGGGTGAAGATATATTCCATATCTTTTTTGACTTCTGCTTTATCGTTTCTTAGGAAGGCACCGAGTTCGAGATTTTCTAAAACAGTGAGTTCGGGGAAGATGAGTCTTCCTTCTGGCACTTGACAAAGCCCGAGTGAAACAATTGCATTTGGTTTTAGCGTGTGGATTGCTTTTCCTTGATAGAGTATTTCGCCAGTGCGTGGTTTTATTGCACCTGATATTGTCATAAGAGTGGTGGATTTTCCAGCACCATTAGCACCGATAAGAGAAACGATAGAACCTTCTGGAATATGTAAGGAAACATCGTGAAGTGCGTGTATATTACCGTAGAATGTATTGATATTTTTTAATTCAAGCATGAGATTTCCTTTTTAGTCTTCTTCACCTAAGTAGGCTTTGATAACGGCTGGGTTCACACGTATTTCTTCTGGTGTGCCTGTAGCTATTAATGTGCCGTATTCCATGACATAGATTCTGTCAGAGAGTGACATAACCATACCCATATCGTGCTCAATGAGTAGAATTGAGAGGTTGAAGGAAGTGCGAATATTTAGGATAAGTTCTTTGAGTTCGATAGTTTCTTGCGGGTTCATACCTGCAGCAGGCTCATCGAGTAGTAGTATGGATGGTTTTGTTGCTAGAGCTCTTGCGATTTCTAATTTTCTTTGATCGCCGTATGGCAAATTTCTTGCTTCTTCTTGCCAGAGATGGTGTAGATTGAGTTTTTTGAGCAAGAGGTAGGCATTGTCAATGCTTTCTTGTTCTTCTTTATTATTGAATGGCGTACGCAGTAAAGCACCTACAATTCCAGAACTTGTTCTGCAATGCATACCTATCATAACATTTTCAAGCACTGTCATGGTTGGAAAGAGTCTGATATTTTGGAAGGTACGTGCCATTCCTTGTGCTGTGATTTCAAATGGTTTGAGTCCTACAAGTGAAAATGGCTTATTATTTTTTTGAATATGCACACTGCCTTCTGTTGGCACATAGATTCCTGTGACGCAATTGAAGAAAGTTGTTTTACCAGCACCGTTAGGGCCGATGAGTGCGACTATTTCATTTTGGTAGATATCGAGTTGCATTTCGTTTACAGCACGAAGTCCGCCAAAGTTTTTTGAAAGGGAATTTACAGAAAGAACTTTATTCATATATCTTCCTTAATTTGCTTCTATCTTATTTTCTGCTTTTTCTGATTCTTCAAGATCAGCAGAAAGTGAATATTTACGTTTTGAAGATGGGATCATACCTTGTGGCCTAAAGAGCATCATAAGCACCATGAGCACACCAAATATAAGCATACGATATTCGGAAAATGCTCTGAGGTATTCAGGCAGAAGTGAGAGGAGGAGGGCTGCAAGAACAACGCCCCAAATTGAACCCATACCGCCAAGCACAACCATTGCTAGTATCATAGCTGAATCCATGAATGTGAAGGAAGCTGGATTTATGTATGTATTACGTGCTGCAAGTATAACGCCTGCAAAGCCAGCCCAACAGGAGCCAAGTGCAAATGCCATAAGTTTTGTCTTACGCAGATTAATACCCATTGCTTCGCATGCAATTTCGTCCTCTTTCATAGCTTGTAAAGCTAAACCAACACGAGAATTTTTCAATCTTGTGATGATGATGATTGTGAGAATGGTTGCGAAGAAGGCTATATAATAGATATAGGTTGTGGATTGTGTGAGATCGAGTTCAAGGCCAAAAAGAGCTGGACGGGGAATATTTGAAACACCACGTGAACCCATTGTAAGGTCGGATAAGTTATTGAAGAGTAGTCTTGTTATTTCGCCAAAGCCAAGTGTTACTATAGCGAGATAATCGCCTCTTAAGCGTAAAACAGGAAAGCCAAGTGCAAGGCCTGCAAGAGCGGCAAAAAGTCCACCTAGTGGAAGACAGACCCAAAAAGAAAGGCCATAATACATATTCAATAAAGCATAAGTATACGCACCTACAGCATAAAATGCTGCATAACCTAGAACAAGCTGGCCTGCAACACCAACAACGATATTAAGCCCTAGTGCGAGCATAACATAGATAAGTGCGAGGGAGAAAATTGTGACTTGGTAGAGAGAGCTCACAAGTGGCAATACAGCAAATATTGTAAAGACAACTAACATAAAAGTGTATTGTGAGGATTTTTTTTCAAAGAAAGAATTAACTTCGCCTTTTAGCTGAGTAAATTTCTTTGAAAATTGAGAAGCTTCTTTCTTTTCTTTTGAAAAAGCTAATTGCCATAAGACGCTTGCAACAAAGATACAAGCTAAGACAATTATCATTCTGTCCCACATGATTGTGAGATTTCTTTTATTGTCAAAACGCATTCCAACTAGTGGAAAACATAGGAGGAAAAACCAAATTAAATGTAGGCTAGTATTTTTTAATAATTGAAGATATTTCATTTTCAACTCCTATACCTTTTGTACTTTGGCTTTGCCAAGTAAGCCAGAAGGTCTGAAAATCAAGATACATATAAGAAGAGAAAAGGCTAATATATCTTCGTAATCGCCTGAGAAATATCCAGTGGTGTAACTTTCTGCAAGGCCAAGCACAAGTCCACCAAGCATAGCACCAGGAATAGAGCCAATACCGCCTAAAACAGCGGCTGTAAATGCTTTAAGTCCAGCCATAAAGCCAATTGCAAAACTTACTTGGCCTGAGTGAGCAGCAATCAATGTGCCACCAATAGCAGCAAGAGAAGAACCTGCAATAAAGGTCATACTGATGATTTTGTCAGCATCAATACCTAAAAGCATAGCCATTTTTCTATTTTGAGCTGTAGCACGCATGGCTTTGCCCATCTTTGTTTTACTAATAAATAAAGTAAGGCAAAGCATGATAAAGGCAGAAACTGTGATGATGATGAAATCACTTGAGCGTAGAATACCATTGAAGTGTGAGAGAAATTCAAACTTTGGTATCAAACGTGGAAAACGCACAAAGTCAGTAGTTTGAGCTAAACCAACATAGTTCATCAAGAACGTTGACATACCTATAGCAGAAATAAGAGTTGAAAGTCTTGATGCATTTCTTAAAGGTTTATATGCAATCTTTTCAACTGTATAACCATAGGCAGAGCAATAAAGCATAGCAATAAGGGCGGCTAGGACGAGCACTATACTTGGATCAAAGCCCATAACAGTGAGTATATTTGCAACAGCAAGTGCAATGAAAGCACCTATCATATAGATTTCGCCGTGTGCAAAGTTGATGAGTTCTATAATGCCATAAACCATAGTATAACCTAAGGCTATAAGTGCATATATACTACCTCTTGTAAGGCCTGAAAAAAATATTTCTAAAAAATACTGCCAATCCATTCTATGTCCTCTTTTGTTTGTGTCTTCAAAAGAAAAAGCGTATGATTATTGCGAAAAAATCTTTGCTTTATATATTAAAATAAGACTTTACACTAGGTAAAGCCTTATTCTAATGAGTTTAATAATTAATTATTCTGTAAAAACAGGAGTGTAAGCACCGTCTTTTACTTGGTAGATGCTCATGCCAATACCTCTAGCATCGCCATCTTCGTTGAAAACAACACTACCAACAGGAGTTTTTACGTTTCTTGTTTGTAATACTTTAATAATTTTATCTGTTTCAGTTGATTTAGCTTCTTCAATAGCTGTGATCAAAGCTAATGCTGCTGAATAAGCATTGTCAAAGAAAGCACCTGGTGCAGATGAGAATTTTTCTTGGTGCTTTTTAGCAGCTTCTTTGCTTATTGGGTTATTTGAAGTATCAGCTGGGCCTGATGCGTACACGCCTTCAGAAGCTTCGCCAGCTGTATTGATGAAGTTTTCATCTTTTAAGCCGTCTGGGCCAAGCATAGGAATTTCGATTTCAAGTTCACGAAGATTGTTTACGATTTTAGATGCTTCTGGAAGGTAACCACCCCAAACAAGGAATTGAGCTTTTTCTCTGCGGATTTTACGAGCAACAGCTGAATAGTCAGATGCACCAGTAGTTACAGCTTCAAACAAAGCAACTTTAATTGCTGGGTATTTCTTTTCAATATTTTCTTTTACGCTTTGAGCAAAGCCTTTACCGTATTCGCTATTGTCGTGAAGAAAAGCAATAGATTTTGGCTTGATTTCTTTGCCTATGAAATTTGCAGAAATTTCAGCTTGTGTGAAATCGTGGCCAATAGTACGGAAGAAAGTTTTATTATCGCCTGAAAGAGTGAGTTCTGGAGTAGTAGCAGATGGGCTGATAACAACGATATTTGCATCGTTGAAAATAGGAAGAGCTGCTTTTGTTGCGCCTGAACAAATCATACCAACAACGCCAACAACATCTTGTGAAAGCATGCTTGTAGCAGCATTTGGAGCGAGTTCTGGCTTACATTGATCATCAGCAGCAACAATTTCAATTTGTTTGCCTAAAAGGCCGCCTTTAGCATTGAATTCATCAACAACTATACGTACAGCATTCAAAGTTGGAATACCGTATGACGCAAGCTCGCCTGAGTGGGCACCGCCAACACCGATTTTAATTGTGTCAGCTGCAAAGGCAGTGTTTGCACTTGCTAAGATCAAAGCAGCAGATAAACCTGCTTTTAAAAAATTCATTTTCTTATTAAAAATCATTAAAGCCTCCATTTTTCACATCTAACTGAAATTTTTTATATATTATTCTAGTGATAGATATTGCATTTTTATGATTTTTTGTCAACTCTTGCAAAAAAGCGAACAATGGCTAGATGCAAGAAAACTCTTATTCTCTTTTCATTATTTATGCATAATAGAGAATAATCATTAGAGAAAATAGGCTAGAAAAACTGCCTTGCAAGAAGAGAAAAAGTAGTATATTAATACCTTACTTAACTTATTGAGGTAGAATATGAATATTTTGATTGTCGGTTCTGGCGGTAGAGAACATGCATTAGCATGGAAAATTAAACAATCATCTTTCGCAGATGAAATTTTTGTCGCACCAGGAAATGGCGGAACAGCTGGCATTGCAAAAAATATAGCTATAAAAGAAACACAAATCGAAGAATTGATTAAATTCTCAAAAGAAAATTTTGTCGACTTAGTCGTTGTAGGGCCTGAAGTTCCTCTTTCACTTGGTATTGTTGATGAAATGACAAAGGCTGGCATAGCTTGCTTTGGCCCATCAAAAGCTTGTGCCACTTTAGAATCTAGTAAATCTTTCGCAAAAGAAGTTATGAAGGCGGCAAATGTTCCTACTGCTGCAGCTGAAGTTTTTCATTCCTTAGAGCATGCTTTAGAATATGTTTTCAAAAAAGGCGCACCTTTAGTTGTTAAAGCCGACGGCCTTGCAGCTGGCAAGGGAGTTTTTGTGGCTCATACACAAAATGACATTGTCACCGCTTTAGAAAGCATTTACGATGGTAAAATCGGCGATGTTGGCTCTTCTGTTGTGATAGAAGAATTGCTTGTAGGCGAAGAAGTTTCCTTACTTTGCTTCTGCGATGGCGAACACGCTTTGCCACTGCCTTCTGCTCAAGATCATAAAACAATCAATGAGGGCGATACTGGCTTAAATACTGGTGGAATGGGGGCATATTCTCCTGCACCTGCTTTGCCTGACGACAGATTACAAGAAGTGACTGATATTGTTGTACGTCCTATTCTTAAAGAAATGCAAAAAAGAGGCACTCCTTTCAAAGGTATTCTTTATGCTGGCCTTATGATGACAGAACAAGGACCTAAAGTTATTGAATATAATGTACGTTTTGGCGATCCAGAATGCCAAGCACTTCTCATGCGTTTAGACTGTGATTTAGTGGAAATCCTGCTTTCTTGCGTCAAAGGAAATTTGGATCAAACAAAACTTACTATTTGCGATAAATCTGCCTTAGGTGTTGTTATTTCTGCTAAAGGCTATCCTCAATCCTATCCAAAAGGTATGGAAATTCAAAATATTACAGAAGCAGAGTCTGAAAATACTGTTGTTTTTCATGCGGGCACTAAAAAAGAAGAAGATAAAATCCTTTCAAATGGTGGCCGAGTTCTCTGTGTGACTGCATTAGCTGATACACTTGCTTTAGCAAAAGAAGAGGCCTATAAAGCTGTTGAAAAAATTTCTATGCAAGATTCTTATTATCGCCGCGATATTGGCGATAAGGGCTTAAATAGAAAGTAAATAAAATATATTTAAAATAAAAAGGGAAAGATGTATAAAGCTTTCCCTTTTTTTTGTCTTATGAATAAAAAAATTATTCAAATCTTGTGATTTTTAAAATCAAAACTGCGTCTAATGGAACATCTCCGTGTTCGCCAACTGCCTTTGTCTTGAGTTTACGAATCTTTGTCAAGACATCTTCGCCGTCTACAAGTTCACCAAAAACGCAATAACCAAAATTAGCATCTGATGTATCTACATGATCTAAGTCTTCATTGTCTTCAAGATTGATGAAGAATTGTGCTGTAGCAGAATGCGGTTCAGATGTACGTGCCATAGCTATGGTATTTTTTAAATTCTTCACCATATTAGTAGCTTCGTTTTCAATTGGAGCTTTTGTTTTCTTTTCGTCAAGACGAAGGCCGTATCCGCCACCTTGAATCATAAAGTCATTGATGACACGATGAAAAATAGTGTCTTCATAAAAGCCTTCATCTACATATTCCATGAAATTAGCAACTGTTTTCGGTGCTTTATCATCAAAAAGTTCAAAAAGCATTTCGCCAGAAGTTGTTTCAATTAAAACCATTGTACCCATAGTAAAACCTCAATTTTATTTTGCTTTGTATTTTATTTCAAAATTACTTGATTGCGGATAGAGCAAAAGCCCATACACATCACTTATGCCAAGCACCTTACCTGATTCTAGATTAATATCAAGTGTGCCTTCATTATAGAAAATTTTTAATAGTTCACTATTTGGCATAAGTTCGTATAATTTCTGCCTTGCTTGCACAATATTTAAATAATTCTCTTCCATTGTATATTGAACAATTTCTTTTGCTAAACCATTGTCAGTATATGAAAAATTTGCCTTACTCAAAAGAATACCAAAGAAATAATCATTGTTTTCAAATAAAGTAAATACATCTTCTGGCAATAGAAAGCTTAAATTTATTTTGCCTGAAAAAAGACTACTTTCTATTTGCAAAGCAAGATCAACTTCCTTTAAGCTCGCGGCTAAAATATATTCAAAATCTATAGTAGCAAAGAGATTTTCTTTATAAAAGTAATGCTTCTTGCTTTCTTTATTTGTTGGAAATGCTACAGAATTTTGAGAAGTTAGAGGAAAACTTTCTTGGAAATAAGCAAAAAGAGCAGGAGTTATTTCAAGATTTTTGATAGAGCTTTTATTTCCAAAAAAAGCAGGAATGCATAATGAAGAATCCATGCTTTCAAAAGCTAGAATTTTTTCATTATCAAGAAAATATTTTAAATTTTTAAGATAAATTTCTTGCTTTAAGTCTTCGTTCTCTTGGATAAATGAAGATGGAAAGAATTTTTTTTTAAAACTTGATTGCGTATGCAAAGTAGAAAGAGTGTAAAAATCTATTTCCTTTACATTCTTCAATCTCATTTCTTCTATTTGCAAGAGGGAATTATTGTCTTTATAGAAATTTCTATGCTCTAGCAATAGATTTTTCGTTGTGAAATGAGAAAATTTTTCATTCTTTATTGTAGTATTTTGAAGGCTAAAAGAAGCAAGCGAAAGTTCGCCCTTTCCTAAAGAAGAGATATAGTTATATTTTAATTTTTCTAACTCAAGATCTGCAACTTGAAAATCAGAAAGAAAGGAAATAAAATCTGCTTGAGTTAAAGTTGGCAAAAAGAATTGCGTATTGAAAAAATTTGCAATATCGAGATTCTTTCTTTTATTCTCCTTATAATATTCACAATTAACTATACCAATCTGTGGATGGGTATAAACTATATTTTCAAGTTCAAGCCAATTATAGAGAAAATCTTCTTCCTTGCTCTTATTTAAATTAAATTCTTCAATCTTTGCTTTGCCAATAGTTAAAGCAATTTCACTTGCTTCATTTATAAAGACAATATTTTCAAGGAGATAGACTTTATCAAAAAAGTCATAAGAAATAAGAGCAATTTCTTGTTTGAGCTGTGGAGCATTTTCTAAAAGCATTTTTCTTAATGAACTTGCTCTATGGTATTCATAATATTGCAAAGCAAGAAAAAGAAGAATAGGCAAGACAAAGACAATATTTAAAGTCAATCTAATAAAAATATTTTTGGGCTTTTTGGCGTAAGATTGATCTTCATGCATAGCAAATTGTCCGCACCTTTATGTATATAGTCAAGTAAATGCTATTTATGTATTATAAAACTTGATTTAAAAATTGCTGTAGACGTGGGTGTTGTGGATTGTCGAAAATTTCTTTTGCAGTGCCAGTTTCAATGATTTGGCCATGATCCATAAAGATCACTCTATCAGCAACTTCTCTAGCAAAGCCCATTTCGTGTGTCACCACAACCATAGTCATGCCTTCGTGTGCTAAATTCACCATAACATCAAGAACTTCGCCAACCATTTCAGGATCTAATGCAGAAGTAGGTTCGTCAAAAAGCATGATTTCTGGCTGCATAGCAAGAGCTCTTGCTATAGCAACCCTTTGCTGTTGACCGCCTGAAAGCATAGATGGGTAGACGTGTATCTTATCGGAAAGACCAACTTTTTTAAGAAGTTTAAGTGCTATTTCTTCAGCTTCACGCTTTGACTTATTCTTTAATTTCATAGGTGCAACAGTAAGATTTTTCAAAACTGTCATGTGTGGAAAAAGGTTGAATGATTGGAAAACCATACCTAAACCTTGACGCATCTTATTAATGTCGTGATTATCTTCTGAAATATCTATGCCATTAATAAAGATATGGCCTTGATTTATACTTTCAAGCTGATTGATCGTTCTTAAAGCAGTTGACTTTCCTGAACCAGAAGGCCCAATAATAACAACCTTTTCGCCTTGTTTTACATCTAAAGAAAAGTCTTGTAAGGCAACAAGTTTACCAAAAACTTTCCATATATTTTTTATTGAAATAACTGTGTCTGAAGCAGTATTTTTATCTGTATTCATTGTTTCACTCGCATGTATTTGATTATTGCTCGTCATTTGTGTTGAATTATCTTTGATCTCTGTCATATTTTGATAAACCTCCCTCTAGATTGCTCACCGCTTTTGAGAGTAAAAGTGTAATAATAAGATACACTAAGGCGATAACTGTATAGGTTTCAAAATATTCAAAGGTTTGTGCTGCGTATTCTCTACCGCGGCGAAGCAAATCAGCAACGGCAATAATAGAAACTAAGGAAGTGTCCTTGAGCATCGCAATACATTCATTGCCAACAGGCGGAAGAATTGTACGCATAGCTTGTGGTAAAACAACTAAGGTCATTGTCTGGAATCTATTGAAACCAAGCGAACGAGAGGCTTCTGTCTGCCCTTTTGGCACGGCTAGAATACCAGCCCTGAAAACTTCACCCATATAAGCACCATAACAACAACTTAATGATACAACAGCTGAAACAAGTGGTGAAACTTGGAAAATAGCACCAAGTGCATAATATATATAGAAAAGCTGCATCAATAAAGGCACGCCTCTAATCACTTCAACATAGGTTGAAGCAATAAGATTGATGAATTTATTGCGAGAAAGCTTTCCTAATCCTGTAATTAAACCAATTGGAATTGCTATACATATTGACATGATAGTAACTTCAAAAGTAACAAGTAGGCCGTCTGGAACAAATTTCATTACATTCCAATACGGATCTGGTTTTATTGCACATAAAGCAATAAGTGTGCCTACAGCAAAAACAAACGCAATATTCCATGCTTGGAAAATGGATTTATTTTTAGGATCCGGAATGGAGGCTCCTTCTGTAAGAATAAAAGGAACGACAATTTCTTCGTTTAAAGGATCTACTTCTTTGTTATCTTCCATCATAATGTTAGCAATTCCTATGATTTAATTAATTTTAAAGATCTTGGTTTAGCGTAACCATTTCTTTGTTAATTCTTCTTCAATGCCTTTTTCTTTAACAGCTTTGATACCTTCGTTTACTTTAACAAGAAGTTCTCTATCGCCTTTACGCATTGCAAAACCATAGTCTTCAGCTTCTTTATCTACTTCAACAATATTCATAAGTTCTGCATATTGTGGATTTTTTTCAGCATAGTAGTAAGCAACTAATTCATCGCAAACAACAGCATCAATACGGCCATTTTTCAAATCTTCAATAGCAAGACCAACTTCGTCGTAAGTTTTTGCAATAGCGTCTTTGTTTAATCTAGGCATAAAGAGCATACCTGTTGTACCAATTTGTCCGCCTACTGTTTTGTCAGCAAGATCAGCAAAAGACTTAATACCTGAACCTTCTTTCACTACTAAAGCTTGGAAGTTTCTGAAATATGGAGTCGAGAAAGCCATAGCTTTTTGACGTTGTGGAGTGATAGTAACAGAAGAAGCAATAATATCACTTTGTTGTGCACCTAAAGAAGCAAAGATACCATCCCAAGCTGTGTTTTTAATAACAACTTTAATGCCAGCTTCTTTCGCTACTGCCTTGATATAGTCGATAGCATAGCCTGTAACTTGCTTATTTTCATCAACCATTTCAAATGGCGGCCAAGTTGCATCAGCTGCAACAACATAAATTTTTGCTTGTGCATTTGTAGCTACAAATAGTGTACAAATTGCGAAAGCATGGATAAAAAGTTTTTTAAAACTGATCATATAACCCTCCAAAAAAATAATATTTATTCTGTATTAATTAAATGTAAAAGTCAAGTTTTCACAAGAGATTATCTTCAATAGCCATTTTTCTCTGTATTGTTTAACTATTCATCTATTTTCAAAAAGCTTTTAGAGCATTTTTCAATAAAATTGATATAAAAAAAAGCCAGAATAATCTGGCTTTTGATTTATACTTTATTTTTATTTCGCAAATCCAACTGCACGTCTTTCACGTATGACGGTGACACGAATTTGCCCTGGATAAGTAAGGCTTTCTTCGATCTGTGCAGAAATATCTTTACAGAGTAAGTATGTGGTATCATCATCAATATTGTCTGAATTCACCATAACTCTCAATTCGCGGCCTGCCTGAATAGCAAATGCCTTTGAAACGCCTTCAAAAGAAGTGGCAATATTTTCAAGATCTTCAAGTCTTTTTACATAATTTTCAAGAAGTTCTTTTCTTGCACCAGGTCTTGCACCAGATAAAGAATCCGCTGCTTGCACCAATACAGCTAAGGCTGTGTCTGGATGAACGTCTTCGTGGTGAGCCGCTATTGCATGAATAATGTCTTTATTTTCGCCAAATTTCTTTGCTATATCAGCACCAATAGTTGCGTGTGAACCTTCGATTTCGTGATCAACTGCCTTACCTATATCGTG
>CAYJAZ010000015.1:0-61102 GCA_964368455.1 uncultured Desulfovibrionaceae bacterium
TTAAGGCTAAGGAGCAAAGCTCCTTAGCCTTAAAACTTTTTCGCAAATAAAAAAAATAAAAAACTACTTTAGCCACCTCCTTCTGTACTTACCTTGCATATTCGGGTTTGCAAAGGGGGCGTGCCCCTTTGCCCGTCGGAGACATAAACAGAGGCATAAACAGAGATATAAAAGAAAAAAAGAAAACTGCCGAGATTATTTATTCCCGACAGTTTTCTTATTTTTTTATTGAAGTTGGATTATTTTACTTCTGTGTAGTCTGCGTCCATGACGTCGTCGTCAGCTTTTGGCTGTTCAGCTTGTGCTTCTTGCCCGCCGTCTTGTGCGTGTGATTGGTTATAGAGTTGTTCAGCTACTTTGTGTGAAGCTTTTGATAATTCTTCAGTTGCTGCTTTGATAGCTGCTTCGTCTTCGCTTTCGAGAAGTCCTTTAAGTGTGGTGATTTTTTCTTCGATTTCGCTTTTGAGTGCTGGATCTAATTTATCACCTAATTCATTCATGGATTTTTCTGTAGTGTAGATGAGGTTATCAGCTTGGTTACGAGCTTCAACTAATTGTTGTTTTGCTTTATCTTCTGAAGCGTGTGCTTCTGCTTCTTTCACGAACTTTTGGATTTCGTCTTCTGAAAGTCCTGATGAAGCTGTGATTTGTATGGATTGTTCTTTACCTGTACCTAGATCTTTTGCAGAAACGTTGACTATACCGTTAGCATCGATATCGAAAGTTACTTCGATTTGTGGCACGCCACGTGGTGCAGGTGGGATACCAGCGAGGTCGAAGCGAGCTAAAGTCATGTTATCGTTAGCCATTGGTCTTTCACCTTGTAATACGTGAATAGATACAGATGGCTGATTTTCGGCAGCAGTTGTGAAAGTTTGGCTTTTCTTTGTTGGGATTGTTGTGTTTCTTTCGATAAGCTTTGTGAACACGCTACCCATGGTTTCGATACCGAGTGAGAGAGGAGTTACGTCGAGTAAGAGAATATCTGTGACGTCGCCTGCTAAGATACCGCCTTGGATTGCTGCACCCATGGAAACAACTTCGTCTGGGTTCACAGTTCTATTTGGTTCTTTACCGAAATAGTCGCCAACTTTCTTTTGCACTAATGGCATACGTGTCATACCGCCAACGAGCACGATTTCATCGATTTCGTTAGCAGAGAGGCCAGCGTCAGCCAATGCTTTTTTACATGGTTCGATAGTTCTAGCTACTAATGGCTCAACTAATTGTTCTAATTTAGCACGGCTTAGTTTGAGCATAAGGTGTTTAGGTCCTGATGCGTCAGCTGTGATAAATGGGAGGTTGATTTCAGTTTCCATACTTGTGGAAAGTTCTTTTTTAGCGGCTTCAGCGGATTCTTTTAATCTTTGTAAAGCCATTCTGTCTTGAGAAAGGTCTATACCGTTGGATTTTTTGAATTCGTCTACAAGGTGATTGATGATAGCTTGGTCGAAATCTTCACCACCTAAGAAGGTGTCGCCGTTAGTTGCGCGAACTTCAACAACATTATCGCCAACTTCGAGGATAGAGATATCGAAAGTACCGCCACCTAAATCGAAAACTGCGATTTTTTCGTTTGCTTTTTTATCGAAACCGTATGCAAGTGAAGCTGCGGTTGGTTCGTTGATGATACGTTTTACGTCTAAACCAGCGATACGGCCGGCATCTTTTGTTGCTTGACGTTGTGCATCGTTGAAGTAAGCAGGAACTGTGATAACAGCTTCAGTAACTTTTTCGCCGAGGTATGCTTCAGCGTCAGCTTTGAGTTGTCCTAAGATGATAGCTGAAACTTCAGGTGGGCTATAATCTCTGCCGTCAACTTGTACAGCAGCGTCGCCGTTAGCACCTGCAACGATTGCATAAGGTGAATGTTCTTTCCAGCGTGAAACTTCAGCAGCGTCTGCGCGGCGTCCCATGAGACGTTTTACAGCGAAGATAGTACGTTCTGGATTTGTTACAGCTTGACGTTTTGCAGTTTCGCCTACTAAACGTTCTTTATCTGTGAAAGCTACAATTGATGGAGTTGTACGTCCACCATTTGGGTTTGTGATACATTTTGGCTCTTTGCCTTCCATAACGTATACGCAAGAGTTTGTTGTACCTAAGTCAATACCGATAATTTTTCCCATATTTGTTCTCCGAATCTATATATAAAATATTTTTTTGTTTTCAAAGAATATATTAATATCATTTTTTGTATCGTCTAGTCTTTAAAGCAAAATTTTTTTATTTTTTACAAAAAAAAGTCTTACCTTATATAAACTAGGCAAGACTTTTTTATTCTTATTCCTATGAAAAGATTGAAATAATTATAATTTTCTGAATATCTTTACAAGGTTTGTGCCTTTAGGGGCTTTTGGATCGTTTTGCTGGCCAGCAGTGATAACTACATCTTCACCAGATGCAAAAATAGGACTTGCAGAGATGAATTTTTCTGCTTTTACTAAATGTGCGCTATTATCTTCTTCGTTTAAAAATGTTGGGATAACACCTGAATAGAAGTTGAGATTATGTAGGGGTTGTAAATTTGGAGTGAGAGCGTAGATAAGTTGTGCAGGACGGCAAGCAGAAAGCATACCAGCGGCAGCACCAGAAAGTGAGTGAGCAACAATGCTCTTACAATCTGCTTTAGAAGCGAGTAAGCAAGCAGCATAAGCTAAGAATTCAGCTGTATGTCCTTCTGGTTCACGTACTTCATTTCTTTCAATTCTTAATTTTTCAGCTTCGTCGGTGATACGAATCATGTATTCTACAGTTTCTACTGGATAATTACCCATTGCAGTTTCTTCTGAAAGCATAACACAGTCAGCACCGTCTAAAACAGCATTTGCAACGTCAGTTGTTTCAGCACGTGTAGGAGCTGGGTTATTTACCATTGAAAGTAACATTTGTGTTGCAACGATAACAGGCTTACCTGCTTTATTACATGCTGCAATAATGCGTTTTTGCATGGATGGTAATTGTGGAAGTGGGCATTCAACGCCTAAATCGCCACGTGCAACCATAACTATGTCTGTAACTTCAAGAATTTCATCTAAATTTTGTACAGCGTTTTGTCTTTCAAGTTTTGAAACAACAGGTAAATCTTTGCCATGTCCTTTTAATAAAGCTTTCATTTGCTTTACGTCATCTGCTGTTTGCACAAAAGAGATTGCAACAGCATCAACACCAAGTTCGATACCAATTTTTAGATCTTCTTTATCTTTTTCTGTAACAGCTGGTAAAGCAATTGATTTTCCAGGAAGAGCAAGACCTTTTTTAGAAGTGATGATACCTGAACCTAAAGCTGTGAGGTAGAATCTGCGATCACTTACTTTCTTTTCTACAATAAATTGCAAACCGCCGTCAGCCAAAACTAGATTGTCGCCAACTTCTAATGAATCTAAAATTGGGAAGTTATTGAATGGCAAGCAAGGCACATCATCAGCATCTGAAACTTCTGGTGCGAGAATAAGTCTGTCATTTTCTTTTACATTTAAAATGCCGCCAGGGAGCATACCAATACGAATTTTTGGTCCTGATAAATCTTGCATGATTGTCACAGGCACATTGAGCTTTTGTTCTGTTGCACGGATATTGTTTACTAAAGCTTTAAAAAACTCATAATCACCGTGTGAAAAATTTAATCTGAAAATTCTTACACCTGCGTTCACAAGTGCTTCAATCTTTTCAAGACTTTGTGTTCCAGGCCCAAGTGTAGCAATAATTTTTGTACGCATATCTATTCCTTTTGTTAATGAGAAAAAAAATAGAATTTCTCAATTTGTTTCTTTAGTAACACAAAGCATTTTCTTTGTCTAGTGAAGAATAAAAAAAAGAGAATATTTATTTTTTTTATCGTTTATTCATTCTTTTATAATCTATTTTATGAAATTATTTCAATAGATTAGAAAAAGAGTGTTTTTTTATTTAATTCTTGCATTTAACTTAAAATAGGGGCATAATTACAACATCAAAAGTTTTATTTTAAAATATATTTTTTTAAAATACAGCACACTTTCTATCATTAACTAAGGCTCTATCCATGCTCATTCTTATAGATGTAGGAAATACCTCAATAAAATTTGGCTTTGCAAACAAAGATAGCATACTTCATTCTTTCACGCTGCCTTCTGAAAGAGAAATGCATTCTGTAGATAGTTTAGGATTGCAAATCTATACCATGTTGCAAAGTATACAATGCGATTGCAAGGCTATAGAAGCTTTGTGTCTTTCCTCTGTTGTGCCAGCTTTTGATGCTTTTTTTGAAGAAATTTCAAGAAAATATCTCAATAATACGCAAGTGTTAATTGTTGGGAAAAATCTTGAAGTGCCATTAGAAAATAAATACGATAATCCACGCGAAGTTGGAGCTGATAGACTAGTTGCTGCCTATGCAGCAAGATCTCTACACCCAGAAGAAAAGTCTATTATTTCTATAGATTATGGGACAGCAACCACCTTTGACTGTGTCTACGAAGAAGCTTACTTAGGCGGATTGATATGTCCTGGCGTTTTGTCTTCACATTCAATTTTGTCTAGCAAGGCAGCAAAACTTCCGCGTATAGCTTTGGACGTTGAAGCAACAACACCAGAACTTGGCAAAAACACAGCTACAAGTATTTCACATGGTTTTGTTTTTGGCTTTTGTGCCATGACAGAAGGGCTTTTACAAAAACTAGCTCAAAAAATGCCCGCAAAACCTTATGTAGTTGCTACAGGCGGTTTTGCTAAAGACATAGCAGTGCATGTCAATTCAATAAACAGTATAGAACCAAATCTAATTTTACTAGGTTTGCTTCTTCTATATAAAAACAAACAAAAATAAACGGAGATTTGTATGAGTAGTACAATTGCAAGCGTTTGGGCAAGAGAAATTTTAGATTCTCGCGGCAACCCTACTGTTGAAGTAGAAGTTTCATTAGAATCAGGCCATGTTGGCCGTGCAGCTGTTCCATCAGGTGCATCAACAGGAACTCGCGAAGCTTTAGAAATGCGTGATGGCGACAAAGGCCGTTACAAAGGTAAAGGCGTTTTAAATGCAGTAGAAAACATCAATAACGAAATTGCAGAAGCTCTCATTGGTATAGATGCTCTACGCCAAGTTTCAGTAGACACAACAATGATCGACCTCGACGGAACCGACAATAAATCACGCCTTGGTGCAAACGCAATCCTAGGTGTTTCACTCGCAACTGCACGTGCTGCTGCTGAATTCTTAGGACTCCCACTCTACCAATACCTTGGTGGCGTAAACGCAAAAATCTTGCCAGCTCCAATGATGAATATCATCAACGGTGGTGCACATGCTGATAACAGCTTAGATTTCCAAGAATTTATGATTATGCCATTAGCTGCTGAAACATTTGCAGATTCATTACGTATAGGTGTTGAAATTTTCCACACATTAAAAACTCTTCTCCATGACGAAGGTTTTGCAACAAGCGTTGGTGACGAAGGCGGCTTTGCTCCTAACCTAGAATCACACGAACAAGCATTACAATTCATCGTAAAAGCTATCGAAGAAGCTGGCTACAATGCTGGTAGCGAAGTTGTTATCGCAATGGATTGTGCAGCATCTGAATACTACAAAGATGGAAAATACGTTCTTGCTGGCGAAAACCGTTCCCTTACTTCAGAAGAAATGGTTGATTACTTAGAAAATCTAGTGAACAACTACCCTATCGTTTCAGTTGAAGACGGTATGGCTGAAAACGATAGAGAAGGTTGGAAATTACAAACTATTCGCCTAGACGACAAAGTTCAACTTGTTGGCGACGACGTTTTTGTAACTAATCCTGATATCTTATTAGAAGGTATTGACGACGGTATCGCAAACTCTATCCTTATTAAAGTAAACCAAATCGGTACACTTACAGAAACTTTAGATACTATAGAAATAGCTAAACAAGCAATGTATTCTACTGTTATTTCACACCGTTCTGGTGAAACTGAAGACAGCTTCATCGCTGATCTAGCAGTTGCTGTAAATTCAGGCCAAATCAAAACAGGTTCACTTTCACGTTCTGACAGAATTGCAAAATACAACCAATTACTCAGAATCGAAGAAGATCTTGATGATGCAGCTATCTTCTACGGCCCAATCCTCTTAAATAACTTCGCACTCGGCGAAGAAGACGAATAGTTCTTTAAACACAATAAAAAAAAGACTGCTTTTAGCAGTCTTTTTTTGTCTTCTATGCCTCCGGCGGCCAAAGGACTTGAAGCCCTTTGGAAACCCCAGCAAGGTAAGGTGAGTGCGTAGGATGGTGGCTAAAGAAAAAAAGATATTTTTTTTAATTTGCGAAAAAGTTTTAAGAATTCGGTGCTCTCGCACCTCATTCTTAAATACTGTTTCGCTTTAAAATAGTGAGAAAAATAATTTTAATTGAGTTTCATTTACCATTTGTCACTGCGTTCCAAATGTGATTTTATTATTTTGTGCAAAGAAGTAAAATCGTAAGTAATGAATGAAGTGTTCAAGACTCGTCATTGCGAGGAGTGTAACGACGTGGCAATCTATACCTTTAAATAAAAAGATTTTTCCACAATTCAATGTGAAAAAATCTTTTAATAGACATTAAAATAAAACTTTTTTAACCCATACATTCAAACTTTGACTTACTACACTTACAAACTGGACATTTCCAATCTTCTGGTAAATCATTAAAATCAGTACCTGCAGGAGTTTTTGACTTTCTATCGCCACGATCTTTGTCATAAACATAACCACAATTTGCTATTGGGCATCTATACATATCTTTTGGATCTGCCATCTTATACTCTCCTTTGTAAAAAATAAAAAAAATTTCAACTTTAGTTAATAATAACATTTCCTAATTAGACTTGTCAACACAGAATTTTGTGCTAAGGCCTTTATTTTATCACTTATTAATAATAATTTTTTACTAACGACTATTTACTTGACAATCAAAAGAAAATTGACTATTTTCTTTTTCTCAAGTTATTAAGACTTGAAGTGGACTCATAGCTCAGTTGGCAGAGCACTCGGCTCATAACCGATCGGTCCAAGGTTCAAATCCTTGTGGGTCCACCACCAAAGACTATCAAAAAGCCTTACAACATCTCTAAAATGTTGTAAGGCTTTAGTTTTTATTAGCCTATTCTCGCACTATGAGGTTTTTTAAACATGAAATTCAATAAAATAGATATCACAACTTGGAATAGAATAGTATAAACTCATTTTTTCTATAATCAATCAAGCCATCTTTTTTCATTTTTGAAAGCTCATTTGATAGTGCACTTCTATCTGCACATAAAAAATTGGCAAGCTCTTCCCTATTCATAGAGACGGAAAATTGCTTTCGTCCCATACTTTCATAATGAAAATATGTAAGAATTTTATCACGTAATGATTTTTTGGAAATCATATCTATTCTTTTGTTAAGATATAAACTTTTATTTGCAACAACATTTAACATATTAGAAATTAGTTGTTGATGAAAAAGACAAGAAGAACTACAGGCTGTAATTATTTTTCTATAATCAAAAAATAAAATTCTGCTTTGAGTAGCTGAAATAATTGACACAGGGCTTCTAAAAATTTCAGCACAAGCAAAAACCTCAGCAAAAATATCTCCCTCAAAAACTTCGGCTATAATTACCTCGTTTCCATCATAATCGATTTTAATTATTTTCACAGAGCCTTCAAGGACTGCTCCAACAAAATTTATTTTGTCACCTTCATTTAATATAACTTCGTTTTTGTCATAGTTTTTTTCAAAAGCCCCAAGGCAAGTAATCATTGAGTTAAAATCTTTTTCTAAAATACTATTAAAAAGCTTATTACCCATAATTCTACTATAATTTTTTTGCATAAAACCTCTTTTCGTTGTATAGACAACGGAAATGTTGTTTTGATTATACTATAGTCTAATTAGATTAGTCAAGGAGGCTTGTTTTATGAGTGATATGAGAAGAAAAGACAGAGAAATGCCAAAAGAATTTGCTTATGAAGTTAGTGATAAATGCGAATGGGCTGTTATCAGTATGATTGATAAGTACAATATGCCTTATTGTATACCGATAAGCATAGTGAGAAACGAGGATAGCATCTATTTTCATTGTGCTGATTACGGAGCGAAAACTGAAAGCTTAAAATATAACAATAATGTTTGTGTGAGCTGTGTAGGTGACACCTACAGAATTCCGGATAAATTTACCACAGAATACGAATCGGCGATTATAAAAGGTAAAGCATTTGAAGTAGTGGATAAAACAGAAAAAATATATGCACTTAAACTATTATGCTTGAGGCATACACCAACTAATATGCACGAGTTTGATCTGGCTATTGAAAAAAGTCTTAACAGAACAGCAGTTTGGAAAATTGAAATAGCAGAAATAACTGGAAAACGAAAGAAATACGATAACAACAAGAAAGAAATGAAGTTTGGAAGGATAGAATAATGAGCAAGAAAATCATTAAAATTGATGAAGAAAAATGTGTGGGTTGTGGACTTTGTGCCAATGCCTGTAAACAAAGCGCTATTGAGATTATAAATGGAAAAGCAAAAGTAACTCGTGAGGATTACTGTGACGGAATAGGAAACTGTCTTCCTGTTTGCCCTGTAAATGCAATTAGTTTTTCAGATAAAGATATTATCCAAAAAGGCGATAAAACTTTGCCTTGTGGTTGTCCGGGTAGCAATTCAAAGGAACTAAAACCAAAAACTCAAATAGTAAGCACTTCTACAAATCAGCCTGTATCAGCACTCAGACAATGGCCTGTACAGATAAAACTTGTGCCAGAAAATGCACCTTACTTCAATAATTCACACCTGTTGATTGCAGCAGACTGCACAGCTTATGCTTATGCAAATTTTCATAATGAATTTATGAAAAATAAAGTAACTTTAATTGGTTGCCCGAAACTTGATGAGGGTGATTATGCAGATAAACTTACAAAAATTATCGCAAATAACGAGATTAAAAGTCTTACTGTTGTTCGCATGGAAGTTCCTTGTTGTAGCGGGATAGAAAGTGCCGCTGTAAGTGCCCTTAAAGCAAGTGGAAAATTCATACCTTGGCAGGTGGTTACTCTATCTACAGAAGGTTTAATCTTAGATATTTAGCCTAAGTAGAGTCAAGTTTTGTCACTATGACTCTAGGGGGTGCCATCAAAATAATATAAGACGTGACATTTATCACAGCAAAACAGAGTAAATCGCTCTAGTTTACCGTATAATCTAAAATTTAGAGGGCATTCAATGAAAAAAAACACAGCTTTGTTTCTTATTCTTTTTGCAGGCTTTATAGCTCTACTTATTGATGGTGCACACTTTTTAAGGTTTTGGAATCTAGGTTTTACTGTTTGTTTTGCATCTTTAATTATTCTTTCCTTTTTCATGTATGAATGGGTACGAAAACTACTTGTGACTACTTTTATTTTAAGTGGAGTGATGTGGTGCAAAGTTGCTGTTGATCTGATAGAAATTCGATTAGCGACAAAAGATGATTGGTTAAGGCTTGCCATTATTCTTTTTAGCGTTGCAGCTTATAACCTGCTTTGTGCATACTTATTCAACAAGCCCCTAATCAAGCAAAGATATAATAAAAATAAAGAAAGTTCATTTTTATCGCTCGTAACCTTTTGCCTTGTTTTTCTTGCATTTATTGTTATTCACACAAAAGCTGGGCATATACTTATTTTCAACAGACTGTATTGGCAAATGGGTATTTTTCAAGGCTTTCTATTGAGCCTTTGGGGTGCCTATGTTGTTCATAAATTGGCAACTTTAAAAAAAGACGCCCCTCTATTTCGTCTAAAAATTTGGCGTTTATTTTCAATAGTCTTTTTTCTTCAACTATTTCTAGCTACAGCGGGTTATACGCTATTTATGCTGAATAAAACTCTTCATCTTCCTATACCTGCTCTTATTATAGCTTCACCAATTTTTAGAAACGAAGGCTATTTTATGCTTATTCTATTTACAGTTTCAATTGCTTTTGTAGGTTCTGCTTGGTGTAGCTATCTTTGTTACTTTGGTGTGTGGGACGCCTATTACACAAAGAAAATTCGCCCTATGGCTGAAATAAGAAAAAATCAATATTTCAAATTTCTTAAATTTTCTTCTCTTATAAGCCTTATCATTACAATAAGTATCAGCTACTTTTTAAGAATAATGGGAGTTTCAATAAATGTTGCTTTAGCTTTAGCACTTTTCATAGGGCTTTTGATAATCCCTGCACACTTTCTTATAAGTAAGCGTTACGGCTTTACTTCTTATTGCTATGCTCTTTGCCCACTCGGTGCAATTTCAACAAGAATACGCTCTTTTTTTTCCATAATTTCATGGAGAATTCGCTTTACGGATTCGTGCACGCAGTGCGGTAAATGTATAAGAGTGTGCAACTATTTGGCAATAGACAAACAAGCATTGAAACAAAAACAAGCATACAATTCATGCACTTTGTGTTTAGACTGTATACATGTTTGCCCGCACAAGGCTTGTGTTATAGAATTAAAACCTTTCACTTTTTCAGCGCAAAAAGCTCTAGATATTTTTCTTGTATTAATTTCTGTTTTCTACAGTGTTTTTCTTGGCGTTGCAATGGTTTAATTATTGTGTGTAGTTATCAATTGAGGAGATAGAAATGTTTTTATGAAATAAAGAAGTACTAAAATAAAGCAGATGTCAATAGTGTTTAATTCTTGTTTTACGTGATAAATGTCACGGTAAAATTTATAATGTAAGCTAGCATGTTTATAAAAGATTAAACTTACTTCATACCTTAATCTTAAATAAAAACATAAACAGGAGAAAATTTATGTACTGTAATCAATGTGAACAAACAAGCGGTAATGCGTGTAGCATGCGTGGTGTGTGCGGCAAAACAAATGATATAGCACACTTACAAGATTTGCTTATCTATGCACTTCGCCTTTTATCTAATACCTTATTAAAAGCTGAAGATAAAAACTTTAAGCAAGTACATGAAATTGATAAATTTATCGCACATGCTCTATTTATGACATTAACAAATGTAAACTTTAGTGAAATATCAATCAAAAAGGCGATTGATCAAGCAATTATCTACAGAAAAGAATTAGCAGAATATCTGGGCTGTAAACCTAACTACGCAGAAAGTGGCATGATTAAATCTTTTCAAGCCCTTGAAGATGGTTGCAAAACAAATGATAAGCTAGTAGATGATATTGATATAAATTCAACTCTTGAAATTCTGCTCTATGGAATAAAAGGTGTTGCCGCCTATGTTGACCATGCAGAAGTGTTTGGAAAAAGCGATGCAGCTGTGTATAATTTCATCAAAAAAGCACTTGTGTATGCTGTAATTACTGATGAAAACAGTGAAACTCTTTCGCTTGAACGTGCACTTGAACTTGTGCTTGAGTGCGGAAAAATGAATTTGAGAGCTATGGAGCTTTTAGAGGAAGGCAATACTGAAGCATTCGGGCATCCAATCCCGACAAGTGTCAACCTTGGTCATAAAAAAGGAAAAGCCATACTTATTTCAGGGCACGATTTACAAGATTTATATATTCTTTTGAAACAGACAGATGGCAAAGGAATAAATATATACACACATGGCGAAATGTTGCCTGCACATGGTTACCCAAAACTCAAAGAATTTCCACATTTTGTAGGGCATTACGGCACAGCATGGCAAAATCAAAAAACTGAACTTGAAGCTTTCCCCGGAGCTGTTTTGTTTACAACAAATTGCATACAAAATCCAAGTGGATACAGTGAAAAAATATTCACAACGGGTGCTGTTGCTTGGGAAAATGTGACACATTGTGAAGACAAGAATTTTACCCCACTTATCACAAAAGCTCTTGAACTTGACGGTTTTACCGATGAGCTTGTTGGAAAAGATATTACAGTAGGTTTTGGACGTAAAACCTTGCTTGATGCAGCTCCTGCTGTGCTTAATGCCGTAAAAAGTGGAACAATTAAGCACATCTTCCTCGTCGGCGGTTGCGATGGAGCAAAAAGTGGTAGAAACTACTATACTGAATTTGTGGAAAAAACTCCGAAAGATACATTAATTCTGACACTTGCTTGCGGAAAATTTAGGTTTTTCGATAAAGACTTGGGAATGATAGGCGATTTTCCTCGTTTGCTTGATTTAGGGCAATGTAACGATGCCTATGCCGCTGTGCAAGTAGCAGTAGCATTGGCAGAAGCGTTGAACTGTTCAGTAAACGATTTACCACTTTCACTCGTTCTTTCATGGTATGAGCAAAAAGCTGTTTCCATACTTTTAACACTTCTTGCACTTGGCATAAAAAATATAAAAATAGGACCGAGTTTGCCAAAGTTTATTTCACCAAATGTTCTACAAGTGCTCATAGATAATTGGAATCTTGCCCCTATTGCCAATGCTGAAGACGATATCGCAAAATTGATGCAAGCATAAGATTTATGCATTAGTTTTTGTTGGCTTAAAACAAATCTAGGTATTAAATAATTATATACATTTACGATGATTTAAAAAATTAAATGTTAAATTTATTTTTTGTGGGTATTTTTTGGAATATTTAAATTTTACAATATTTTTTAATGCGTAATTTCAATGAATTAGACTTTTAAATTAAGCTTTGTGGGTCCACCACCAAAGACTATCAAAAAGCCTTACAACATCTCTAAAGTGTTGTAAGGCTTTAGTTTTTTAATATTTTCAAGTTTAATAATCTCCCTACATAAAAATTGCAAGAAAATTCCTTAAAATACTGTAAAGGCTCTTGATATATGAAGTTTAATAAAATTTATAGCCATAACAAAAGAGAAAAGAATTGAATTTTTCCCAAGCATTCTTTAAATCAATGTGCTTTTTAACACATTGACCTTTAGCTTTTTTAATATATACTTAGACTATTATCTTAATTGAATTAAATCTATATGAAAAAACATAAGTAAAACAAAGAATCAACAGAGGAAGACTAGTTCTAGCATTGTCGTCAAATTCAAAAATTTTAAGGAAAAAGTATGCCACAAAAAAATAGTACATCTTTAAAATCTAAGACTGCACATTCTAAAAAAATTTTACCAAATAGAAACTTCATCCTCCTAATTGTTGTTTTTATTCCCTTATTTATTGCATTTCTTCTTTTTATCAGCGGCAGTATAACAAGTGCTTTTTCGTCAACAAATTTGCAAGAGGCTTCCAAAGAACTTAGCAAGGAAGAGACTAACAATAAAGCACTAGAAAACACTATAGAAAGATTAGTAGAGCAGAAGAAATTTGATGAGGCCTTCAAACTTGTTTTAGAGAATGCAAATAAAGGCGATGCAAAGTTTCAAAGCCTTCTTGCTCTTTTCTATTTTAATGGTTGGGGTGTTGAAAAAGATGATATAAAAAGCTTTGAATGGGAATTAAAAGCAGCAGAGCAAAATTATGCTGAAGCACAATTTTCTATTGGCTCAATGTATGAGAAAGGAAATAATGTTGAAATTGACCATTTAAAAGCGCTTGAATGGTATAAAAAAGCGGCTGAACAGGGGCATACCAATGCTGAAAATGCCTTAGGCTGGCTCTATTATAATGGCAAAAGGCATGTCCCACTAGACTATGTAAAAGCGGCCGAACTCTTTACTAAAGCCGCTGAAAAAGGGCATATGTATGCACAAAATAGTCTTGCAGTGATGTATGAATTAGGAAAAGGAGTTGAGCCTGACTATGCACAAGCAGTTAAATGGTATACTAAATCCATTGAACAAGGAAATGAAAATGCCAAAAAAAACCTCAATAATCTATATAAGAGAGGTTATAATCCAGATCGAAAAAAGGCTGAAAATGAGCTAGCAAGTTATAAATGGCATAAAATTAATGTGCAAAACATTGTTTTTTCACCTAATGGGAAATATGCATTAATTGAAGCAGGCTCTCATAGCGTGCAAATTTGGGATGTAGAAGAAAATAAAAAATTAAAAACTTTCCGCCCTATTTTAAATATTCTGAATTCTATGTACTTCTTACCAGACAATAAGCACTTTGT
Source organism: uncultured Desulfovibrionaceae bacterium (assembly GCA_964368455.1). Lineage (GTDB taxonomy): Bacteria > Desulfobacterota > Desulfovibrionia > Desulfovibrionales > Desulfovibrionaceae > CAYJAZ01. The sequence goes on from CAYJAZ010000015.1 coordinate 13,964, forward strand.
TGTAACTGGTTATAATGACGCAATAGCAAGGATATGGGATTTAGAAGCAAATGAAGTGGCTAAGCTTGAAGGACATGAAAGCGAAATTCTCACAAGTCTGCTCTCACCAGATAGCAAATATATAGTCACAGGTTCAAGTGATGACACTGTAAAAGTTTGGGATGTATCTACAAATAAAGCAATAAATACTTTGGAAGGACATAAAAGAAATGTCTCAGAGCTTGCTTTTTCAAAAGACGGCAAATATCTTGCAACTGGCTCGTATGGAAAAATCATCGTCTGGGATTTTTTAACAAAAAAGCCTATTAAAGAATTTGAAATTGGATTTGATGAAGTTTATTCTATCAGTTTTTCTCATGATGGAAAACACCTTATAGCCCTTGTTTTAGATCATTTCTTGAGTAGACCTGAACATGCTGTCTCAACAATAAAGATATGGGATTTTGAAACTGAAATAGAATGGCAATCACTAGAGGCCGCCCCAAATAGTCTTAACTCTTTCATACTTTCAAAAGACGATAGCTATCTTGTTACTAGTTTTAGTTCTGACAAAAAAACAACTATTGTCAGTTATGATCTAGAAACAGGAGAAAAGATACATACATTTGGAACATTTGATGTTTTTAGCACAAAACCTCATCCCATTCCAAATACTGAATATTTCATTCTCGGCATAAAAAATGATGTTCTTATTTGGGATGCAAAAACTGGTAAAAAAATAAACACCTTACAAGGTCATACAAAAGCGGTTTCAGCCATAGCTGTTTCTTCGAATGGGCAATATATTTTAACAGGTTCCTATGACGAAATAGCAATACTTTGGGATGCTATAAAAGCTATAAAAAAATAGATAATAAACAAAAAGCAAAATAGTATATTGAAAAAAATCTTTTCTTATGTTTTGGCAATGCCTTTTATCTTTACAGCTTTTTTTGTAAATAAATACTTTTGTAGCAGAGGAATGATGAATAATTCCTTACCTATATGGTGAAAGGCAATGAACTTTTTTTTCAAATTTCAGTGAAATAGGAATGTTTTCATTTGCACAACGCGGCTTTATCCACAAAAATGATGACGAAGGAAATATAAAGATGAAAGGAAAACTTTATAATTCCAAGAATAAAAGCGAAACACATGGCACTATTGAAGCTCTTGCAAGAGCACATTATTGGAAAAACAAAGCAACTTGGTCACTAATAAAGATAAAGAAGTTTAACAATTAAACAAGATCTTTATCAAAAATCTTTGGAAGTGACTTATCCTTGCACAAAGCATAGACTCTTTATAAGAATTTGATTTTTTTAGTCAATAAACTATAATTTTTCAAAATTTCTTATAGTCTTTGTCGCTTCATCTATAGTTGAATAAATATCTTCCTTATAGCTCATCACTTTTTTCATTTTCTTAAGTAAGGAACTATGATAGTTATGAATTTTTTTCAATTCTTCGCTATTAGGCATAGGAATATTTATACTAATAAGATCTGCTATTTTAATTTGTGGAATGCTTGTTCCTGATGAATGTGTTTGGAAAAAATGCTGCACTCTTTGCGTTCTAAGAAAGTAGTAAAGCCATATAGGATCTAAAGCATCTGTTCGAACAAGATGAAAACTTTGATTAGGAAACCAATTGCTTTGTGCATCTAAAATAAGTCCTATTTTACCTAGAGACTGTAAAGAACCTTTTGTTACAATCAAAATATCATGAACTTTAAGTTTAGACATATCTCGTGAACGTGGAAGCTGAGGAACATGTGTGAGTAATCTGCTTGCACTTGTAATAAAACCAAATTCATTGATATCTGACAAAACAACTTCATTATATTCATCGCCATCAACAAGGTCAAAGTTTTGTGGAATCATTTGTCCACGTATGAGACTTGCACACGAGCCTAAATTTTCGCTTTTATTATCGTCGAAAACAATATAACTTTTGTCTTTCATGCGTAGATCGCATTGTCTTTCTAACAATTGGCTAACGTCTACTTCTTCTTTTGGAGGCGCTGGCATTTCTTTATTACTTGATTCACCTGCAAGAGTATTAAGAATAGGACGAGGATAACTTACAGAGTAAAATTGCTGTGCTTGAGAATATGTCCATTTCTTTGCATTAATAAGCTGTATTTTATCATTTTTCTTAGTTCTATTTAAGACTAAAAGAGCTGGCAATATCTTTGGCTTAACTCCCGCAGGAAATTGAATAACTGTTTCTAAGGTATTACTTGTAATAACTTTATTTTTTAGTAAATAACAAGAAGCCGCTGTAGAACTAAGAAAAGACCAATTTGTAAAAAATGCAAGAGCCGCAAAATTTGTTTTTAAAATCTTTCTTATAAGTGCTTCAGATTTATACTTTTCTGCTACATTATGGAAAATAATATGTAAGGATTGAGTCTCTGGTTCACCTGAAAAAATATTTTCATTCTTTGATAATGCTTTAATATAAGGAATATGTTTCTCATCGCCAGTATAGTAAATAGGAAAACCTAAATGAGCATACCACAAAGCTAATGGTAATGAGGCATAGGAATGACAGCAAATTGGCATAATCGATGAATTTGCAAAAATATGTCCCATAATATCAATAATATCGAGTGGGATAAAAACTTTAGAAGAAGTTTGATTGTCTAATTCGCATAAGCAAGCGATTGCCAAAAGTATTTTCTCTTCATCATCAATATAATGTACTGCTTGTAGCTTTGCAAAAGGTTCGGCAAGCTCCATTCCACTTAAGCACGATAAAAGTATAATATTCAAGGATGGTGTTGGTAGAGAATCTTGTGGAGCAAGTATTTGGCTGACTATCTGCGATGCTTTACGTAAAGTATTGACAGAAAAAATCATAAATATCCTCCATTAGTACATTTAGTATTAGCCAATTAAAATAATTTGTCAATGTTTCTCATAAAAAAGAGAAAAATAATCCACCATAAAAACAATAGTTTAAAATAAGTGAAAAAATCAACTAGTAAACTATTGACTAAAATTTAAAAATACTATATTTAAAAAACATAGCTTCTTAAACAAGATTTAATAACAAGGAAATAATGAAGCTAAAAGCCTTTATATAAGACTTCTTGTAATGTAGGAGGAAGTATGCACATCCAAAAATCTAAAATACTTGTAGCAGCTAGTTTTATCTTACTTGGCATTATTTTGCTTCAAGCAACCAATAGCCCAACAGAGACATTTTTCGTTGATGAAAGTGCTATGGGAACAATGCTCTATCCTAAAGCTCTTATCTATATATGGCTTATAGCAAGCGTTTTTTATGTTTTCAAAGGTGTTGAACAAGTCAATACTTATTCACTAGCAAAAGCTTTGCCACTGCTTGTGAAAATTGTGCTTTGCATTGCTTTATATGCTTATCTCTTTAAGGTTCTTGGTCTGATTTTGAGCACCTTTATATTTTTCTTTTTATTTTTACTTATAATGAAATATGCAAGTTTTTTAAAAGTCTTTTGTGTCTCAATTGGCTCTACATTTCTTACTTGGTTTATTTTTAGCTTTGTACTTGGCGTGATTATGCCTTCAACATTTATTACCGAATTTTTTTCTAACTTGTTTTAGTTTCTTAAACTAAGAGATTGAGGAGCATAGGAAATGGAACAAATATTTAATGTTTTTATTCAAGCTTTAGATTATGCCAATATGACGGCACTTCTGCTAGGCGTGTTTTTTGGAGTTCTCGTTGGTGCTTTACCTGGCTTAGGAACTGCTGTAGCAATCACAATTTGTATTCCTTTTACATTAAAAATGACTAGTTCAGTAGCTATAGCTTTACTAATGGGGGTTTATGTCTCCTCTATTTTTGGTGGTTCAATTTCAGCTGTACTTTTGAATACACCTGGAACACCGCAATCTGCTTGTACAGGTTTTGAAGGCTATCCTATGGCAAGGCGAGGAGAAGCCGCAAAAGCTTTAGGCTGGGTTACTATGTCTTCTGTTATTGGTGGTTTAATTTCATGTGTTGTACTTATTATTGCAGCCCCTGTATTAGCAAACCTTTCAGTGAAATACGGTGGCCCATTAGAAATTTGTGCTCTAATTTGCATGGGACTTGCCTGTATTACATCTTTATCTGAAGGCAATCAAATTAAAGGAATATTGATGGGCGTTGCGGGTTTATTCTTAGCAACAATAGGGGCAGATCCTCTTTCTGGTGAACTTCGTTTTACTTTTGACATTCCTGTATTAGCAACTGGTATTGACTTAATGCCACTTGTTGTGGGTGTTTTTCCTTTAGCTGAATTGTTTTATAGAATTTATGAATCCTACACAGACACACAAGCTCAAGCAATAGAATGTAAAAAAATTCTTTTCCCTAGTTTTGCAGAGTGGAAAGGACGTATTTCAAATCTTATCCGTTCTTCTTTAGTTGGATGCGGACTTGGCATCTTGCCTGGCACAGGTGCAACTGCTGCTACTTTTATTGCCTATACTTCTGCAAAAAGATTATCTCCAAATAAAAAGAATTTTGGAGATGGCGAACCAGACGGATTGATTGCCGCAGAATCTTCAAATAATGCTGTGTCAGGCGGAGCTTTAGTTCCAACTCTAGCACTTGGTATTCCAGGCGAACCAGTAATGGCTCTTATGCTTGCAACTTTAACTCTTCATGGCATCACACCTGGCGTACGTCTTATGACAGACAATCCAGAAATTGTGCATATGACATTTATATTACTTATATTAGCAAATCTCGCGATTATACCTATTGCAATGCTTTGCGTACGTATTTTTGGCAAGATTATATCTTTCCCAGTTCCTATTATACTTGCTTCTATTGTTATTTGTTCTGTTATGGGTGTTTATCTTCCTCGTGGCCTTTTCTTTGATATTTGGATTGCACTTGGAATTGGTATTGTTGGTTTTATTATGCGAATAGCTAATTTCCCTATAGCACCACTTTTAATAGGTTATGTGCTCAGCGCACAATTAGAATATAGATTAAGCCAAGTATATATTTATAAAGGCGATACACCTTTGGTTACCTATCTTTTAGAACATCCTGTAGCCTTAGTCTTCTTTGCTATTGCCTTGATTTTATTAATCTCACCTTTATTCAGAAAAGAAAAAGACCCATATTCATGTGGGTAAAATATAAACCGTATAGGAGATCGTTATGTTGAGGATTTGTTTAAGCATTTTATGCGTCGTTTCATTTATGGTAGCACCTGTCAGAGCAGCTGATTACCCTGATAGACCAATCACAATCGTTGTACCTTTTGGTGCTGGTGGCGAAACTGATATTGTAGCTCGCTTATTAGCGACTAGCTTAAGTAAAGTATTAGATGTGAATGTTGCAGTGCAAAATATTGTTGGAGCATCAGGAGTGACAGGTATTAATACAGTTGTCACAGCAAAGCCAGACGGCTACCAACTTGGATTTAGCCCTAGTGCACCACTTGCCATACATCCACATCTAAGAAAAGTGCCTTATTCTGTTGATAATATGGAACTTATTGCAAGAGTTATGAACGCACCTTATTTCTTAGTCACACAAAAAAACTCACCATGGAATTCTGTTGACGATATGGTAAAAGCAATGAAGTCAGAACCAAATAAATACTATTGGGCTTCAGCTGGAGTTGGCTCTCTTCCTTATATGGCTATTGCAAAAGTATTGCATGAATACGGCATCAAAGCAAGACATGTATCTTTTTCTGGAGATCCAGATGCTTTCCAAGCTTTAGCAGGAGACAGAGCTCAACTTTATGCAACAAGTGCAGGAACTTTAGCTAATTTTGACATCAAAGCTCTAGCTATTATGTCAGACACAAGAGCTGCTTCTCAGCCAAATACCATTTCTTTCAAAGAATTAGGCAAAAATATCAATGTCAGTCAATGGGGTGCTTTATTTGCACCAAAAGGCACACCAACTAAGATACTAAAAAAGCTTGAAGAAAGTGTTTTAATAGCAACTCAAGATCCTGAATTCATCAAAAATTTAGATGCCCTTGACTTAACTGCTGGCTATCTAAACAGTGCAGACACAAAAGAGTTTGTTAACATTCAATCACAAGCAAATGCAAAACTTATTAAAGAATTAAATTCACAAAAATAAATTTATAAAGAGGTATATTTATGATCGGCGATAAAAACGTTATTGTGGTAATGTTTGACACACTTCAATTCAATTACTTAGGCTGTTATGGAAACGATTGGATACAAACACCAAATATAGATCGTTTTGCACGTGAAGGTGTTTTATTTGAAAATGCGTATACAGAAGGTTTGCCAACTATTCCGTGTAGACGTGCTATGCTTACAGGCAGATTTACCTTACCTGTAAAAGGTTGGTCACAACTAGGTGTTGACGACACAACAATAGCAGATTTATGTTGGGGAAATCCTATTGAAACATATTTAGTTCATGATACAGGCCCATTTAGATTGCCAAAATTCGGCTATGCTAGAGGTTTTGATAATGTTTGGTTCTTACATGGACACGAAACAGATCATCAATATTATGCGAATGACAAATTAGATCCAAAATTCAAAGCTGAAGATTACTACGAAGATCACGTATTAGAAGAAGCAGACACTTTACTTGGCGAAAATGTTATGCGTCCAATTCTTAACCAAGTTGAATGCCATCTAAAAGAAAGACAATTCTGGAAATCAGATGAAGATCAGCATGTTGCAAAAGTTATTAACAAAGCTTGTTCTTTCCTTGAAAATGTTGATAAAACTAAAGGCTTCTTTATGTGGATAGACTCCTTTGATCCACATGAGCCATGGGATCCACCTTCAGTCTATGATCCTGATCTAAAATGCCCTTACGATCCTGATTACGAAGGCAAAGACATGTTCTTGCCTATTCAAAGCAATGTAGATGGCTTATACACAGAAAGAGAATTACACCATATCCGTATGCTTTATGCTGAAAAGGTGACTATGGTTGATAAATGGTTTGGTAAACTCTACGACAAAGTCAAAGAATTAGGACTTGATGAAAACACAATGATAATGTTAGTTTCAGATCATGGTTCTCCTATGGGACATGGCGAACACGGACATGGAATCATGCGTAAATGTCGTCCTTGGCCTTACGAAGAATTAGCTCACGTTCCTTTTATTATCAATGGCCCACAACTTGAAAGAGGAACTCGTAAAACTGGTTTCGTTCAGTCTTCTGACGTTGCTCCAACTGTTGTTGATTGGCTTGGAATCGGTGTGCATCCAAGCATGCAAGGTCAATCATTACTCCCTATGTGTCGTGGCGAAGTTGAAAAAGTTCGCGATTTTGCTATTGCTGGCTACTTTAGATATTCTTGGTCTATCATCACTGAAGACTATTCCTATATCCACTGGCTTAAAGCAGAAGAAAAATCTGTTGCTGACGCAAGATTTGGTATTTATGGACAAGATCTTGCTGAATCAACAGCACATCTAAGAGCTCTTGCAAAAGCAAATGCCGTCGAAGATAGAGATACAGCCTTCTACAATAAAGCCTATGAAGCTCAAAAGAAAGCTTCTACTCTTGATGGTGAAGATCAATGGACTTGTACATCTGCCGCTGTTTCTGAAGTTCCTGAAAGAGATGAACTTTACGACAGAAAAAATGATCCTTTCCAATTAAACAATATCATTGCTGAAAATCAAGACACAGCATTTGAATTGCTTGATACATTGAACGAATATATGCAGGATCTTCGTCAAAGCTAAAATGTCAAGAGAGTAAAAATTGCTTAAGTTTATAGCTAAAGCATGAAAAATCTAAGTATAGTTTAAAAATTAACTGTGTAAAATATTTAACAGATACAGCTCATATATTTTTCAGACTGCAGCTTAAGGATTAAGCGATTTTTACTCTCTTTTTTCCCTATAAAATAAGGTTTTAACATGGATACCGAAAAAAAAGCCCTCCTTTACGCACTACTCACCATTCTTGCATGGTCGACAGTTTCTACTGCTTTTAAAGTTTCACTTGAGCATATGTCACCAATGCAACTTATCTTTATAAGTATGACAAGTGCGAGCATTTTTCTTACAGGTGTACTTATCTATACAAAAGAAATCAAACATTTATGTGAATACACTTTCATGCAATGGATAAAAATAGCTTCTTTAGGCCTTATTATCTATGCTTATTATGTTTTCTTATTTCTCGGATACGATAGACTTCCTGCACAAATTGCTCAGCCTATAAACAATACCTGGGCAATAGTCTTAACCTTATTTTCTTTTGTATTTTTAAAACAAAAATTAAGTCTTAAAGAATTTATATTTATTCTCTTTGCTTATGCAGGCGTTGTTATTATCGCTGTAGGCGGACAAAGCGTGCAAGGCTCTCTTTCTGCAATGGGACTATTATGTATTATTATTTCAACCCTACTCTACCCTTTATACTGGCTAGCAAATAATCTTTTTAAATTGCCATCAGTTTCAGGATTGTGGGGAAGCTTTACTATAGCAGCTCTACTTGCTTTAATAAGTATTTTATTTAATTCCGAAGGCTTACCAAAGAGTGGAATTCCAGCTGGAATATATGTAGGACTTTTTGAACTTGGTATTCCATTTATTTTATGGGGACAAGCACTCAAATTGACAAAGAAAATATCCCGTATTGCGCCTTTAACTTTCTTAGTGCCATTCTTGTCTCTTTTCTGGGTAAGTTTTATAATCAAAGAAGAAATAGCCTCTTCAACCATTGTTGGCCTCTGCTTTATAGTTTTAGGAACATTTCTCCAACAAAAAGAAGCAACAAAAAATGCACCTGTCGCTTCAAGTGACGAGCAAAATAATCAATAAAATAATAACAAAGAAAGGAAATTATTATGCCATCTGTTCAAATTATGTATAGCTACAAAAATAGTAAACACGAAATAAGCGTTGCTGGTAATACTTCAGATAATATTATGCTCAATCAAAAATGTGAAGCTTGTTCTGAAAACATTGGTGTAGCAAAACAATTGCTGATTTCTTCAACTCTTATGTGTTATTCTTCCTCACTGATTGAGGCTATGAATGCAAGAAAAGTGCAATACAGCGAAATTCTCGCTACTGCAACAGCAGAACTTGGAAAAAGCCAAATGGGTGCTTCTCGTATAGTGCAAATTTCCCTTGATGTAAAAGTTCGCTTAGAAAATGATGAACAACTTGCTGTTTTTGAACGCTGTAAAAAAATTATGAAGCATGGTTGCTTGATTACAGGCTCACTCCATGATGGCATACACATGGAATATTCCCTTGATAAGATATAATTTTTATTTTTCTCACACTTTATTATGCATGAAATAATTGTCTGGGATATAGATACTGCACGTATTATGAAAATACATGCAAATCTTACAGAAGCTCTCAATAAATATGGTGCAAGGGCTTTGATTACTTGTAATTCAGAACCGCCCTTGCTTAGCCGTATGCAAATACTAAATAAAGTTCCATTAATAGAAATTGATGGCCTCTATTGGTCTTTAAAAGCAGACAGCGAACCTTCTGCCGAAAAACTTCTTGCCTTACTTCAACACATAGATTTCGATAAAAAATAATAAAAAAGCTTAAAAGCTAAAAATACTACAAAGCCTTACAGCATCTCTAAAATGTTGTAAGGCTTTAGTTTTTAGCATAAGTAAATAAGTTATAAAAATTAAAAACAGTATTCTAAGAATTAAAAAGCTTATCAAAAGCTATTTTTTCGCTATTATCAAAATAAACAATGCCACAATATTTGAAACCATTTTTCTTTAATATATGTTGCATTTTATGATTGTCGGCATCTGTGTCTATACGCATATAGTTGATATTATTTTTCTTGCTTTTTTCTTCAACAAGTTCAAAGACTTTATCAGCCAATTTCTTTCCGCGGGCTTGTTCGGTAAAAGCCATGCGATGAACAACAACATAGTCTTCATCTATTGTCCATTGCCCATTTATATTTTCGTAAGCACTTTCATTATTATAATCAATGGCTATATAACCTAAGATTGTATTGCTATTTGAATTATCTGGCTTGCTTGTATTATCTTCTTCTATAATGAAATAGCCTATTTTCTTGAGTGCGTCATTTTTTATACACTCATAATCAGGATAGCCATCTTGCCATTGATCAATTCCCTGATCTTTTAGATGTTTTTTTGCTGTATCAATGATTTGCATTGCTTTTTCAATTTCAGATAATTCAAGATTTTTTAATTGCATACTTTGTGCCTCTTACATTCTAATTTGTTTCGGCACGCTGTGCACGAAACCTCACTTACAAGAGGCGTGGCTCTTGTTTCGTGTGAGGATAATCCTCCGCTAAAGCCTTTGTTCGCGGTGCTCACTTTTATACTATAATTTTAAGCATGTAAAGTGTGAATTAGAATGACGTGTTATGCCTCTCTTCAGAATAATTCAATATCTACTTTTTCATGAAAATTTTCAAGAAAAACTTATAAGAGTTGATATTTAATATTCTTGCAATTAATTGTGATTAATTATAATTTTACCTCAATTCTACACAAGAAATCATAGAACAATGCAGTGAAAATAAAATGAATATACAATGCAAAGAATGCACAAAACATTTTGAACTCAGCCAAAATGAAATAGATTTTTTTAAATCTAAAAATCTTCATTTACCCAAAAGATGTAAAGACTGTCGAAAGAAAAATTCTCATAAAAGAAAACAGTATCATAAAAATAAAAGAAAGAACACACAAAAAACAAACATAAAATTAGCTCTTTATGCATTTATAGCTTTATTCATATTTGTATTTTCTTTCTTTGCTCATTTTTTTGAAGACAAAAATCTTTCTCATTCGCCAAGTTATCAGAGCGAAGTAGAATTTAGAAACACAAATTTACTCAATGATCATTTTCATAAACATGGAATCGATATGGGCTTTTCCAATGCTAAAGAATACGAAAAAAGAGCAAAAGAAATAATTAGAAATCCTCAAGCATTAAAAAGACAACAAGACGATTCTGACATGGCCTATTTTCTTCCTCCAACAGGCGAATTTGTTGTTGTTTCTTACGATGGTTTTATTCGAACTTTCTTTAAACCTAATGATGGAATACTGTATTTTAACAAACAATAACTTTCATTTATATACTTTAATTTTTTTATAATACAAAATCATACAAATAAAATATATTCATGTAAAATCTGCTCTAGCAGCAGAAATTTCGCCTACTTGACTTTCTTTGCAAGATATGGTGAGCTAGCAGAAATTAGAACAGAGGAAAAAGAATTTATACATGTTTAAATCTTTTTCTAGTTTTTTTGTGTGTCTAATTTTTATATCAATAATATCAACATATTATATTTGTTTTTATTTAAAAAAAATTATTGACACATGTTCAAAAAATGTATACTGTTCTTTTACAAAATACATTTATATATTTATGCATTGCATAAAAAGGAGCCCAGATGATTATCAGTGTACCAAAAGAAATTAAAACTCTAGAATTTCGTGTTGGTATGACACCAGCAGGCGTAAAAGCACTTGTTGATGAAGGCCATCAAGTTTTAGTTCAAAAAGACGCAGGTACTGCAATTGGTATCAGCGACAATGATTATGTTGCCGCAGGTGCTAAAATTGTTGCTACAGCTGCAGAAGCTTGGTCAGGCGATATGGTTGTTAAAGTTAAAGAACCATTAGCAGAAGAATATGGATTCTTCCGTGAAGGCCTCGTACTCTACACTTACTTACACCTTGCTGCTGAAAAAGCATTAACTGAAGCTCTTATCGAAAAGAAAGTTACTGGTATTGCTTATGAAACAGTTCAACTCCCTAACCGTAGCCTTCCACTTCTTGCTCCTATGTCAGAAGTTGCAGGTAGAATGGCAACTCAAGTAGCTGCTGAATTCTTACAAAAGAAATACGATGGTTTAGGAATTTTACTTGGTGGTGTAACAGGAACTCCAGCTGCTAAAGTAGCTGTTGTTGGTGCTGGTATTGTTGGTCTTGCTGCTGCTAAAATGGCTATTGGCTTAGGCGCACACGTTACAATCATTGATAATAATATCGATCGCTTACGTTATATCGACGACATTTATGGCAATCAAATGCAAACTCTTTACTCTAACAGCATGAACATTGCTAATAGCGTAAAAGAAGCAGACGTTGTTGTTGGTTCAGTTCTTATTCCTGGTGCAAAAGCTCCACAGCTTATCACAGAAGAAATGGTTAAAACAATGAAGAAAGGTTCTGTTATTGTTGACGTTGCTATCGACCAAGGTGGTTCTGTTGAAACATGTGCTCAACATGGTGCAACATACCACGATAAACCAATCTTCATGAAACACGACGTTATCCACTATTGTGTTGGTAACATGCCTGGTGCTGTTGCAAGAACATCTACTTTTGCTTTAACAAATGCTACTATGTCTTACATGGTTGCTCTTGCTAACAAAGGCTGGAAGAAAGCTTGTCAAGACGATGCATCACTTGCAAAAGGTATTAACACACATGCTGGCGACGTTTTCTACAAAGGTGTTGCAGAAGCATTTGGTCTTAAATTCCACGAATTGAGCGAAATTTTATAATAAATTTCAAAAGATTATATCTTAAATAAATAACACCCTTTCAAATTTACTTGAAAGGGTGTTTTTTTAACTTAATTTCTTATGCCTATGTATTAACAATCAAAATCGCTTAGAAAATAGATATTACAATTTTATAAATTATATTTATTTCCTATTTACATTTTAGCCTTTATTCTGTAATATGAGTAAATAGAAGAACTTAGACATCACAATTTTTAATTAATGAGGATTTTATGACCACTAGTGAACAGATTTTAGAAGTTGCTTACGACCTATTCCTTAAAAAAGGATATGCAGGAACAAGCTTGAGGCAAATAGCCGCTGCTTCTAACACTAACCTTGGCCTAATCCCCTACCACTTTGAAAACAAAGCAAAATTAGCCGCAGAAGCCCACAAGAAAATGATGGCTCATCTTTATGCAAAGATTGACTTTGATCTTATTGAATTAAATAATCCAATTGAAAGCTATTATTATGGTTATGTTATGCTACAATATTATATTCTTTTAAATCCTAATGTAGCAAAATTCTATATGGAATGCCTTGAAAAAGTTGATTCCTATTTACCACCAAGTCCGCAAACAGTTATTTCTGCTGAAGAAATCTCAAAAGCCTACAATAAAGATGCCTCGCTAGACGTCATACAATGCTACACAAGTGGCATAGAAAGAGCCCTATTCATTAGAAAAAGAAATGGACTTTTGCAAATGAACTATTTTGATATAAATGCAACAATAATAGAAATCGTACTCAGCTATCTTGGTATTGAAAAAGCTATTTATAAACAAGCCTTTAGAAATGTGAACGAAAGAGTTTTGTCGTTGCCTTATAATTGGGCTCTTCTAAATTAGTTTGCTATTTCTCCACTTTGTATACAGTATTCATTTTCTTATAGACGCGAGGAGTTCTATGGCTATAGGTTGCGAGTAATGCATAAGGAGATTCTTTAGAATGTTTTGCTAATTCAATAATATCTATGCAATCATCATTGTCTTTTCCAAGCAAAGTAGCAATATCGCCAACACATACATCTTCAATAGTGCTCACGTCTACCATCATTGTATCCATACAAACATTGCCTAATATTTTAGCTCTCTTACCCTTAATCAAAACTTCTGCTTTGTTAGACAAATTTCTTGAATAATCATCAGAATAACCAACATTTAGCACAGCAATTTTTGTGTCTTTTTCAAGCTTAGCTGTTCTGCTATAGCCAATAGTTGTGCCTTTTTTCAATGTCTTTACTTGAGCGACTAAAGCTTTAAAACTCTTTGCTATTTCTAAGCCAAAAACAGAAGAATCGTCTCTAAGTGCTCGTCCATACATTGCAAAACCAACTCTCACCATGTCTAATGCGTATTCAGGATGGTATAATAATCCGCCGCTATTACAGCTATGATTGTATTGTAGAGAAATTCCCTTCTGAGATAATGCCTCTATAAGATTGACAAAAATGCTTTGTTGTAAATCGCAATAAGAAGTATCTGTATTTTCACTGTCAGCAAAATGCGTATACATTCCAGTGGCATTGAGATTTTCTTCTTTTAATATTTGCTCTATTTCATCAAGAGTTGGTGCTAAATCGTGGGCATCAGTGATTAATCCAATTCTACTCATACCTGTGTCAATTTTAATGTGTATATCTAAAGTCTTGTTTAAAACTTTTAATGCTTGCGAAAGTTCTTTTGCATAGTCAACAAAATGAACTGTTTGCGTAAGATTATTTTCTGCAAGTTCTTTTGTAAGAGAAACTGGAGTGTAACCAAATATTAAAATTGGTTTTTCTATGCCAGCTTTTCTCAAAGCAAGAGCTTCATCAAAGCAAGCAACACCAAAATATTTAACAAGATCTAAATCTTGTGTAGCTAATGCCACTTCAACAGCATTGTGTGAATAAGCATCTGATTTAATGACAGGCATCACAGCTGCATTCTTTGCAAGTGCAGATAATTTCTTTAAATTCTCAACAATAATATCAATATCAATTTCTAACCACGCTCTGTGTGCGTATTCCATTTTTATACCTTTTTCTTTGTATTTCTTTGTTAAATAAAAAAGCCAAGCTGAATAAATATTTTACCCGCTTGGCTTGAAAAAATCAATAATTAAGCAGCAGCTTGTTCAGCATTTGCAGCCTTACGTGCTGCTAAAATTTCAGCACGACGTTCTTTAGTTTTTGAAATCCAAACTTGAGTAATAGCCATACCCATTACAGTGACAGCAATGAATATCCAGAAAAGTAAACGATAGCCATCAGGTGAACCATCTGGGTGCATATCAAGAATTCTACCACCTAACCATGGGAAAATAACTTCTGGAAGATAACCAATAGTACAAGCAATACCAATGATTGTTCCTGATGCTTCTTTAGGGAAATCAACTTCTTGCATAACAGCAAAGTTCATTGCAAATGTCATAAACATACCAAAGAATACAATCATTGAACCAATAACAACTGGTATAATTGAGCCGCCAGGTTGTGAAAGAAGAAGAACCACTAAACCTACAATAGTAACCACAAAGCCTAATTGCATTGATTTAGATGAATTGATTCTATCTGCTAAGAAACCAGCTCCGCCACTAGCAAATGGGCGGATATATTGTGATGAAATTGTGAGGATACCCGCTGCAAGAACACTTACATTGAATGAAGTATTTGCGTATGAACCAAAATATGAATAACCAATAACAGGAGTGTATGAAGCAAAAATCATCAAGCACATCATCCACACATATGGATTTTTCACAACTGAACCAAGAACTTTGAAGTTAATACCGCCGCCAGCAACGTCAGTAGAATCTACTTCAACATTGCGAAGTAAGAAGATATTCATAATTCCAAGTGCTATAGGAAGAGATGAGAACAAGAAAATTAAAGGATAAATACCAGACATTTTTTGATCTACAACATAGAACATGCCAAATAAGAAAGCAGCAAAACTCAATACAGAAGCATTAACAATACCACGTCCGCCTTCAAATATACCAAAAACACGGCCTTGTTCACTTTCGCTACCTGATGCTCTTAAAGCCTTTACAAGAGCAGGCCAGAAAGTCATGAGTGATGTGATACCCCACACACCATGGATATAAGCAATAGTCATGTAAGATGGATTTGTGAGTAATAAAAATCCTAAAAGGCCTGAAACAATCAAAGAACCTGGTATCAATACTTTAAAGGAAACCTTATCAGCAATAACACCACCAATAAGATAGGAAAGAGCTCCAAAAAAGCCAAAATATGATCCTGCAAGACCAGATTGTTCGTAAGTTAAGCCAAATGCTTCAATAAATGCATCGTAATAATAGCTTCTTAAATAAGGAAGCATATAAATAGATGCCGCTGACGCTGTTAAAGCGAAAATAAGTATAAGGTTTTTTCTAAGTTTTGATTCGTTGCTCATAAAAAATACTGCCCTCTTTTTTTAAAAATTTGCTAAATTTATACATGTTCAATTTTTCTTAATTTCTAGCGAACAAGAAAAAAAAAGTCAAGCAAAAATTTTAAATTTCCTTTCTTTTATTTAAAATTAAATTAAATTTGAAAATTTTTCTTTCTCTCCTAAGAAAATAAAAAAGCTAGAAAACTTTAAAAATATACAAAAACCCTTTCTACATTTTCGTAATAAAGCTTTTTCACAACGATGTGAAAAAACTCACTATTTATATGTTATACAAGAATTAGCCTTTGTTTAACATTAAATTATAAATTTACAAAGAAAATTGATTTAAAATTTTGATTTTTTATAAAAAAAGAAAAATTCAAAATCTTAGTTCATTTTAAAAACATTTTTAGCTTGTGAAAAATTGTCTTAAATTTTAATTCTGATAAATTAAAAAATCAAAAAAACTTTGACAAAAGTAGAAATAAGTGATAACTTGCAAAGGTGTTTTATACACGTTCAATCCATATAAGTAAGCATTCTATCAATGTATACAAAGGAGTTATTTAGTGAAAATTTTATTAGGTTGGTTTGGCCATGAAGCCAATACTTTTTCAAGAGTTAAATGCAGCTATGAAGCTTTTATTTCGCAAGGAAGTTGGGAAGGTCAAGAAATTTTAGATGTTTTTAGGGGAACACCTAGTTATATTGGCGGTATGATCAAGCGTGCGGAAGAAGACAATATTGAACTTATTCCTTCTTTTGCAGTTGAAAATGCTGCACCTACTTTATCAGACGAATGTTTAAATACTATTTGCGACAAGATCACACATTATGTAAAAAAACATTTAGGCGAATACCAAGGTGTTGCATTTGGCTTACATGGTGCTGGTGTTTCTGAAAGTTGCGGTGATATAGAGACTTATACTTTAAGAAAAATAAGAGAAATTATTGGCGAAGAAATGCCTATAGTTTCAACCCTTGATCTTCACGGAAATATCACACAAGAAATGGCTGACAACGCCTATTTATTTGGTATTAAAGAAAATCCACACACAGACTATGCTACTTCTGGTTATGAAGCTATGGACACATTGATTCGCACTATTAAAGGCGAAATCAAACCTGTCACAGATGTAGAACTTCTTCCAATGCTTGTACCGGTTATCGCAACTGAAAGCTATAGAGAAGTAACTGAATACATTAAGAATTATAAAAAAGAACATAATTTACTTGATGCATGTTTCTTCCCTGGTTTCCCTTATGTTGATGTAAAGGGAGCTTGTGCTTCTATCTTTGTTACTTCAAATGGCGGTGCTCGTGAACACGCAAAAGCTCTTGCTCAATATGTTTGGAGCAAAAGAGAAATGATTGTTGACACAAGTGCAGACGATGCAGAACAAGCAGTTGCTAAAGCAAAACAATGGCTTGCAGAAAATGAAACTGGCATTTGCTTAATTAATGAATATTCAGACAATCCTGGTGGCGGTGCTCCTGGCGATGGAACTGGCCTTATCAGCGTATTATTTAAAGAAAATATTCCTGACAGTGCTTTTGCCTATATGTTTGACCCTGAAGTAGCTAAACAAGCTGCAGAAGCTGGCGTTGGTGCAAAGATCACTATCGACTTAGGCGGAAAAATCGAAGATGCTAAATACCATGGCGAACCTCTACATCTTGAAGATGTTGAAGTGAGATGCATAAGCAATGGTAATTATCTTGCAACAACACCTCTTATGAAGGATATTCCACTTAGCTATGGCCTTACTGTCGGACTTCGTTATAAAAATGTTGATTTCACAGTTGCTTCTGTAACAAATCAAAGCTATGACGACAGACCATTCTTCCTTGGTAATATAGACTTTAAACAAAAGCGTCTAATTATGTTAAAATCAATGCAACATTTTAGAGCTTTCTTTACTCCTCTTGTTGATAAAATTATCACAGCAAATCCATCTGGCTTGACAACACAAAATATTAAATTCTTTGATTACAAAAACTTAACACGTCCAATTTATCCTCTTGACGATAATGTTGATTACAAGTAGTATATAAGCTATCAATTTAATTTATGTTATTTTTTGTTTAATTTTTTTATCGTATTCTATTGTTTAATTGCATTGAATAATAGAATACGATAACTACTTGTTTTAAAGGAGATAAAATGACCGTTTATGATTATTTCACAAGTGCCCTTGTTTTTGTTGGGCTTGTCTGTGTTGGCTATTTTTCTGCAAAGAAAGTTAAAAAATCTGACGACTTCTTGCTAGCCGATAGAAAACTCAATAAAATTCAGGCTGCTTTTAGTGTTGCCGCCTCTGATTTTGGCGGTAGCGGACTTATCGGAGCTTGTGCGCTTTGTTATTCAATTGGTTTGTCAGGTGCTTGGTGGAACTGGTCTGGTGCTCCTGCTTTTCTTTTGCTTGGTATTTTCTTAGTGAGCAAACTAAGACCACTTACACTTGCAACTGCCTCAGAATTTATGGAAATGCGTTATAATAAATCTACAAGACTCATAACAACTGTTATGCAAATTTGTGCCCTTATTCCAACGCTTTCTGCACAATATCTTGTAGGAGCTGTTGCCCTTGAAAGCCTTTTTGGCATTCCTTTTACTTATGGCCTTATTATCAGCGTTATCTTAGTTTTAACATATACCGCTCTTGGCGGATTGACTTCTGTTGCAAATACAGATGTTTACAATTTCTGTATCTTAATTGGTTCAGTAAGTATTGCTGTTCCTCTTATGCTTATGGAAGCAGGCGGTATCGATGCTGTTATGGAAGCTGCACCAGCTTCTTTCTTTAGTGTTGGCGAACTTGGTGTTATGGATCCACTATCTTGGATTTTCATGTCCCTGTTTATGTTTGGCACGCAACAAGTTTATCTGCAACGCGTATTTGCGGCAAAAAATGTGGGCACAGCTAAATTTGCCTACCTTTTCACTTCAGGTGCTTACGTTATCTATGGTTTTCTTGTTGCTATTATAGGTATCACAATGTCAATTCTTATGCCTGGCCTTGAAGACAAGAACACAGCTTATTCATTGATGATTGGTAATTATCTTCCTGCTGGCCTTGCTGGTATCGGACTTGGTGGTATATTTGCAGCAAGTCTCTCCTCAGCAGATTCAACACTTCTTGCTGGTACTACATTATTTGTCAACGATGTCTATAAACCTTATTTTGCAAAAAATAAAGACGATAAACATATTCTTTGGATTTCACGTTTTGCTACTATACTTATCTGTATTGGTGGTGTTTTATTAGCACAAGTTATGGAAAACCTCATTGATATCATCTATGTAGGCGGCCTTTTCTATAGTGCTGCGGTTTTCTTCCCTCTTATGATGGGCGTATATTGGAAAAGAGGCAATGGCACAGGTGCTTTAGTTGGTATTCTTCTTGGCCTTGCTGTTGGTGTTATTGTAGAATTTGCACTTGGCGGTAAATTCATGGGTATTCCATCAAATATGCTTGCCGCAGGTGCAAGTATTTTAGGTTTAGTCCTTGGTTCTCTTTTCACAGCACCGCCTAGCCAAGACAAATTAAAATGTCTTGATATAAAAGAATAATAATTCAAAAGTAGTATATAAAGAAGCTTCTGTAAAAGGAAGCTTCTTTATTTTAAGATAGCTATAAAATTTTTAAAGAAGCTATTTTCAATTCGACTTTTACAAATATTAGAGTTATAGTCAGCAAATAAAAAATAAAGAGAGAAAATCTACATTTCATGAAAAGAATAGGAAAAAAATTTCACACACAACCCTTTATTCTTAATTTAGAAAAATTTGAAAAACTTTATGCTTTTCTTATGTCCTATGCTGATTCGTGTTTTATTGAAATATTAAATATCACTGACAAAGAAAAAGAAATCCG
This sequence comes from uncultured Desulfovibrionaceae bacterium, assembly GCA_964368455.1. Taxonomy (GTDB): domain Bacteria; phylum Desulfobacterota; class Desulfovibrionia; order Desulfovibrionales; family Desulfovibrionaceae; genus CAYJAZ01. The sequence goes on from CAYJAZ010000015.1 coordinate 33,705, forward strand.
AGAATTTAAAAACTTAGAAGAATTTCTTTTGTTGAAAGAAAATATCACAAGCAAAATCTATAGATTAACTCTCAAAGCCTATAAAAATAAGAAAAAAATCATTAGCTTAGAATTTATTAATCCAACTGAAAAAATCTTTCCCTTTATTGATCCCTATACCTTGAAGTCAAATTTCTCAATAGAATGTGCAGATGCAGAAAAAAATGAAGAAGAATATAAGAAATTTATTCTTGAATACTTTGAAGTCATTGAATCTTTAATTTCTTATAAAAGAGTTTCCTATAAAATGCTCTATGCATTTATGCCCTCTTTTTTCGCTTCGGTCTTTAGCTTCGTGTCTCTTTTGCCCCTGACAAAACAAGAAGAAAGTGTATTGATTCTTTTTTTAGTATTTATAGTTATTTACCTTATATACAGCACTCTTGTAAATCTTCTTCTCTACCCCTTTCTTTATTTGCATAATCCACTTATCAATTTTGATTTTGGACTTGAAAAGAAAAGAAAATTTAAAATATACTACAGCCCTGTATTTTATTTTTTTAAAGACAATTCAAAATATCTACTCTTAGGATTATTTACAGCTTCAACTGTACTTTTCTTTGACAAAGCATTTGAATTATTATTAAAATAATTGAGGAATTCATTTTGCCAGACAGTATTAACAGAGTCTATATAGAAGCAACAAGTAGATGCAATTTTGATTGTGCTATGTGTTTTCGTAATTCTTGCTTTAATGAAGAATTTATGGACATGCCTTTTGAAATTTTTGAACAAAGTTTAGCATCTATTCCAAACACCTGCACAAGTATTGTCTTTGCTGGCATGGGCGAACCAATGTTTCATCCACGCATTTTTGACATGCTTAAAGCGTGCAAAGAAAAAGACTTTCAAGTTGAGATTGTCACAAATGGCTCCTTGCTCACAGAAGAAGCAATAAAGAAAATACTGCATATAAACATAGATAAACTTTGGATTTCACTTGATTCTTTTGAAAATACTCTTCCATTAATAGAGAAAAAGATAGAGTATAAAGAAAAAGAAAGATGCTCTGGCCACCCAAATTCATCAGAAATCATTCAAAACATAAAAAATCTTAACACATTAAGACAAGCAGCCTCTTTTTACTCAAAATTCAATCTTGAACTTGGTATAGCCTTTGTTGTAAATGAAGCAAATATTGCACAATTAGAACATCTTCCATACTTTATTAAGAAATACTATGTTGACTATGTCAATATTTCTCATATGAAACCGCAAGACAATAAAAATGCACAAAATAATCTCTACAGTAAAACATTAAATAGAAAACTTGCTTCGGATAAAGTTAAACAAACAATAATCAATATTCCCTATATGGATTTTGACAGAAAAGATGTTTCACATGCTTTTGAGACCCTTTTTGCAAAGATGAATTTTATACCGCATGTAGGCAATATTCCTGTTCCAAGAAGAACGCAATATTGCAGATTTATTGAAGAAGGCATGATTTTTATTCGTGCTGATGGCAATGTGAGCCCTTGTATGGAACTTTTGCACAATGGAAAAACAGCACTTGCTGAAACCGACAGAATCATACATCACCATTCTTTCGGAAATATAGGCGAAAATACTTTAGAAGAAATTTGGCTTTTAGAAGAATATAAAGATTTTAGACAAAGAGTAAGAGATTTTTCTTTTTCACCTTGCACTTACTGCGGCCATTGCGGCGACACAGAAGCAAATCTTGAAGACTGCATGGGAAACCAAAAACCTTGCTGCGGTGCTTGCCTTTGGGCAGAAGGTTTTTTGTCTTGCCCATAATGAAGATGAAGAAACTGATAAGAGAGATTGCCATGTGGCAAGCTCCTCGCAATGACGTGGCAATCCATGCTTTTTTATATTCAACTTCGCAGTTCATTCTATGGTAATATTCTAGCTTATGCTTCGCCTCTCGCCTCCAGCGGGGGTCAAGAGAGGCAAAAGGACAGTGCCTGTCCTTAGCGCCCCCTCTTGACAAACACCCGCCTTACCTGCGCTTAAATTGGCACAAAGTCGTCTTGACTGTAGAGGCATACAACGATTTTTTTCAAAAATCAGTATGCTTTATCTTCGTATGTTCTTTTTTATCTGCGACGACAAAAGGCATGTGCCAATTTCTATTACACGTAAATCTCAACTTTGAAGAAAAGTATATTAAATTTGATAGTCAAATACATAAATAAGCAAATAATATAAAAAGGCATAGATTGCCATGTCGCAAGCTCCTCGCAATGACGAGTTAATATTGTGTTTATAATGAAATAAATATTTCTCTGACATTAACACAAAAACTCACATTTGGAACGCAGTGACAAATGTCTACTTGTTTTTCAACTTTAGCCTATTCTTAAAATTTTAAAGCGAAACAGTATTTAATGTTTTGGTGCAAAGCAACAAAACTTTAAAACTTTTTCGCAAATAAAAAATAAAGTATACTCTTAACCACTATCCTACGCACTCACCTTGCCTTATTGGGGTTTCCAAAGGGGTTCAACTCCTTTGGCCGCCGGAGGCATAGAGATATAGAAGACATAAAAGACAAGAAGTTTGACTATACTATAGTTGAAAGCCCCATTCCGAATGTAGATCCGCTTGAACCGTAGGAGGACATTATGGAAGAAGATGGATTTGAATAAAAACTCGCAGCCATCGACTGCAATTGTTGCTTAGTCACGGCTTGAGCTTCTGCAATGCCGGCAGTAGAACTTGTTCTTTCTAGATTTGAAAGATATTGAATTTTTTGAAATTCTTCAACTATTTCAGGATTGTTATTGAAATAATTTTGTATTTTTTCTTTATATTCTGAATCAGAAGAAACAACAATGTCACCTGTTTCATAATCTGTTGCTATGGTGTACTTTGCATCTTTTGGAACGCCTAATTTTTCTAATTCATCGGCTACTTTTGAAGAAAAGTTATCTTGAATTTCATCTTTATATTCAAGTATTTGCCCAAAACTCACGCTTTGATTATCGTTTAAACCTAAACCTTCAAATGTTGATTGAGCGGCATAAGAAAGCATGGAAAGACTTTCTAATCCGTAGGCTTTTTGTGTTGTTACTTGCGTAAAAAGATTATTTACAGGTGCTGTAGAAGATTCACTTGAAGAAGATTCTGTAGAAGTGCTTTCAGAATTTTCTGTAGTATTGCTTGTATCTGTAAGAAATAGACTTGCATAAATGCTTGAATAATATTGTTCAGTAGAAGTTGAGATTGATGACATTTTGCACTCTCCATTTATAAATAAGGAAAAATTTGCCTTATATTTTAAGATTTTTTCTGTTTATATATTTATAGCAAAATTTGTACCAAAGAAATTTTTTCTTGTATCTTTTAGCTTTTCATTATATGTATGACTATATTTTGTACAAAGAAAGAATAATGGAAATACTACTCACACTCTATAATGCTCTTCCCTACATAGCACAAGGCACTGGAATAACACTTGTTTTAGTTTTATTCTCTCTTTTGCTTGGTTTTATACTTGGTGTGCCTTTAGCACTTGGCCTTGTGTATGGAAATAGATTTATCTCCTCTATAATCCGCATCTATGTATGGTTTTTTAGAGGTGTACCTATATTACTTTTACTCTTTTTATTCTATTTTGGTATCTTCGAATTTCTTTCGCTTAATGTAGACACTATTACAGCTTCTTGTGTTGTGCTTGGTCTTACTTCTGCTGCCTACCAATCGCAAATTTTCAAAGCATCTATACAATCACTTCCACCGGGGCAATTGAAGGCAGCTAAAGCTTTAGGAATGACGACAAGTCAGGCTATTTTTTCAGTTATTCTTCCACAAGCTTTACGCATTTCCATTCCTGCTTGGTCCAATGAATATGCTATATTGCTCAAGGATTCTGCCCTTTGCTTTGTGCTTGGCACGCCTGAAATCATGGCTCGCACGCACTTTGTTGCCTCACGCACTTATGAACACCTTGCCCTCTATACTATGGCTGGTGCTATCTATCTTGTGATCACTGTTATAGGAATTTATCTGCTTCGCCTTTTAGAAAAGAAAGTAAGAATTTCCGGCACACTTCAAAATATATAAAGATACGCTTATGAATTTACTCGAAGTTAAAAACATTTCCAAGTCTTATGGCACAAAGAATATTCTTAAAGATATTTCTTTTAACATCAATAAAAATGAGATGAAAATCCTTATCGGCCCTTCTGGCGGCGGAAAAAGTTCTTTATTGCAATGCTTAAATCTTCTTATTATTCCAGATGAAGGACAAATATTATTTGAAGATAAGAATATTGCTTTTAATGACAAAAAAGCACTTTGCACTCTAAGACAAAATGTCGGTATGATTTTCCAAGATTTCAATCTTTTCGACCATTTAAATGCTCTAGAAAATGTAAGCCTTGCTTTGCGTAAGGTGAAAAATTTACCTGCTAAAGAAGCACAAGATAGAGCTTTGAAAGAATTGAAAAGAGTTGGCCTTTCGGATAAAACTTCTTTATATCCATCACAACTTTCTGGCGGACAAAAGCAAAGAGTTGCTATAGCAAGAGCGGTTGCAATGGATCCAAAGATTTTATTATTAGACGAACCAACTTCTGCACTTGATCCAGAATTAGTAGCAGAAGTGTTGTATGTTATCAAAGATTTAGCACAATCAGGTATGCCAATGGTTATGGCAACACATCAAATGGATTTTGCTAAAAATCTCGCAACAGAAATTCTTTTTATGGAGCAAGGTTCTATTATAGAGCAAGGTAAGGCTTCAGAATTATTAGAAGATAAGCATAGCCGTACAGCAGCTTTTTGCTTGAAAAATCATCTCGCATAGGTAGAATATGTCATTTTCAATAAATAAGGCCTTTGTGCAATCCTATAGAGAAGCACAAAGAGAGGCAAGACGAGGAATAGAAACCACTCTTACTTGCATGAAATGTAATGAAAAAATGCTCATAGGCAGAACATGAACAGACGTCACTTTATGGTGCAAGGCTTGCACAAATAAAATGACTTTGGAAGAAGCTGTTCCTTTTATGGACGACATTATGGAAAGCTTTTTAGAAAGAGTGTATTGCGATAGAATGTAAGAATGGATTGCAAGTCGTTCACTTTCTTCGCTCCTCGCAATAACGAGTCTAAAGCATTTGCATTTCATTCACTGTTTACAATTTTTTTATTACACAAAAGAATAAACTCACATTTGAAACGCAGTGACAAATGGCTACTTGCTTTTCAACTTTAGCCTATTCTCATCATTTTAAAGCGAAACAGTATTTAATGTTTTGGTGCGAAGCGGCAAAAGATTAAAACTTTTTCGCAAATAAAAAAAATAACTTTTCATCTTTAGCCAACACCCTACGCACTCACCTTGCCTTATTGGGGTTTCCAAAGGGGCTCAACTCCTTTGGCCGCCGGAGGCAAAAGAAGAAGTCTATATTACCGTGAATTTACAAGGAATTTACAAGGAATTTACAAGGATAAGCTTACTTCAAGAAATATTGAGGATGCGTGCTTGCTTTTTCTAGATACATATTATCAAAATGCGAAATAAGCGTGTCTGTACTTTTTTCAAGAGAATGCACTTTTGATGCTTCGAGGGCTATTTTTTCCCAATTTGCATAATTTTTCTCGTCTAAAATTTCTTCCATTGCTTCAAACCAATTTTGCACTTCTTCTTCAGTTGGAATGTAGAGATAATCTTTATGACATTGTTCTGGAGTTGCAATTGACATTCCTCCATTATTCACGGCATTTGGCAAACCGCCTGAAAGCGATGAAATCACGGGTATAGCATTCATAATAGCTTCTGCTGCAACTCTGCCAAAGCCTTCATACCACACAGAGGGTACAAGTAAAAGTTTTGTGATTCCATAGACAAGCTTGATAGTATTTGTATGCTTTGCAAAAGTGACATTTGTAAAAGTTTGCGGATCATACTTATAGACTTTCATGACTTCTTCCCATGTATAGCGGCTTTCAACAACTAAAAACTTCCATTCAGGCCTTCTTTCTTTTGCCATAAGTGCAATACGTAAGAAAATGCCTGCTCCTTTTTCTGGAGAAGGGTTGATGAAGGTGATGAAAGTATTTTCTTTTTGCCCGTCAATAAGCACCTTTGAGGGCTCAATGAATGTACCCATTGGTAACATATTCATTTTATTTGACTTATAATAATTATCTGCTGTTGCCTGACAATCTGTGAGTAATAAGTCTACATTTGGGAAATGGTAGTTAACGTAATTGCCATTTGGCACGTGCAATACTGTTTTTATATTTCTTCTTTTGCATTCATTTATTAAGAATAATTCAAGTATTCCTCCACCATAGATAAAAAGAATATCTGGCTTGAATTGAATTATTGCTTCAATATATTTTTTATAAAATTTGATTTCTTCTGCCCTTGTCATATCGTCAAGGATTGAAGATTTTGTTTTTAAGTAGGAATAATGTATCTCCTTATCACGAAATTCAAGCCATTCACTTTCCTTGTTTTGCGGAATTTGCAAAGCTTGAAAATGATCAAAGCCTTCTTTTTTATCAAAGATAAGAGCAGAAATAACCCTGCACGCATAGCCTCGCTTCACTAATTGTTCGTAAATTAATTTCATTTGAATGGCAGCACCACTCATAGAATCGTGTAAACAATAAGGTGCAGCCCAAAGGATTTTTGCATTTTTTGATGGATGATAGTTCATGGTTAATCTACTATATTATATGTTTAATCACTACCATCCATACTCCCAAAAGGCAAAAAAGTCAAGAATAGGCTTTCTAAGCTTTCTTAATAGACGCTTGTAAAAAAACATTAAAAACAAAAAAACCACACAAATTTCTTCGTGTGGTTTTATTGTATCGCTATAAAATTATAAAAGATTATTCAGCAAATTTAGAGCCTTTATCTTTCCAAAGTTTATTCACTTCAGCTAAGATACCTTTTGAAACATCAACAGTTTCAGAAGCATAAGCAACAGAAGCACTGCCATCGATTAAGATATCAATTTTATTTGCTTTTGAGTAGTTCACACAAGCTGTACGAACTATTTCAAGGATTTCTGTTTGCTTTTGTTGTTGAACTGGAGCAATTTTTTGTGCAAATTGTGCACGTCTTTCTTCAAAAGAGCGAACTTCTTTTTCTAGAGCTGTGCCTCTGTCTTTTCTTGCTTTTTCAGAAAGAGCGGCAGCTTGTTTTTGAAATTCTTGTGTTTTCTTTTGGATAGATTCAGCGTCTTTAACCAATTTAGCTCTTTCAGTGCCGTATTTAGAATCTAAGAAAGTTTCTAAAGCTTTTGCTGCATCTGAATTTTGTGTTACTGCGGTAAGGTTGAAAACAGCTATATTTGCAGCTAATGCTGTGCTTGAAAGAAGCAATACTGCTGCAAAAGATAAACATACTTTAATTAAAGTGCTACGCATTGAGCTAAGTCCTATTATTGAGTTAATTATTATGCCTTAAGATTAAGGAAAAGTGCCAAGAGATAAAGTAGTATAGCCTAAGCCTCTTGTCAAGTTTTTCAAATGTGCTTTTCTATAAGCCATATTTAGATTAAGTAATTTTGTGAAATTTTCAGAAAAGAAAGAGTTTTTTGTAAAAAATACTTCTTAATATTTCCAAATAATGATGACAATAAGAAATGAAAAACATCTAGTCTTCACTACTATTCTCTACTATTCTTTACTATTCTTCTCTTGCTTTGACTCTCTTCTTTATACCCAAAACATTCGGTACAGACATAGCTATATTCGAAAAAGGAGTATTGCGTACAATGCCAGCAATAAAGTATTGATTTTCAGCTGTTTCTAAAAATAAACCAGCTTCTGCCCCACCTTCGGCATAAAGTAGATTTTTGAGATAAAGGCCTTCATTCGCAAGACTAAGCATATAAGAGCCAAATTCATACACAGATAAAGGCGCTCGAGAAAAAATAAAATAAATATTTCCATCGATATCATCGCCATAAGCTGCTATTGAACTCTTTGTTGAACTTTGTTCCCAAAGAAGTTCACTTTCTTGAATATCTTCTCTATAATTACCTAGTATTCTAAAGTTTTGTATAGCAACTTCATATGAATCTATATATTCATCTAAAGTTCTTTCATTTGTCACATTTTTTCTATCTTTTTCAACAATAATGGATTGTTCCATATTCTCTTTCTTTGGTTTAGTGAAAAAGAAACCGCTCATTTTTTCCATTATTTGCCCATTATTAATATACTGGCCAGAACGCATGTAACCATTAGAACTTCTATTGTCAGGCAAATACATAGAAGCATTTATTGCAATAAGCAAATCATTTTCTATAGCCCATGAACGAACTGACTTACCAGCACTTTGATCAATAAAAGTTCCATAAAGATCTATTTCATAATTCTTTGTATTGATGCGTAAAACATGCACATCAACGTCAAGGATAAGCTTTTCTAAGAAAAATTTTTCTTTTCTTGTGAAATAATCAAGGCCAGAGTCTAAATTTTGCCATGCAATTTTCGACTCTAAAACTTCTTCCACTAAAGGAGGTGGATTTGGTATTTCAGGTTGAGCAAGTTCTAATTCTTCAATAAGATTTTTTTCTACTAATATTTCTTCTTTCTCTAGATTTTTCTCTTTTTCTTGAATATTTTCTTCTGCCACAGTCTTTTCTGATACAGAAGGAAGTATTGCTTCTGATGAATTTTTATTTTCTGCAAGAAGAGTATTTTCTACTTCAATCTTTATAGGGATTTCTACTTTAATTTCTTGAGAATTTTCTGGATTAGAAGAAAATGTTATTGTATCATCGATACTTGCTTCGTTTACAATTACAGCTTTTGTTTTTGAAATTTGTTTTTCTTTAGCTTTTTCTTCAGCCATTTCTTCATTTATTACTTTAGGTAAATCTTCTTCTTTTTTATTTGAGTCAGAAAAATTTGCAACTAATTCTAGTTCAGTGTTTTGTTCAGTATTTTGTTGAGAAAAGTCTTCTACTGCTTCAAATTCATTAATTTGCTCTTTATTTTGTGCAGAATCATTTTGTGAACTTTGGCTAAAATCTTTCACTTCTTCAGTCGACAAAGAAGACAAGTCTAAACTTTCTTCTGTATCCTTCAAAAATATTGTTTGAAGTGCGAAATAAAGGCAGACAAAGATAAAGGCAATAAAGATTAAAACTATTTTCCTCAAAAGCAATTTCCCTAATTCAATTTTCGTTTTTATAAAGCTTTTTTCTTAGTATAGCAGATAGTTAATAATAATCAATATATTTAATTTGAGATAAAAAATTTTCTTGTCATCTATTCGTTTATTAAATATACTTTGTCCATAAAGTTAAATAGATATTTTAAAAAGGATAATTTATGTCAAAACTCACAAAACTTTGTTCAATTCTTCTTCTTTGCTGTTTCACTACACTTTTCTTCCAAACAAATAATTCTTTTGCCGCTGAAAAAAGATTTTCTATTGGCACAGCAGGGATTTCTGGCGTACTCTATCCTTTTGGTGTTTCCTTAGCCCAAACAATCACAAAGCATACAGACATGCAAGCCACAGGCGAAGCAAGTGCTGGTTCTATTGAAAATATCAGAAATCTCACTACAGGAAAAACTGCAATTGCTTTTTCACAAAATCAAAACGCAACTCAAGCTTATCAAGGTACACATGTTTACAAAAATAAATCTGCACCAGATCTAAGATCTATCATGGCAACACTTGTTTCTTATATGCACATCTTTGTTCCAAAAGATTCTGCTGTCAACACTATTGAAGATCTTAAAGGATTAAGAGTTTCTGTTGGTGCTGCTGGTAGTGGTGGTGAAGTTGATACAAGAATGCTTTTAGAATTTCATAATCTCAACTACCAAACAATCAAACCACAATTTATTCCAGAAAGTGAAGCCATTTCAGCTTTAAAAGATGGAAGAATCGACGCTATCATCGCAACACACCCTCTCAACAGTACCGCCATGACTGAACTCACACAATCAATGGAATTAAAGCTCATTCCAGTTGCAAACGACGCTTTCTACACTACATATCCATATTTTGCTAAAGGCATTATCGAAGCTGGAACATACCCACATATAGACACAGACGTTTATAGCCCGCGAATCATCTCAGCTCTTTTCACAAGCACAAAGTCTGGCTTAACCGATGATGAAGTCTACCAAATCACAAAAGCAATTTGGGAAAATGAAAATGAATGGATCAATGTTCACGCATCTGTTTCTAAAAATGTCAGCTTAAAGAACGCTCTTTCAGGCCTTATCATTCCTCTTTCTAAAGGTGCTCTTCGCTATTATGAAGAAATTGGTGTAGAAATCCCTGAACATCTCAAAAAATAATTTATTATAAAAAAAATTCATAAAGGCCTTTTTTCATAAAGGCCTTTTTTTTTGTAATAATTTATTTCTTGCTATTAATTACATTATAAAATATTATATTTATATTAATAGAATTAATGTTGCCTATAAATTATTGTTTCACTAGCATTTCGCCTTCTATACTTTTATAAAGGAAATTTTTATGAAGCTATCGAAAATAATTTTTGCACTTTTAATACTTAGCAATATCATTGGCGTGACCTTTGTTGCTAAAAATTCATACAAAGAACTTCTTGCCAGCGAGCAAGAAATGCTCAAAACACATTCAGAAATTTTCAAACGCTATCTTGAGTCAGAAATCAAAATCACAGAAATTCTCAAACAAACAATACTCGTGAATAAAGGTTTTATTCACGAAGACGATTTTTATGCCCTCTCAGAAATACTTGCCAAAAACACAGTAACCTCTTCTATTGCCTATATTCCAGACGGAATAATCAAATACCTCGCTCCAAAAGGTTCTGGAAAGAATGTAGTTGGCAGAAATGTAATGACTAGTCCGAATGATATGATAGATTCAAAAAAAGCACGTGACACAAATCAAATTATTGTGTCTGGACCATACGAGCTTTTTCAAGGCACAAAAGGCATAGTCATCAGAAATCCAGTCTATTATAATGACATATTCTGGGGAATAGTCACAGTTGCGATGTTTGCTGACAATCTTTATGAAAGCATTGGTTTACCCTCACTTGAAAGATTAGGCTTTGAATACCAATTAAGCAAATACACTACAAATTCCAGCGATGAAACCACACGCCATGAAGAGCATCTAGTTGCTGATAGAAGTGATTTCTTTGAGCACGATCATGCCGTCTATGTAGATATAGAAGTTGGATCTTCTGTTTGGAAACTTGCCCTATACGCAAAAGACAAAACAAATCTTGTCGCATCAGATGCGATGTTTTGGTTTCTTATCTTTTTATTCATAAACTTTATTCTCTATTATTTCATAACAAAATTTGAGCAAACAAAAGAAAGCCTTACAAGAAAATTAGAATTTGACGCACTCACAGGTGCAAACAGCCGTTTAAAATTACAGCAGTATTACGCCCAAGCAAAAGACATAGAATTTGCTCTCTTCTTTATAGATTTAAACAAATTCAAGCCTGTAAACGATACCTACGGCCATAAAGTCGGCGATAAGCTCCTCAAAGCCTATGTAGAACGTGTAAGAAATGAAATGAAAGCCGAAACACTTATAGTACGTCTCGGCGGCGATGAATTTGTCATTCTTACGCCAAATGTAAAGGATGAACAACTAGTTACAATCATCAAAGAAAAATTAATCAAAATCTCTGAAATAGATTTCAATATAGATTCTTACAAAATTAATATTTCAGCAAGTATAGGAACAGTTCTTTCACACGAAGCAGACAGTCTCGAAGCTCTGCTCACCCTAGCAGACGAGAAAATGTATGAACAAAAGTCAAAAAGAAATGATAGTAGGTAGTGTGTAGTATTGTTTTTTTTGTCTCCGACGGCCAAAGGAAATAATTTCCTTTGGAAACCTTTATAGGCAAGGTGACTCGAGAGGCATTAGTTAGAATTTCATTTAATTTTTTTGTTTGCGGAAAAGTTTTAAGCTAAAGCTTAAATACTTTTCCGCTTTAAAATTTTAAATAACAACTAAAGATAGAAAGTAAGTTGCCATTTGTCACTGCGTTCCAAATGTGTGCTCTTTTGTAGTAATTATAAGAGAAAAATTTATTGTGTTTGAAGATATATTTATCCAACTAAATACGAGTTCTAGACTCGTCATTGCGAGGAACGAACAAAGTGAGCGACGTGGCAATCCATGCATTTAAATATTATTAACTTAATCATGTGTTCAACAATCAAATATACATTACTTAACTCCAAAGTTGAGATTTTTGCGTAACAGAAATTGGCACTGTCCTTTTGTCGTCGCAGAAAAAAAAGAACAAACGAAGATAAAGCATACTGATTTTTGAAAAAAATCGTTGTATGCCTGTACAGTCAAGACGACTTTTGTGCCAATTTAAGCGCAGGTAAGGCGGGTGTTTGTCAAGAGGGGGCGCTAAGGACAGGCACTGTCCTTTTGCCTCTCTTGACCCCCGCTGGAGGCGAGTTAAAATTGTAAACAAGTATAATAAGCAAAAGTAATTAAAATTAATAAAATGTCTTTAAATGCATGGATTGCAACTTTGCAAGCTCCTCGCAATGACAGGTCTGCAATACACAGTCAATGGAATAAATATTCCAGTTGCTTTATAAATCTTTTTTGTAAGTCTTAAAAAAATTATCTCAACTCGTCATTGCGAGGAACGAACAAAGTGAGCAACGTAGCAATCTATATTTATTTTTTATATTCAATTATTTAGAACATAAAAAAAGGCTTGCCCATTCGGACAAGCCTTTCAACTTTTTTATAGCTTATAATTACTCAGCAGCTTCTACAGCTTCTGGTAAAACATAAGTTGTAAGCTCGATTAATGCCATAGGAGCACAGTCGCCCTTACGCATATCAGCAAGCTTCAATACTCTTGTGTAACCGCCATTGATATTAGCAAATTGTGGTGCGATTTCATCAAAGAGTCTTTTTACGAGTTGGTGATCACCAAGCACATCAAAAGCTTGACGTCTAGCGTGCAAGTCGTTTCTTTTGCCTAAAGTGATTAATGGATCTACAACTGTACGTAATAATTTAGCTTTAGTCTCAGTTGTACGAATACGTCCATGTGTCAATAAAGCTTTTGCCATATTACGGAAAAGAGCTTTACGGTGTGATGGATTACGACCGAGTTTTTTTCCAGAATTACTATGCCTCATAGTTTTGTTTCCTCTTCCATTCTTGATATTTCTTATCAAAAGAGTCTATTTTCATGCCAAAATCAAGACCCATGCTTATAAGCACTTCCTTAATTTCGTCTAATGACTTTTTACCAAAGTTCTTAGTCTTAAGCATTTCGTTTTCTGAACGTTGAACAAGTTCACCAACAGTTTGCACATTTGCAGAATGCAAGCAATTAGTTGCTCTTACTGAAAGTTCAAGATCATCAATGCCTTTGAATAAGTTTTCGTTTAGATCGCCTGCTTCAGAGCCGCCTAAACCAACAGCATTTGTTGATTGTTCGTCAAAGTTAATAAATACAGAAATCTGCTCTTTAATGATCTTTGCACTGTAGGCTAAAGCACCTTCAGGTGAAACTGAACCGTCTGTCCATACTTCAAGGATAAGTTTGTCGTAGTTAGTCATTTGACCAACACGAGCTTGCTCAATTGAGTATGAAACTTTACGAATTGGAGAAAAAGAAGCATCTAATTTGATGAGACCAATTTCTTCGTCTAAGTTTTCATGCTGATCAGCAGGAACATATCCCTTACCCATTCTAACTTCAAATTCTAATTCAAATTCGATGTCTTCTGTGAGAGTTGCAATATGTTGTTCTGGATTTAAAACTTCAACATGCTGATTAACTTTAATATCAGCAGCTGTTACAACACCTTTTTTATTAACATGTAAGCTCAATTTTTGAGGTGCGTCGGTATCAAGTGCCAAGCGAACAAGCTTAATATTCAATATAACATCAGTTATATCTTCAAGTACACCAGAAATTGTTGTAAATTCATGATGTACACCTGCTATCTTAACAGAAACAAAAGCTGCACCTTGTAAAGAGCTTAATAAAACTCGGCGTAGCGCATTTCCAATTGTTGTACCATAACCGCGTTCTAAAGGCTCGCATACGAATTTGCCATACATGACATTTTCAGCATCGCTCGTCTTCTGAATTTGATCTGGTTTTACGAGTACAGCCCAGTTGCGAGCATTTATTAATTTGTTTGCTAACATGACAATACCTGTTATCCTTACAATACTCTCATTAACTCTAATTACTTAGAGTACAATTCAACGATAAGTGATTCGTTGATTGGGAATTGAATGTCATCACGTTGTGGTAACGCTTTAACAACACCTTTGAAATCAGCTGCAGTAACTTCTAACCAAGCTGGGCAGCCACGACGAGCTAACACTTCTTGTGCTTCAGCAATTACTGGAATCTTACGATTCTTTTCAGGTACTAAGATAACATCGCCAGTTTTCACTTGAATTGAAGGAATATCAACCTTCTTTCCATTAACTGTAAAGATGCCATGACGTACTAATTGACGAGCTTGCGCACGTGAGTTAGCAAAGCCCATACGGTAAACAACGTTGTCTAAACGACATTCTAACATGCTAAGCAAGTTGTCGCCTGTAACGCCTTTAGCCATATCAGCTTTAACAAAGTAGCCATGGAATTGTTTTTCTAAAACGCCATATACGCGTCTAACTTTTTGTTTTTCACGTAATTGACCACAGTAGTCAGATGCTTTTTTACGAGCTCTACCGTGTTGACCTGGTGCATAGGGACGTCTGTCGTATGCACATTTATCACCAAAACATCTGTCGCCTTTCAAGAAGAGCTTTGTGCCTTCTCTACGACAAAGTCTACATTTAGCTTCATTATATTTAGCCAAGACTATAGTCCTCCGCTATTAATTCTATTGAATATATTCTAAAAAAGAAATTATACACGTCTACGCTTAGGTGGGCGGCATCCATTGTGAGGAATTGGAGTGATGTCACGAATAAACGCAACTTTAAAACCAGCTGTGTTTATCGCACGCATTGCTGCTTCTCTACCAGTTCCCGGACCTTTAACATAAATGCCCACTGTACGCATACCATTTTCTTGTGCTTTCTTAGCCGCTGCTTCTGCTGCAACTTGAGCTGCGAAAGGAGTCGATTTACGAGATCCTTTAAATCCGCTTTGACCAGCAGACGCCCAGCTCACTGCATTTCCGCGAGTGTCTGTGAAAGTAATTATGGTATTATTGAAAGAGGCTTGAATACAAGCTATTCCGAGGGGAATATTTTTCTTTTCTCTTTTTTTAGTGGCACGTTTGGCTCTTGCCATAATCCATTCCTTCTAAAAGTTATACTATTTAAAACAAGAAATCTTGTTAAAATTACTTTATTTTATTTCTTTTTGCCAACTGCACCGCGACGTGGACCTTTACGCGTACGTGAATTTGTATGCGTTCTTTGTCCTCTCACAGGCAAACCTTTACGGTGACGTAAACCACGGTAGCAACCAGCGTCCATTAAACGCTTAATGTTAGCTGCTACTTCACGGCGAAGATCACCTTCAACCTTGTAATGAGCTTCTAATTCTTTACGAATGTCATTAATTTCTTCGGCAGTTAAATCATCAATACCGCGTGTCCATTCAATACCTGTTGCTTCAAGTATTTTCATAGATGTATGATGACCAACACCATAAATATAAGTAAGTGCTATGTCCGCACGTTTGCCGCGAGGCAATTCTACACCTGCAATACGAGCCACGTTATACTCCTGCTTTTTAAAGCATTAATTAATTCATTGATCTTAAAATGATTTACAAAATCATAAAATCAACGCACTTTGTCTGTTACAAACTACCAGTTAAAGCTAAATTAGCCTTGACGTTGCTTATGACGAGGATTTTCGCAGATAACGCGTAATACGTTTTTACGACGAATAACCTTACATTTCGGGCAGATTGTCTTGACGGATGGTCTGACTTTCATCTTTCACTCCGCATAATAGTATTTGCTTTTTGCTTAACTGATAATACAGTCAAACATTGAGCTGATACTTTTACCTTTTATTTAATTTTTTGTCAAGCATGTTTTTTTCTTGACAATTTTTATCATCTACCTATTTGAAATTCTTGAAAAAATTACATTTTGTAATTTTCAGATAAAGACAATATTCTCACTCCATTACTTGTAACAGCTACTGTATGTTCACAATGAGCTGCTAAAGAACGATCTTTTGTGACTGCTGTCCAACCATCTTTCAAGATTTCGACGTCATAGGTTCCAATTGCTATCATTGGCTCAATTGAAATCACCATTCCAGCTTTTAATGTCAGCGAACATTGATTGTTAGCTGGGACAAAGTTTGGAATTTCTGGTTTTTCATGTGGGCTTGTGCCAATGCCATGTCCAACAAAACGTCTGACGACTTTATAGCCATTTTCTTCTGCATGGCTTTGAACTGCAAAAGCAATGTCTAAAACATTGTTGCCAGGTTTTACTTTGGCAATTGCTCTGTCTAAGCACTCGTAAGTAGTCATCACTAATCTTTCAGCTTCTGGGGAAACCATACCAACATATGCAGTACGGGCCGCGTCTCCATAGAAACCTTTATAATGAACACCTACGTCAAAGCTTACAATATCGCCTTCTTTTAAAATAACTTCATCAGAAGGAATACCGTGCACAATCACTTCATTAACTGAAATGCACAGAGCACAGGGAAAACCATACAATCCTTTGAATGCTGGTCTGACATTAAATTCTTTGCACATTCTAAGAACAATTTCTTCATAATACATAGTAGATTTGCCTGCTTGCACATTTGCAACAAGTTCATCTAAGATGCGAGAAACCATACCATTGGCTATAGCCATTGTTTCGATTTCATTCTCGTTCTTAATAAATATGCCACGAACTTTTTTCAAAATTTTCCCTGTTTTCATATATACATTCTTTAAGATAATGTGAATATATATATGTATGAAATAGGTAAAAGGAAATTATTTTCCCTTTACCTATATTTTAATGTTTGTTGTTCTTGCCTCTTTTATCCATGAGGCCTTCGTATTGCTGAGAGATCATTGCTGATTCAACTTGCCCCATAAAGTCGATGGCAACACCAACTAAGATGAGTAAGCTTGTTCCACCAAAATAGAATGGAACATTGAATTGAGCGATCAAGAGCATTGGAAGAACAGAAATACATGAGATATAAATACCACCCCATAAAGTAAGGCGTGATAAAACTGCATCTAAATATTCTTGTGTCTTCTCGCCAGGACGAATGCCAGGAATAAAGCCACCTGCTCTTTTGAGATTTTCAGACACGTCTTTTGGATCAAAGACTATAGCTGTATAAAAATAACAGAAGAAGAAGATAAGGCCAACAAAGACAAGATTGTATATAATTGATGTAGGCTGAAACCATGAAACTATGGTTTGTACCCACTCTGCTTGTGAAAAGCCACCTACTGTTGCAGGAAAGAGTAAGAGAGATTGTGCAAAAATAGGAGGAATAACACCAGCTGTGTTTATTCTTAATGGTAAGTGTGTTGTTTGTCCGCCGTAAACCTTACGTCCTACTTGTCTTTTTGCATAGTGAATAGGAACTCTACGCTGTGCTCTTTCCATAAATACAATGCCAACTAAAACAGCTAACATCATAACAAGAATTGCAACAGCAATAATAACATTCATATCACCAGCACTGATAAGCTGGAAAGAACGGAAGATAGCAGATGGAATACCAACAACAATACCTGAGAAGATGATTAATGAGATACCATTACCAATACCACGTGAAGTGATTTGTTCGCCAAGCCACATAAGAAGTGTTGTTCCTGTGACAAGGGTTAAAATGGTGACTAAACGGAATGTCCAGCCTGGATCTGCAACAACTAATGCACCTTCTGGGGAACGCATACCTTCAAGCAAAGTCGCTATACCAAAGCCTTGAATTATAGTAATAAAGACTGTTAGATAACGTGTATACTGGGTGATTTTTCTTTTACCTGCTTGACCTTCTTCTTTTGCCATTCTTTTCACGTCAGGTGAAATAACTTGCAAAAGTTGGAAGATAATAGACGCAGAAATATATGGCATAATACCAAGAGCAAAGACAGAAACATTGCTAAGGCCACCACCTGAAAACATATCTAAAAGAGCAAAAACTGAACCTTCAATGCTTTGAAAAAAGTGCGCTAATGCACTTACGTCAATGCCAGGAACAGGAACATGCACCCCTAGTCTATAACAACATAATAAAAGAAATGTCCAAAAGATTTTGACTCTTAATTCTGGTACAAGAGCTATATTTTCTACACCTTTCGCCACAGTAAACCCCTTATGCTTTACTCAGCTTTAGCTGCAGATAATTCGTTAACCTTGCCGCCAGCTTTTTCGATTTTTTCGACAGCTGTGCGAGAGAATTTATGAGCTTCTACTGTTAATGCTTTTGAAATTTCACCGTCAGATAAAATCTTAACAGGAGCGCCATTTTTGCAAAGGCCTGCTGCGTAGATATCTTCTAATTTAACTTCGTTTTTATCAACAAAAACTTCAGCCAAACGGCCAACGCTTACTACTTCGTAAGTAACTTTAAAAAGGAAGTTTTTAAAGCCGTGCTTAGGAAGACGACGTTGAAGTGGCATTTGACCACCTTCAAAACCAGGACGAACACCGCCGCCTGCTCTTGCATTTTGACCTTTATTACCCTTACCAGCAGTACAACCTTGTCCTGTAGCAGAACCACGTCCGATACGTTTACGGTTTTTGCGTTCTTCTGCGAATGGATACAATGTATCAAGTCTCATATTATGCTACCTCTACTAAGTGTTGCACTTTGGCAATCATGCCGCGGATCGCTGGAGTATCTTTATGTACACGTACAGATTCACGCTTTCTAAGCCCTAAAGAGTCTAATACAGCTCTTTGTTTAGGAGTAGTACCAATGCGTGAACGTACTAATTTTACTTTAATTTCATTCATTAGAATATTTCCTCATACCCTGTGTGGTTTTTGAAGCTTGAATAATGATAAAACTAGATGGGCATAGCCCATATAGTTCATTATTTACGAGGAGCTTCGAGTTTTTTACCACGAATTGCTGATACTTCTTCAGCACTGCGAAGAGCTTTTAAGCCTTCAACTGTTGCACGAAGAACATTGTGTGGGTTGTTAGTGCCAATAGCTTTAGCAAGAACATCGCTCACGCCAACAACTTCCATAACAGCACGAACAGCACCACCTGCGATGATACCTGTACCACGAGAAGCAGGCTTCAACATAACTCTACCCGCGCCAAAACGACCAAGAATTTCATATGGTAATGTACCGTCAACTAAGTTAACTTTTACCATTGATTTTCTAGCGCTTTCTGAAGCTTTACGTAAAGCTTCAGGCACTTCTTGAGCCTTGCCTAATCCAAAGCCAACACTGCCTTTACCATCACCAACTACAACAAGTGCACTGAAAGAAAAACGGCGTCCACCTTTAACAACTTTTGCTACGCGGTTTAAGCTAACAATCTTTTCAATTATGCCAGAATCTTGTTGGAGATCTTGAAGATCTTTATTTTCATTACGATCGCTCATTATTACTCCTAAAATTCTAAACCATTTTCACGTGCACTATCAGCTAAAGCTTGAATGCGACCATGATAAAGGTAACCGTTTCTATCAAAAACTACTTTTTTGATGTTTTTTTCTTGTGCTAAGCGGGCAATTTCTTTTCCAACTTGAGCTGCAATTGCTTTATTGCAATGGTTTTTCTTACCATTTGCATCCATTTTTAATGTACTAGCAGAAGCGATAGTTGAGCCTGTTAAATCGTTCACTAATTGTGCATAAAGATGCATGTTAGAACGAAAAACAACTAAACGAGGACGCTCTAAAGTACCGGAGATTTTCTTGCGTATACGAATCTTACGATGTTTACGCGCATCATTTTTAGAAATTTGCATATTATGTCCTCGTTATTTTTTACCGCCAGATTTACCAGCTTTACGACGAATAACTTCGCCTGCGTATTTAATACCCTTACCTTTATATGGTTCAGGCTTACGTAATTTACGAATACGAGCAGCTGTTTCTCCAACTAAAGCTTTATCAATACCAGAAAGTGTTAATTTATTACCTTCTACGCTAGCTTCAATACCTTTTGGAAGCTCCATTAGCACTGGATGAGAAAATCCAAGTGCCATGTCAAGGGTTTTACCCTTAACTGCAACTTTATAACCTACGCCGTTCACTTCTAAAGTTTTTGAAAAACCTTTAGTGACGCCTTCAACGCAGTTAGCGACTAAAGTACGACGTAAACCGTGTTGAGCTGCAGCTTGACGTGTTTCCTCTTTACGAGTGATTGTGAGGCTGCCGCCTTCAACTACATAGTTTAATAATGGTGAGATAGGAGTAGATAAAGCGCCTTTAGGGCCTTTAACTTCTACATTATCTGCACTCAATTTAATTTCTACACCACTAGGAATAGAAATGGGTTGTTTACCGATACGTGACATAGTTTTCCCCTATTCTCTACCAAACTTCACAAAGAAGTTCGCCGCCAGTTTTTTGATTCTTTGCAATTTCACCAGCTAAAAGACCTTTAGATGTTGAAAGAATGCAAATGCCAAGTCCATTTTGTACTCTAGGGATAGCGTCTGATGCAACATACATACGACGTCCAGGTTTAGAGATACGTTTTAATCCGCTGATGGCAGGGCGATTTTTGTAGTATTTTAGTTGAATCTTGATATCACGATCGTTATTATCAAGAGCATAATCCTCTACATAACCTTCCTGCTTCAAAATTGAAGCAATAGCTTCTTTCATTTTGGAGCGCGGAACACTCACTTCCTTATGCAGGGCCAAGTGTGCGTTGCGGATACGAGTAAGCATATCTGCAATTGGGTCGGTTAACATACGAAACTCCGAAATTTAAAAATTTAACTTGCCTTATAACAAGCCAGAAGAGAGTTATAAGGCATTTCAAAAAAAAAAGCAAGTTATGGCAAAAAAATATTTTTTTTGCCATAACTAACTGATTTACCATGAAGATTTGCGAACACCAGGTAAGTCGCCCTTCAAAGCCATTTGTCTAAAGCAAATACGGCATAAGCCGACTTTGCGTATAAAAGCTTTTGGACGTCCACAAAGAGGACAACGATTGTACGCTCTTGTAGAGAATTTAGGTGTTCTTTTTGCTTTAACTGCTAATGAAGTACGTGACATATATTACTCCTTACTTCTTGAAAGGCATACCAAGCTTATCAAGCAAGAATTTGCCTTCCTTGTCTGTGGTAGCAGTTGTTACAATTGTAATATTCATACCTTTTGGATTTTCAACTCTTTCCACTTCTAGTTCAGGGAATATGGTATGTTCTTTGATACCTAATGTAAAGTTACCTCTGCCATCAAAACCTTTGTCTGCGATACCACGAAAGTCGCGCACACGAGGAAGTGCAAAGTTCATTAATTTATCAAGGAAATCCCACATCTTGTCACCACGAAGAGTAACACGAGTACCAATAGGCATGCCTTCACGCAATTTGAAGGCTGCAATAGATTTCTTTGCGCGAGTAACAACAGCTTTTTGGCCAGCAATATTAGATAATTCTTGTCTTGCTTCTTCCATAATTTTGTTGTTTTGGCTCGCTGCGCCAAGACCGATATTAAGCGAAATCTTTTCGATTTTAGGTAATTGCATGCTTGATTTATAGTTAAATTCAGCTTGTAATTCCTTAACGATTTTTTCGCGATAGATGCTTTCCAGACGTGTCATCGTCAAGTACCTCTACAGGGTTTCGTTACATTTTTTGCAGAAGCGTTGCTTCTTGCCTTCTTCCGTGTAACGGTATCCCACACGCGTAGGCTTTGCGCATGCTGCACAAACTACCATGAGGTTGGATACATGGATTGGCATTTCTTTTTCAACAATACCACCTGGTTCTCTGCGGTATGGATTTGGTTTAACATGACGTTTAGACATGTTAACTTTTTCCACAAGCACTTTGTCATGCTTACGTAAGATTTTAACAACTTTGCCAATCTTACCAGCATCTTTACCAGTGATCACCATTACTTTGTCGTCTTTGTGAATACGGTACATTTTCATAAGTAGCTCCTATAAAACCTCAGGTGCTAGTGAAACAATCTTCATGTAATTTTTTGCACGAAGTTCACGAGCTACTGGGCCAAAGATACGTGTACCGATAGGTTCACCTTGTTTAGACAAAAGCACTGCTGCGTTTGTATCAAACTTGATGTATGAGCCGTCAACACGACGTACTTCTTTCGCAGTACGCACGATAACAGCTTGCATTACATCGCCTTTTTTCACTTTTGAGTGAGGAATTGCGTCCTTTACAGTAACAACAATAATATCACCCACTGTAGCGTAACGACGCTTAGAACCACCAAGCACCTTAATGCAAAGTACTTCTTTTGCACCAGAATTGTCGGCTACTTCAAGCCTTGATTCGGTTTGAATCATAGTCTTTTCCTCTGCTTATACTGCTTTTTCAATAATTGACACTAGGTGCCAACGCTTATTGCGACTTAGGGGTCTAAATTCCACAATTTCAACCTTATCGCCAATACCACATGCATTTTCAGGATCATGCGCAGTAAACTTTTTGTGACTGCGAATGTATTTCTTCAATAATGGGTGTTGAACCAAGGTTTCTACGCGAACAACTATTGTTTTATCGGATTTATCCGAAACGACAGTTCCTACAAGTTTTCTGCCCTTGCGATGGCTTATCGCTGTGTTCATGTATTGCTCCTAAAAACCTACAATTAGGCTTTTTTTACACCTTGTGCAGACAATAATGTCAACACACGTGCTATATTCTTTTTTGTGAGCTGTAAAGAAGAGGTCTTTTCCAATTGGCTTGTTGCGTGTTGGAAACGAAGATTGAATAATTCTTGACGAAGTTCTTTCAATTTTGCTTTCAACTCTTCAACGCTCATAGTTGTAAAATCGGGCTTTTTCATTATTCAAATGCCCCCTCTCTAATTACAATTACAGTCTTACAAGGAAGTTTATGCTTTGCACGGGTCAATGCTTCAATTGCTAATTCCTTGTTAACACCTTTGATTTCGTATAATACGCGACCTGGTTTTACAGGTGCGCACCAACCTACCGGAGAACCTTTACCTTTACCTTGACGAACTTCAAGAGGCTTAGCTGTTACCGGATGATCAGGGAAGATACGAATCCATACCTTACCACCACGCTTAATATGACGCATCATCGCAATACGAGCTGCTTCAATTTGTTGACTGGTGATCTTCGCGTGCTCAAGTGCTTTTAATCCTATGTCACCAAAAGCAACTGTTGTGCCTCTAGTAGCAGGACCGCGAAGTCTGCCTTTTTGCCATTTGCGAAACTTAATTCTTTTAGGAGCTAGCATTAATTATCTCCCTCTTTATCATGAAGTTCGCCCTTATAGATAAGCACTTTGATACCGATGAGACCATAAGTTGTGCTTGCTTCAGCAAAACCATAGTCGATATCAGCTCTAAGTGTTTGAAGAGGAACTCGTCCTTCACGATACCATTCAGTACGTGCGATTTCAGCACCAGCCAAACGGCCTGCACATGAAACCTTAATACCTTCTGCACCAAATTTGCGTGCCATACCAACAGTACGCTTCATCGCTCTTCTAAAAGCAACACGACGTTCCAATTGCATAGCCATATTTTCAGCTACTAATTGTGCATCCACTTCTGGACGACGAACTTCTGTTACTTCTAATGAAAATTCTCTGCCGAATTTCTTCTTAAGATCATTTCTTAATTTTTCAATGTCAGCGCCCTTTTTACCAATAATGATACCAGGACGTGCAGTTGAAAGAATCAAGCGAATTTTACCGCCGAAACGTTCAATTTCAATCTTAGAAATACCTGCTGTGTAGAGAAGTTTTTTCACATGCTTACGAATGCGAAAATCTTCTTCAACAAATGAGGCATATTCTTTAGCACTGAACCAGCGTGACTGCCATGGCTTATTATATCCTAAACGGAAACCGTACGGATGTACTTTCTGACCCATACCTTACTCCTGCCAACCCGCTTGCTCTTTTTCAGCAAGAACAACGGTTATATGACTTGTACGTTTAAAAATATGATTAGCTCTACCCTGACTGCGTGGCATAAATCTTTTCCACGTAGGTCCTTCGTTCACTAATACTTCTTTAACATACATGGAGTCTACGTCCATACTCGAAGTATTTACTGCATTGCTCATAGCAGAATGAACTACTTTATACATAATCCCTGCAGATTTATTCGGAGTGAAACGTAGCAAGTTCAGGCTTTCTTCTACAGACTTACCGCGAACTAATGCTGCAATAAGGCGTGCTTTTTGTGCTGATACCCTTTGGTATTTAGCTATTGCTTTTACTTCCATGAACCTTACCCCGTTACTTCTTAGCTTTGGTCTTTTTATCCGCAGCATGACCGTAGTAAGTTCTAGTTGGTGCAAATTCACCAAGCTTATGACCTACCATTGTTTCAGTCACGAATACTGGAATAAACTTCTTGCCATTGTGAACAGCAAAAGTTATTCCTACCATTTCAGGTAAAATTGTAGAACGGCGTGACCAAGTTTTTACAACTTTTCTATCGCCAGTAGCGATTGCTTTTTCTACTTTTTCCATCAAATGTGTATCTACGAAAGGACCTTTTTTAAGTGATCTAGGCATTTATATATCCTCTACTTAAACTAGGCTTGACGACGTTTAACAATAAGACGTGAAGAAGCTTTCTTCTTATCTCTTGTTTTGTAGCCTTTAGTTGGAACACCCCAAGGTGTTACTGGATGACGACCGCCTGAAGATCTACCTTCACCACCACCGAGTGGGTGATCAACAGGGTTCATCGCTACACCACGAACTTTAGGTCTGCGGCCTAACCAGCGATTTCTACCAGCTTTACCTAATGACACTTTTTCGTGATGAACATTGCCAACCTGACCTACTGTAGCACAGCAAGTCGCCAAAATTTTACGAACTTCACCGCTAGGCAAACGAAGTAAAGCGTATTTATCTTCTTTTGCGATAAGCTGTGCATAAGAGCCAGCTGAACGGCAAAGTTGGCCGCCTTTACCTGGGTGCATTTCAACGTTGTGAATGTTTGTACCTACTGGTATTTTATTCAAAACTAATGCGTTACCTGGTTTGATATCGGCACTATCACCTGCGTATATTTTATCGCCTTGCTTTACGCCAACAGGAGCTAAAATATAACGCTTTTCACCGTCTGCATAATGCAATAAAGCAATACGTGCTGAACGGTTAGGATCATATTCAATATGTGCAACAGTTGCAGGAATATCTCTTTTGTCACGCTTGAAGTCGATAATACGATATAAACGCTTATGACCACCGCCACGACGACGAGATGTTATGCGACCATTATTATTACGTCCACTTTTCTTAGTTAAACCGATTGTCAAACTTGGTTCAGAACCTTGACGTGTGATTTCGTCAAATTCTAAGATAGTTTGAAAACGGCGACCAGCAGAAGTAGGTTTTAACTTACGAACAGCCATTGCCTACACTCCCTCGAAAAATTCTATTGTGTCACCTTGTGCAAGTGTTACGTAAGCTTTACGGTAGCCCGCAATCTTACCTTGTACACGGCCTTGACGAACTCTATCACGGTTTTTCACTGTGATCACGTTCACATTTTCCACTGTAACGCTAAATGCAGTTTCAACAGCTTTAGCGATTTCAATTTTATTAGCTTTTGGATGCACATAGAATGCAACTTGATTTGAACTTTCACGAACAAATGTTGCTTTTTCCGATACTAAAGGTTTGATTAATATTTGTGTGTAATCCATGTTTTCCCCCTACTTCAATCTTTCTTCTAATGAAGGAAGCGCATTTTGTAATACAACAAATTGCTTGTGGTTTAAAACTTCGTACACATTTACTTTATCGGCAGTAACAACCTTAATGCCGGGAATATTACGTGCTGCTAATGCAACATTGTCATAACCTTCTGGTGTTACTACTAATGCTTTTGTCAATTCTAAAGCTTTTGCAACTTGTGCAAATTGCTTTGTCTTTGCTTCTGGCAATGTGATATCATTAACAATAACCATACCGTTTGCTACTCTAGATGACACAGCCATTCTAAGTGCTAAACGACGGATTTTTTTGTTAACCTTAAAGCTATAGTCTCTTGGTTGCGGTCCAAAGATAATCGCACCACCACGCATTTGTGGAGCACGGATTGTACCTTGACGAGCATTACCAGTACCCTTTTGCTTAAAAGGTTTTCTACCACCACCTGAAACATAGGCACGAGTTTTAACCGCGTGAGTACCTGCGCGCAATGAATTGCGGTATTGACGTACTACAAGGTTTAATATTTCCGCTCTTGGCTCAACCTCAAAGAGTTCTGCTGATAATGTTACTTCACCAGTTTCTTTCTTGTTTTGGTCGTATATTTTTACGATAGCCATGATTAAATTCTCTCCTACTTTACCTTATTGCTTGCGTACTAAAACTAGTCCGTTTTTAGGACCAGGAATAGAACCTTTTACAAGGATAAGGTTATCTTCTGGGCGAACTTCTACTATTGTCAAACCAAGTTCGGTAACTGTTTCAGCACCCCAATGACCTGCCATTTTCTTTCCTTTGAAAACGTGACCAGGGAATGTGTTGTTACCGATAGAACCACCTGAACGATGCACTTTTTCAGCACCGTGAGTTCTGTTGGCACCTGCAAAGTTCCAACGACGCATAACACCTTGGTAACCTTTACCAATTGAGGTACCAGTTACTTTAATTATGTCGCCTGCTTGAAACATTTCTACAGTAAGTGCAGAACCTAATTCCATTGTTGCTGGAGCATCTAAACGTAATTCGCGAAGAATACGGAAGTTGCCAGCATTAGCTTTCGCTAAATGGCCGATTTCTGACTTAGTTAAATGTTTTTCTTTAGCTTGTTCAAATCCAATTTGTATAGCATCATATCCATCTGTTGCTTCAGTTTTAATCTGAGTAACAGGACAAGGACCTGCTTGGATAACTGTAACAGCTACAGCCCTACCTTCACCAGTGAATATGCGGGTCATGCCTATTTTGCGACCCAAAATTCCCATTGTTTCTGACATGACTGACCTCTATAACTTAATTTCTACGTCAACACCCGCTGGTAAGGAAAGCTTACCTAAAGCATCAACTGTTTGTTGCGTAGGGTCAAGAATGTCCATAAGACGCTTGTGAACACGCATTTCAAACTGTTCACGTGATTTTTTATCAACGTGTACAGAACGGTTCACTGTAAATTTATGAACTCTCATAGGCAGGGGAATAGGGCCTGCCACACCAGCACCTGTATTGCGTGCTGTGTCCACTATCTCTGCCACAGCCTTATCGAGAATGCGATAATCGTAAGCCTTTAGCTTAATACGGATACGATCACTGCCAACTGTCGTCATTGCTCTTCTCCATTTTT
>CAYJAZ010000016.1:0-55332 GCA_964368455.1 uncultured Desulfovibrionaceae bacterium
TTCAAAAGGATAAAGGCAAACTCTGCCTTCATCTTTGTTTGCTTGTTTAACAGAAACTTTTTGAGCGACATTTTCATAAATTGAAACTAAATCTTCTGCAAAAGAAGTTTTTTGAAAACAATCGTCCTTTATAAGAGTTCTTTCTAATTCTTGCGTGAAAGCAAGATTTTCAAATTGCTTGAAAAGCATATTATTAAATTCAATAATATAACGAGAAGAACGCCAATTAGTGTCTAAAAAATCTTTTATTTTTGGTTCTTGTGATTGTTCATAAACTCTTTCAAATAAAGAAGAATCGCCGCCACGCCATGAATAAATTGCTTGCTTTACATCCCCTACATAGGTAAAAGAACCATTATTAGCACGAACTTCTTCTACAAATTCTTTGATCACTTGCCATTGTTCATTATTTGTATCTTGAAATTCATCAACAAGAAAAAAGTCAAGTTCATAAGGCATACGCTCTAGCATAGCAGGCAATAAATGTTTTTCTTGAATACTTTCTTCAAGAAGTTTTACAATTCTTGAGGACAATAATTTTTCTTTGGCTTCTTCTTCGTGTGCTTGTATTTCTAAAGTAAGATTTGAAAGCATAATAAAAGGTTGGTATTTTAAAGAAGATTTTATTAAATAGGCAAGTTTATGTTTTTTACAAACATTTTCTATTAAAGTGTCTAATTTTCTGCTCACTTGTGCTTTTTCAACTTCATCTAATGCCTTTAAAGCCGTTGCATATATGCCTTCTTCTTTCACTTTTTGCACTTCATGGCTAAAAAGAGAAGAAATTTTATTTCTTTCTTCAAATTCTTCAAAAGCGTCTTTTAAGCTCTTCTTTATCTTTATTTTTTGTTCTTCAACAAAGAGCTCTAAAGCTTTGAGGGCTTTGGCGTATTCTTTTTGGCTTTTTACATTTACAGCAAAGATATCATTCTTTGCTGTAAGATTTTGTCTTTTATTTTCAGGTATTTTGCTTAAAGCTGAACAAATTGACAAAACAGAAGAACGCACTTTTTGTAGACCTAAAAAGCCTTTATGATCGGTGAGTTCAAGAAAGTTTGAATAAATATCTTTATAGTATTCAAGTAAAGCTTTACCCACTTCGTCTTCTGGATTATTTTTTTGGTATAAGGCAGAAAATGCAAGTTCGTCGTAAAGAGGAGAAAAAAATTCTTCTTCAGAAAAAAGTATATCAAATTGAGGAGGTAGATGATATTCAAAGATATTTTGCTTCAAGAGCATCAATAAAAAGGAATCAATAGTTCGTATATTGAGAGCTGAATAATTTGCTATACATGCCTTGATAGTTTCTTTTGCTTGCTGAGGAGAATATTGTTCTTTTTCAAGCCCTAAGGCAATACTTTTTAATCTTCTTATAAGCTTTGACTTCATGTCGCTTGCTGCGGCATTTGTGAAGGTTATTGCAAGCACAGAAGATAAGAGCTTTCGCTGAATTTCTGAATGTGAGGGAGAATGAATTGAAGAGAAATCTTGTGATAAAGATGCCTTCTGCACATTATCTTGCAAAGGATTTTCTGTAAGAGCAGAATTTATAGTACTTGGATTTG
Organism: uncultured Desulfovibrionaceae bacterium; assembly: GCA_964368455.1. Lineage (GTDB taxonomy): Bacteria > Desulfobacterota > Desulfovibrionia > Desulfovibrionales > Desulfovibrionaceae > CAYJAZ01. Next base: position 1,566 of record CAYJAZ010000016.1, read on the forward strand.
TTTGGCAAAAAATTTCAAGTAATTTACTTATTAAAGTATGGGTTTTACCTGAACCAGCAGAAGCTTTGATTTGTTGTAGAAGATTTGAATTTCTATTAATGTCATTTTTTAAAGGCATAAGTTCAGAGGATTTTTTCTTGTTCTTCTTCTCTATTTCTTTGCCTACAGACATTTTATCCTCTTGAAATGATAGGATTAGGTGAAAATTTCATTCTTCTTGGTTTTTTCGATATTCTTCTTGTTCTTTTTGGTAGCTCAACTAAAAGAGTTTCATTAATGAGTCTTGTTTGCAATTCATCCAAGATTATTTTTTCATAATTTGGCGCAAGAACAACCTGTTGTCCAAAATTTTCACGCATTTGAAATTCCATTCTTTGAGTTTGTTCCCAAATAGATAAAAGTTCATCTGCTGAAACATTTTTAAATTCTTCAAGAGCTGCTAATTCTTGCTCTTTTATTATGCCTTGTGCTTCATTATAATCTAAACTCATATTTTTCTCCTGCTTTTTTATAGCAAATTTCCTTTAAAAAAGCAAGTAGATAGCTTTAGCAAAAAGCTATACATTCACTAATAAAAACAAAATCTTAGCAAGTTATAAATTATTAAAACTTTCAATAGTATTTAATAAAATTTTATTTTTCTCTATTCTTGCATTCTCTATTCCAGCTTCAAGGCTTGTCACAACAGTTTTTCCAATGAGAATGCGTTCATTGTTTTTTGCTACAAGTCCCCATGCATTATGAAAAAGCATTACTTGATCTTCATATTTTCCAACATAAAGCATTATATGTCCTTTTTTAAAAACAAAGCTAGCAAATGGCTTTGCCTTTTCAAAAATTTCTTCTTCTTTCTTCTTATTATCACTAAAGAAATTGACTTGTCCAATTTTTGCTTGTAAAGCTGAATTTCTTGGTAAATAGATTGCAAAATTTATAAATATATCTTGTAACATTAATGAACAATCTCTATTTTCACCAAAACCACCCCAACCATAATTTTGCCCCATTATTTCTTGCCCAAGCTCTGCTACTTGTTGTGCTGTAAATTCGAGAGGAAAGTTTTTATAATTTTCTTTTTTTGTTTCAACAGCATAAAGTTCTGCTTGGCCATTCATAGCACGCACAGGAACAAATATTTTTTCATTATTTGTTGGTAAAAGTGTACCTATAGAAGCAAATGCATGAAAAGATTGATTAATTTCAAGCACACTCTTTTCTTTTACAATACTAACAAGTGTGTATGTTTTCCATTTTTTCACAAATTCTTCGTCCACAAAGGCTATATCTTTACTTTGTACCCAACCACTCATAAAGGCATTTTCAACAAAATACCAAGCCTTATCTGCTGACACATGCACGATTAAGAGAGGTAAAGCAGGAGGAAGAGATGAATATTGAAACATATCAAAAGGATATGCATTTGATAAAGATAGCGGCTCTAAAAACAATGGTTGCAAAGTAGGAGCAGCACGCAAGGGTGTTTGGCATAAAGTTATTGCTTTTTTAACTAGATTTGGAAAAGTGTAAAGATTTGCATTTTCATGAATTTTTTGCCATTTTTTCTCATCCCAAAGTTTAAGATTTTCAGCATAAGCAAATGCTTTTCTCTCAAAAATATATTGCACATCTTCAATTTTTGAACGTGCACTAATGTTTTGCCAAGCTTTATAATAGTGAGAAGCAAAATTTTCTTGATATTTCAGACTCTTTTCAGCAGAAATAAGAGGAGCATCTGAAAGATTTTTTGCATAAAAGAGCAAATCTTGTGGATATTTTTCAAGATCAGCAAGAGCATGTTCTTGGCTATATTTTTTGTGATCAAAGGCTTTATTTTTTGCTTGTTGGCTATATATATAAGCAAATGAAGAAAGTACAATCACAAATAAAATAAACTTAAAATAAAGTGAGTTTTTTTTCATAACACAACTTCCTTCTTTTCTTATTTTTCAAATAAGGAAAGATAGTGCATATAGGCATCTTTTACAGGCCCGTCGGGAAGGTTTAAATTCCCCAAATTTTCAGGCCTAATCAATTCAATTTCTTGTTTTTTATGTGAATTATTTTCAGGCAATGCATTTAAAATAGTCTTACCTTGCAATAAATGCATTTCGACTTTTTCAAAATATTCTTCACCCATAAATGCATTAACAAGCATTAAAATTTCACTTTCAGCATAGATCAAATCTGAAAGAGCGTAATTATCTTCAGCACCTATGAGTAAAGTTCTTGCTTTATGCCCTATAGGTAAGGCAAGAGTTGCCAAATCGTCTAAAACCATTTCCCAATGATTATACAATTCAAAAATTCTTTTTTGTTCTTCTGTTCTGCCCTTTTTATCAAGCACAGTATCAAGGATTTTCAAAAAAGGGGTCGGCTCCTTTGCACAGCGTAAAGCATTTTCTTTACGATTGTTTTTATGCCTTCTTAAATAAGCAGGCAATTTTGCTATTTCAGCGTTAAAGGAGTTGTCTTTCTTTGTCATTACCTGAGAAGTTCCCTTTCCATATCTCTATTTTCAGCTCTTTTTTTGAGTTCATCTCGCCTATCTGCGTGATTCTTACCTCTTGCAAGAGCGATTTCAAACTTGATCTTACCGTGTTTTAAATAACACTTTACAGGTATAACAGTTAAGCCTTTTTGTTCAACTTTTGCTTTCATTTGAAGTATTTCATGCTTATGAAGCAAGAGTTTTCTTGTGCGTGTCGGCTCTTGTTTCACATAGCTTGCCTGCTCGTATGGAGCAATATTTAATCCCACCAAAAGGGCTTCTTCATTTTTAAAGTCTATATAGGAATCAACAAAAGAAATTTTGCCTAAACGAATAGACTTCACCTCTGGTCCCGTAAGTGAAATACCAGCTTCGTAAAAATCTAAAAATTCATAGATTTGTCTTGCTTTTCTATTCTCAGCTATACTCATATTATACCTATTTATTTGACTTTTATTTAACTATCTAAAAAAACGCATCACATCATTAAAGGTAGCAAAAACCATAAGAGAAATAAGGAAGACACCGCCAACCTTCATAAGTTGCTCTTGTATACGCTCGCTTATAGGACGACGAATAACCATTTCTATAAGTGAAAAGACAATTGTTCCGCCATCAAGCACAGGGATTGGCAATAAGTTGAGCAATCCTAAATTGATACTAATAAGTGCAGCTAACATCAATAAAGGAATAATACCAACTTTTGCTTGTTCACCAACAATTTGAGCTATCAGAATTGGCCCACCAACATTATCCGCTGAAACAGAACCTGTCACAAGTTTGTAAATGCCTGTAATAGTCATGTCTATAGTGAAAAGAGTTTGACGATAGGCTTCAAAAAAGGAATCTAACAATCCAAGTGGCAGATGTAGAGTTTCTCCAGAAGGTGTAATACCAATGAGAAAAGCTTTTTCTTCTTCGCCGAAGATATTTGTACGCACGCTTTGTCTTGGTGTAACCAATACTGTGTATATCATATCATCACGTAAAAATTCAACTTCTACAACTTCACCCTGACTTTCACCAATAGCATTTGGGATATCATCCCATGTTTGTATTTCTGCATTGCCAATACGCAAAATGGTATCGCCAATTTCAATACCAGCAATTTGCGCCGCACTTTCAGTCATGACATTACCTATTTTTGGTAAAGCCACAGCAGATCCTGCACTAAAAGCAATGATCCAATAAAAGAAAAAGGCTAGCACTAAGTTTGCTACAGGCCCAGCTAAAGCGAGCAAGAGTCTGTGCATTGGTGGGCGTGTTGTGACAGCTTCTTCTTGAGTAAAACCAAGACTTTCCACTTCGTCAGAATATTCGCCAACAGCAGAAACATAGCCACCAAGCGGAATCAATGAAAGACAATAAGTTGTTTTATCTTTTGTGTATTGTAAAATTTTAGGGCCAAAGCCAAGTGAAAAAGTGATAACACCAATCTTTAAATAGCGTGCCATCAAAAAATGTCCGAGTTCATGTATAAAAATCAATGTTCCAAGAACAAAGACAACCGCTAAAGCCTGACCGGCATAGGAAAAAATTGTATCCATTAATATCTCGCTTAATATTTCTATTTATATGTTATTTCAATCTGTTAAGAAATGAACTTGTTTTTTCTCTATACAAAGCATCAAAAGCAAGAATAGACTCTAAGTCTTGCTCATCGCTTTGAGCAAAATCTAATGTTTTTTCTATAAGTTCTGGTATTTGCATAAATAAAATTTCTTTTTTAATAAAGGCTTCAACTGCAATTTCATTTGCTGCATTCAAAGCCACGCATTTATTTTCTTTAAAAGCCTGTTTTGCAATTTCAAGACAAGGAAAATGTGTATTATTAACCTTCTCAAATGTCAAATTTCCAATTTTTGCTAAATCCAATCTTGGAAGCTGTAGTTTTTCTCCCTCTAACATACGTGGATAAGCCAAACAATGTGCTATAGGAAGACGCATATCTGGCGTAGAGAGCTGTGCTATATGAGAAAAGTCTTTGTATTGCACCATTGAATGAATGATACTTTGCGGATGCACAAGCACCTCTACTAAAGATAAGTCCACATCATACAATTGGCAAGCCTCTATAACTTCAAGGCCCTTATTCATCAAAGTAGCTGAATCTACGGTAATTTTTGCTCCCATTGACCAAGTTGGATGGGCTAAAGCATCTTCAATACTTGCTTGTTTCAAAAATTCTAAAGGTTTATCTCTTAATGCTCCTCCAGAAGCTGTAAGCGTGAAGGATAAGACATCTTTTGCATAAGTTTCGTCATTATTTTCAATGCCTTTAATACATTGAAACAAAGCGTGATGTTCTGAATCTATAGGCAATATCATAGCCTTAGTTTTTGCACAAATAGCACGCAATAGCGAACCTGCCAAGACAAGACTTTCTTTATTAGCTAAACAAATCAGCTTACCAGCCTTTGCCGCTGCAATAGTAGAACGCAGTCCAGAAGCTCCAACTTGTGCAGAAATAAAGGTAGAAATTTCATCAAGAGCAGCAATGCTTTCATAGCCTTCTTGCCCGTAGAGTAATGTGGGTTTATAGTCCTTGGCTTTGTCTAAGTTTTCTTTTAAACGAACAAGCATACTCTCTTCTTGCACTACCAAGAAAGAAGGTCTGTGTTGCAAAGCTTGTTTAGCAAGTAAATCCACATTCTTACCACAAGCTAAAGCACATACTTTAAATAAATGCGGATAAGCTTCTACTATTTTGAGTGTATTCACTCCAATAGAGCCTGTAGAGCCACAAATAGCTAAAGTACGCGGAAAATTTTCTGCATATGTATTACTAGGAAGTGAAGAAATATATTTCATAAGATATTAAAATCTAACGTGTGGAAAAATCATATATAATAAGTACATAACTGGAAGCACAAAGAGCATACTGTCAAGCCTGTCTAAAACACCGCCATGACCTGGTAGTATAGAAGAGGAATCTTTAACCTTGGCTGTACGTTTTAATGCAGATTCAAAGAAATCGCCTAATTGCCCTAAAACAGCAAAAATTGCACCTAAGATAGCATATGTCACTAGACTTGCTTCGCCAAAATGCCCACAATAAATCACAGTCAAAACAACTGAAGCAATCAAACCACCAAGAGAACCTTCAATACTCTTTTTAGGGCTGACAGCAGGCCATATTTTATGTTTTCCGCATGCAATTCCAACAAGATAGGCAAAAGTGTCATTCACTGCAAGCAAAAGAAACATATACAATCTTTCTAATGTGCTTAAAGGCAGTAATAAAGCCATTGCCATAGGAATATACACAATACCAGACAAAATAATCGCTCCCTCAACTAAGGCTTCTTGCCCTAATCTTGGCCAACGAAAAAGCCCTACTGTAGCTATAATAATTGAAGCAAGCATAAGCAAGGCTGGGCTGTATGGATGGGAGAGAATATTTTTTTCATCTATTGGCAAGAAGAAAGTGATGACAATAAGCAAGAAACTTAGAATTGTAGCAAAATACAAAAGGCCTTTTTTCGTAGGACACAAGAACATACGATAAAATTCCCAAGACGTCACACTTGCGGCTATCAAGAAGAGAACTTTAAAATAATAGCCATCATGATAGAGGGCTACAAATAATGCAGCTAAAAGAATAATGCCTGTCACAGAGCGTTTAAAAAGTTCAATCATAATGAGCCTATTTCTTAATATACTATTTTTTTAGGAAAATATCTTGTCTATAAGAGTTTATATTGTTTATCTTTGTCATCTTCAAAATATCAATAAGAATTTTATATACTTATTCTCCAGCTAATACTTGTGAATCTGTTTTACCAAAACGCCTTTTTCTTTGATAAAAATCATCAATTGCTTTATCAAATTGTTCTTCAGTAAAGTCTGGGAAATAATTTTGTGAAAAATAAAGTTCTGAATAAGCTGCTTGATAAAGCAAGAAATTACTCAATCTTGTATCACCACCAGTTCTTATGATTAAATCAGGATCTGGAAAGTGTGGACAATCAAGATAAGAAGAAATAGAATCTGCTAAATCACTTGTTGAGAGATTAGAAAATTTTTCTTTATCTTCAACAGCTTGCATACGTTGAAAGGCTCTTGCGATTTCTTCTCTCGCTGAATAAGCAAGAGCCAAACAAAGTTGCATTTTATCACAATGCTCTGTTTTATGTAGAGCATATTTCAAAGCTTTTTGGCTAGCAAAAGGCAGGAGTGAAGTGTCACCAATGACATTCAATCTTATGCCTTGCTCTATCAATTGCGGAACTTCTTCTGATACAAATTCAACAAAAAGACTAAAAAGCTGTTTTAACTCATCTTTTGGACGTTCAAGATTTTCACGTGAGAGTGCATAGAGAGTAAGAAAGGGCAATTCTCTTTGCCTTGCTCTTGTTATTATGTTGCGAACGGTTTTAGCACCGGCTCTATGCCCTTCACTACGATTCAAACCTCGCTGTAAAGCCCATCTTCCGTTACCATCCATAATGACTGCAATGTGAGAAATCAAATTAAATATCCATAATTTCTTTATCTTTGACAACATATTTTTCGTCACATTTAGCAACGAATTTATCTGTCAATTTTTGAATATCTTCTAAAGCTTTTTTAGATTCGTCTTCAGTAATACTTTTATCTTTTTCTAATTTTTTCATGCCATCATTAACATCTCTACGGATATTTCTGATCGCAACTTTTGCGTCTTCAGCGTATTTTTTTGCTAATTTTGACAAGTCTTTACGACGTTCTTCTGTTAAAGGTGGAATAGAAATACGAATAAGCTTACCATCGTTCATTGGGTTTAAGCCTAAGTCTGAAATTTGTATAGCTTTTTCAATCAAAGAAAAAGCACCTTTATCCCAAGGTTGAATAGAAATAGTTCTACTATCAGGAATTGAAACTGTAGCTAAACCTTTGATTGGAGTTGGTGTTCCATAATAGTCAACCTTGATTTCATCTACTAATGAAGTAGAAGCACGGCCAGTACGTAATTTAGTGAAATCTCTGTCTAAAGAGGTCAAAGCTTTTTCCATACGATCTTCAGCATCAAACATAATTTCTTCTTTCATTTTCTTTTCCTTTATATATCTTATACTTATTATTTATTAACTTACGAGCGAACCTTCTTTTTCGCCTTGTAAAACACGTCTAATAGCCCCACCAAACATTGAACAAACAACAATAGGAAGAGCATTTTCTTCTGCCAAAGTTATAGCTGTAGAATCCATTACTTTCAGATGTCTTGTCAATGTTTCAGAATAAGAAATCTCATCAAAACGGACTGCATCAGGGAATTTAAGTGGATCTTTATCATATAAACCATCAACTTTAGTCGCTTTAATAAGTAGTGAGCAACCAAGTTCAACGCCACGAAGAGCAGCTGCTGTGTCTGTTGTGAAATAAGGATTTCCTGTTCCAGCTGCACAAATAACAACTCTACCCTTTTCCATATGTCTTATAGCACGACGCTTGATATAGGGCTCACACACTTCTGTTGTTGACAAAGCTGAAAGCACACGCGTTGGAACCTGCATTTTTTCTAATGCGTCCTGCACGGCTAAAGCATTCATAATTGTTGCTAACATGCCCATATAATCAGCATTAGATCTGTCCATACCCTTAGCTGAACTTGAAAGCCCTCTAAAGATATTTCCACCGCCAATAACAAGAGCTAATTGTGCTCCATCAGCATATACCTGTGCGATTTCATTACATATTTTACTAACAATTTCCGGTACTATTCCAAAACCATGATCGCCTGCTAATGCCTCGCCACTGAGCTTTAAAAGCACTCGCGGGTATTTCAATGTTGTCATATATTATCCTTATTTTATAATAAAACATGTTGCTATTTCATCTTTTTGAATAAGATAAAATAATTTTAATACTTCATTTATCATTTATTGATAAAAGATATTTAGAAACAGCTCCAAAATCCCTTATCATGCACGTAATTATCAATAATGTACATGCATTATTTTTTCAAACTATATACAAAAAAGTAAAAGATTTCAAGCCTAAATTAAGTAAGATTTAATAATAAAAAAATTCAATACTTAGAGCTAAATGCAAGCTAAAAAGAAGCTAAAACTCAAGAAAAAAAAGCAGAAGTGAAAAAACAAAAAGAAATAAAAGTAAGAGATGTTCATAAAATATTTCAAAAGAAGAAAAAATAGATTGCTCCCATTTTTTATCAAAAACTTCTTTTTTATTCATATTTCTAGCAAATAAAGCAATGCTTAATTCATAATTTCTTTGGGCAAAATAAGAAAAAAGTGTAGTCATATAAAGAGATATTTTTTTAATAAAGGATTTTTCATTTCTTAATCTATATTTTACAGCAAGTTTCATTTCCTTTGCTAAAGGAAGAAAAGAAGAAAAATAGCGTAAAACTAAGAGAGATATTAAGGCAATTTTCCATGCATGCTTTTTTGAAAAAAAAGAAAAAAACCAATTAATTGCATAAGCATATTCCTTTGCTTCAAGCCAAACAAAAGCACAAAGGCCACAAATACCAACTAAGGCTAAATGTAAAGCATATTCTACAGAAAATAAAAAATTTTCTTCTATATTTACAAAGAAAAATGCATTTTCATAATGTATTGATCTCACTAAGAAAGAAAATAAAAAGCAAAAAAAACAAAAAGTAAGCAAAAGAAAGTAAAAATGTAATTTTATTTTCTTTTCTTTGTGTTTTGATAATAATACAAAGCTAAAAGGCAGAAAAGCTAATAGACTTTCGTTTAATGTAAATTTTAAAGAAAGTGTAGAAGAAAATAATAAAAAAACAAGAACAAGACGAGAATCAAGCAAGTTTTTCCTAAAAAAATCTTGTTTAAAAGAAGAAAGAGAAAGACATTCTTCACTATTCTCAACTTTCAATTCTGTTTTTTCACTTCTTAACATTTTCTAACTCTTCTCTCTATCTTAGCATTAAAATTTTAAATTTTTATGCTATATCCCATGCTTGAATTTTTTTAGAATTTTTCCAATACGAAGGAAGCTTCACTCCAATATGTGGATTTTGTTCTAGAAAGTCAAAAGCTTGCTCAACTTTACCCAAGAAGATTTGTTGAGAATTTTCCAAAATAAGAATTTTATCAGCAAAATCAGCAAAAAATTCAATATCATGGCATATAATACAAAGACTCATCTTCTTTGTTTTATCGTTTTTTAACTCAAGCAAGATTTCTCTCAATTGTTTTTGTGCTTTATAGTCTAAACCAGAAGTTGGTTCATCAAGCAAGAGTAAATCAGGTGCTTGCATAAGGCTAAGTGCAAGGCATAATTTTCTTTTTTGTCCAAAGGAAAGAGATGAAATATCTTTATCCTTACTTTGCAAAAGATCAAATTTTTGCAATAAAAGATAAGCATTTTCAACATCTTTTTCACTTGGATTCGCCTTTGTCAAAAACATCTCTTCAAAAACATTTTGTGCTAATAATTGCATGTCTGGTTCTTGAAAAAGCAAGGCAGAAAGCTCTAGTAAAGGCTTTTGAGAAATAATTTCGCCAGAGCTAAGTTCTAAAATTCCTGCCATAATTCTTAGTAATGAAGATTTCCCACTACCATTCGCACCACAAATACAAAGGCATTCATTCTTTTCAAGCGAAAAGTTTAAGTTTTCAAAAGCTTTTATCTTATTTGGGTACACAAAAGTACCATTTTTCATTTCAAAAAGCATATATCCTCTAATTCTTTATTCTTGAGCGTAATTTTTCTATACGTCTATAGGAGGCATCTATTTGACTTTCTTTGATTTCTCCATTTTTGACTGCCTTTAGCACTGTATCAATAAATCTTTGTGCTGTATAAACTTCTTCGCCTAAATTATTGCCATAAATAAATAAATCCATGCCAGCATTTATTCCCATAACAACAGATTTATCAACGCCATATCTGCTGATAAGGCCTTTCATTTGCATATCGTCTGATATGACTACACCATCAAAAGCCAAATCTTTGCGTAATAATCCTTCTATAGTCTTCTTAGACATAGTTGCTGGATGTTTATCATCAAAATGTGAATTATATAAATGACTTATCATAACAGAATCAGCAAGTCCCATTTTTATCAATTCTTTATAAGGATAGAGTTCTCTTTCTTGCCATGTATCTGAAATATCAGTAAAAGAATAATGACTATCAGCTTTTGCTGAACCATGTCCAGGAAAATGCTTTAATGATGTAAGCAGGCCTTCTTTATGAAACTCTTCTATATATATCTTTGCTAATGCTGTGACTTTTCTTTCATCATCAGAAAAAGCTCTTTCAATCTTGCCAATAGCTGGGGATTGTTTATTGATATCAAGATCAATAGCTGGCGAGAAATTGACATTAAACCCTACAGAAGCAACCTCTTTTGCTATTAATCTTGCATGTTCTCTAGCAAATTCTAAACTATTCTTGCTCGCTACTTCTTTATGCGAAAGCATTTTTTTAAAGCCGTATCGCTCTTTTAGACGATTAACCTTGCCGCCTTCTTGATCAACAGCTATAAAAAGTTTGTACTCTGACAATTTTTTTATATCGGCAATAAATTGCTTTAAACTTTCTTTACCACTTTGATTTTTTTGAACTTTATCTAAATTTTTCTCAAAGATAATAATTCCTGAAATCTTTTTATTTTGTATAGCATCAACAAGGGGATTTTGCATGGATAAAGAAGTTCCTTCAATACCAAGCATAAGCATCTTTGCTATTTTTTCTTCAAGTTTTATTTCTTGCTTCATTGCGTAAGCATTTGATTGCATAAGCAAAATAAAAGAAAATAGACATATAAATCTCAGCATAAGAAATCCTTTTAAAAGAAGAATAATCAAAAGAGTATTGCAATGCGCATGAAAAGTAAAGAAATATCATTTACAAGAGCCTTTTTTTAACGAATGAAATTCTTATTGACATAAAGAAATAGTTAAGATAGTTTGATGTCGAACTATCTTGACACAAAGGAGCAAATTATGACGATTCAAGAAATTTATAATTATGCGGATGCTATTGGTTTATTAACATTTTCAACTATACATAATAATGAAGTACATTCGCGTATAGCTCATTTTAATGGCTATGACGATGAAGGCATTTATTTTAGAACAATGGCAAATAAAGGCTTTGGGCGTCAATTAAAAGAAAGATTACAAGTGACTGTATGCGGCCATTTTGGCGGTAATATTGAAAACCATTCTGACATAGGGGCAGCACCTTTATTCATGACTGGTTATACCTTTAGGTTAATTGGCGAAATTCGCTTTGTTCCAGCTGAAGAAATCAAAGAAAAAGCTAAAAACAATAAATATTTAGAAGTTGCTGCAAGAGATATTGATTCCTATCCTGCTATGGCAAATGGCAACTACATTATACATAAAGCCAAGGGTGAAATTTATGATTTTGACTTTGAAAAAAGCAAAAGAAATCATAAACTTGAACGACTTCGCTTTTCATTTGGCGGGGCAAGTTTTAATCTTGCTGGAGTTCGCATAAATGAAAATTGTATTTCTTGCGGTATTTGCAAAAAAACATGCTCATTTAATGCTATAATTGAAGGTACACCTTATTCTGTTAATCCAGAACGTTGCGATGATTGTGGCTCGTGTTTATTAGCCTGCCCAAAACAAGCCATTGAAGAATCACTTATATTCTAAGATGTTAATTTATAGAGTTTTTTCAAAAGAATCAAAATGCATAATAAGTATGGCTCTGCCTTGAGTGAGTGAACGTAAATGATTTGAAAAACCAAAGAGTTGTGATAAAAAAGCCCTTGCTTGCACTTTCTTCATCGAGGATGTTTCAATAAGGTTTTCTACCTTTGCTTGAATTTGAGTGAGTGCAAGCATACATTTGCCTAAATATTCTTCTGGCACTTGTATTTCAAGCAACATCACAGGCATAATTTTTTCAAACTTTGCTTTCTCTAATGCTTCTCGCACAGCCATATTTGTTGCTACTTGCAAAGCTAATTCGGAGAAATTGTCTTTATATGTAAAATTTTCTACTTCAAGTAATACATCTTGAATTTCATAACCATCTTCAGAATATTTTATGGCAGACTCAAGAATTTCTACTATCATATCAAGTGCTTTTTCTTCAATTAAAGAAGTGTCAAAAGCAAAGCGTATTATATTTTTATGTTCTGCATTTTCATAAGGACTCAGTTTTAAAGAAATTTCTGCAAAATGTTGCATTTTATCAATTTCCCTATCAAATACTGAATGAGCTTCAACAGTATTTAAAAGAATTTCTTTATATATTACTTGCACTTGCCCTGCTCTTGGACTAATGCGGTATTCTCTTTTTAATCTTTCTCTCAATACCTCTAAATGCAATTCTCCCATACCAGACACATGACAACGGCCTGTGCCCTCATCTAAAGCCACATGTAAAGTTGGATCTTCAAGACTATAGCGAGTGAGAGCTTTGTTGAGAATCAAAGCTTCTTCTTGATTTATAGCTTCTAAAACAAGAGTGAGTACAGGCGGCTGTGTAAATATATTTTCTAATACTAATTCCGTTTTTAAAGTATAGGAATCAGCAGTTTGTGCATTTTCTAAACCAAAAATCCCTACAACTTCGCCAGCAAAAGCTTTTTCTCTATTTTCTAATTTATCTGCATGAAAAACAACTATTTCTTTCACTTCTTCGTAAATTTTTTTCTGCACATTATATATTCTATCGCCTATTTGCAAGGTTCCAGAATAAATCCGTAAAAAGGAAATTCTCTCTTCTTCTTCAAGCATGATTTTGAAAACAAGAGCACAAAATTCCTCTTCATTTCTTGCAAAGATTTCATGTTCGACTCCAGTTTTTTGATTTCTTGCAAAAATCTTTCTTTCTTTAGCCGAAGGTAAAAATTCTCTAATACCATCTAATAAAGGTTGAACACCTCTATTCATCAAGGCAGCACCAGCATACACTGGAATTAAAAGCCTTGCTTGCACAGCTCTTTTCATGGCTGCATAAAGATCTTTTTTGCTGAAATTATTAGACAAATATAATTCTAAAAAAAGTTCATCAACTTCAGCCAAAGCTGTTAAAAGCTCGTCTTTTAAAATCATTATATTCTCTTCTTCCTCAAGTGTTAAAGGAAGTTCAAGAATTGTCTGTCCCATATCTTCTTCGTCGAAATAGAGTTTTTTTTCTGCTAAAAGATCGAGTATGCAGTCTTTACCCTCTGCATCCGTGTAAGGCAATGTAAATGGATGAGCATTAGCTTTTAATCTTGTGCGAATCTCTTGAAGCGTGTTTTCAAAGCTAGCCCCTATTCTATCTATTTTATTTATAAAAATAATCTTTGGCAATGCAAATTTTTCTGATTGTTTCCACACATATTCAGACTGTGCCTGCACGCCAGAAAGGGCACAAAAAACAGCAATAGCAGAATCTAATACACGTAAAGACCTTTCAACTTCTATAGTAAAATCCACATGTCCTGGAGTGTCTATAATATTTAAAGTACAATCTTTCCAATAGCATGTAGTACAAGCAGAGCTAATTGTTATCCCTCTTTCTTGTTCTTCTGGCATATAGTCCATTGTTGCCGTGCCTTGATGCACTTCTCCCATATAGCTGATTTTATTTGTATAATACAAAATTCTTTCAGATAATGTGGTTTTTCCTGCGTCAATATGGGCTATAATCCCGATATTTCTTATTTTATCTGCAATTTCTTCGTACATATTTACTCTGCAAAAGCAATGCTTTTTTGTTCTTGTATAAAGATTTTTTCATCAAAAAGAGCTGGATAGTAAAATTCTAAACCTGAATTCACAAAAAGACTTGCATAGAAGTTTTTTTCGTATTTCAATTTTATCTTTTCACTCAAATTATTAAAAACTATATCTATCCTGTTTTTCTCATTTATTTCATCATTAATGTCTAAAATCTGTGAATTTGGATAAGCAAAAGTAAAAATTTCTTTATTTCTATCTGCAAAAACTCTTGGCTCTTCAAAGGAAGAATAAAAATGAATATCTTGCTTCTTACTATATGCTTCTATCTCTGCTTTATATTTATTTCCTAAATAAATACAAAGCATTGAAAGAGAATCATTTCCTAATAGATCAAAATTTTCTAAAACTTGATCTATATTTGGCATATAAAAAACTTCTTCCAAACCAAGTAATTCTAAACAAAGCAATAGTTCTTTACTCGGAATAGATAAAAAAACTATATATGGAGAAGATTGAGCCATAAGAGCAGGCATTAAAGCAGCGATAAAAAGAGCTGGAGATGTATAATCTTCATCTATAATATAGATAGAAGTGCGAGCAGATTTTTTTTCGCTTTCAATGAAAAAAGCACTTCTTTCTTCTTTTTTCTTTATTGGGACAAATTTCTCTAAAAGGCTAAAATGCAGAGCAATAGCTGATTTGATACAAGCTTTATGACAAATATCAGCCTCTTCGTAAGCCAAAGCTCTAAGGCCATCGTCTAGTCTATATTTTTCTAAACTCTTATCTCTATTTTCTTCTAGCATGTACTCTACCTTGAAATATTTTTCCTTAGAACATTTTAATATGAAGTTTTTAAAAAATGTTCTAATTTTTTTCCTTTGCTCATAGTTAAGCACTTGTCAAATAAGTAAAGAAGTATTAACTTTCATGAGAAGCGTAGTTAAGTATGTTCAAAAAAAAATAAAGTGTCAACACAAAAAAGAAGAGCTTAACCACGCCAAATAAATTATTTTTGAATAAATTAAAGGTAAAATTTTATGACAACACAAATAAAAACTCTTGCATTACTTGCACTTTTATCTGGCATTATCATCGTTATGGGCGGTGCAATTGGCGGACAAAGCGGTGTTATTATTGCTTTTGGCTTTGCTTTAATAATGAATGTTTCTTCTTATTGGTTTTCTGATAAGATTGTTTTAAAAATGTATAAAGCAAGAGAACTTTCTTATAACGATTCTCCATATCTACATACAATTGTTGAAGAATTAGCAAAGAATGCAGGAATTCCAAAACCTAAAATCTGTCTCATTCCAGAACAATCACCAAATGCTTTTGCTACAGGCAGAAATCCTGAAAATGGCGTAGTTGCTGTCACAGAGGGAATTATGGCAATGCTCACACCTGAAGAATTGCGTGGCGTGCTTGCACACGAAATTGCGCATATTGCTCACAGAGATATTCTCTTACAAACAGTAGCAGGCGTGCTCGCTTCTGCCATTACTTCAATTGCTTCATGGTTGCAATGGTCTGCAATTCTTGGCGGAAATCGTGATGAAAATGGAAATTCAAACGTTTTTTCTGCACTTATTCTCGCTTTTCTCGCTCCACTTGCCGCTTCACTCATCCAAATGGCAATTTCAAGAACACGCGAATACCATGCCGACGCTGGCGGTGCAAGCTATAGTAATGATCCTCTTGCACTTGCTTCGGCTTTATTTAAAATTTCAAATTATTCTAAGCAAATACCTATGCAAAACGCAAATCCAGCTACAGAGAATATGTTTATCATATCCCCTCTTGCTGGCTCAAAAATGGCTTCGCTTTTTTCTACACACCCGCCTACAGAAGAACGTATAGCAAGATTGCAAGAATTGGCAAAAAATCGTCAATAATAAATAATTTGATGTCATTTAAAAAATAGTATAGTATGGCTTGCAAGCAAATAATTTCAATCGATTTTTTTGTTTCAAGCCCTACTTTATATTATAAGGCACTATAATAACATATTTTTTATAAAAGAGTTTAACATGTCACACGAAATTTTAGATCAACAAGCCTTAGAAAAGCTTGATAGAGAAATACTTGATATTATCCAAACAAATTTCCCTATTTCGCCAAGACCTTACAAAGATTTAGCACAAATGCTCAATACTAGTGAAGAACTTGTGTTTGAAAGAATAGAAAAACTAAAAGCAGACAAATTGATTAGAAGATTAGGTGCAAATTTCCAATCTTCAAAACTTGGCTTTCGTTCTACTCTTTGTGCAGCAAAAGTACCTGATGATAAAAAAGATTTTTTTATTAAAACTGTGAATGATATTACTGGTGTCACTCATAACTATCTAAGAAAGCATGAATTTAATATTTGGTTCACACTCATTGCTTCTTCTTGGGAAAAAGTTGAAGAAACTTTAGCACAAATCACACAAAAAACTGGCATAGACATTATTAATCTTCCTGCAATCAAGCTCTACAAGATTAAAGTAGATTTCAAATTAGCAGAGAATCAATAAAATAAACTCTATAAGGAAAATACATGAAAGTATTACCTACAATTCTTACTATAGCTGGCTCTGATTCAGGCGGCGGCGCTGGAATTCAAGCGGATATAAAGACCATCACTTGCCTTGATGGCTTTGCTATTTCTGCAATCACAGCTCTCACAGCACAAAATGGCTTAGGTGTGGACGCAATTCATCCTGTTCCTGCTGATTTTTTAGCACAACAATTACAAACTCTCTTTCATGGTTTCACACCAAAAGCAGCAAAAACTGGCATGCTTTTTTCATCAGAGCTCATCGAAGTTGTAGCCCATGAATTAGAATCTTATTTCACGAATAAACAAAAATTTTCCTTAGTAGTTGATCCTGTTTGTGTCAGTCAATCAGGACATAAATTATTACAAGAAGATGCCATAGAAGCTTTAATCAAAAAAATCATTCCTTTAGCAAGCTTACTCACACCAAATAAACCAGAAGCAGAACATCTTACTGGCATTTTAATCAATAATGAAGAAGATGTGCATAAAGCTGGTAAAAAATTGCTTGAAATGGGTGCTGAAGCTGTTTTGATTAAGGGCGGTCATTTTGAAGATCAAACTATTATGATGACAGATTGGCTTATCACAAAAAATTCCATTCAAGCCTTACATCAACCACATATAGACACAAAAAACAACCATGGCACTGGTTGCACGCTTTCTGCTGCTATTGCTTCCTATCTTGCTTATGATCTTCCTCTTGAAGTTGCAGTCACAAAAGCTCAAAGCTATTTGAATGCTGCTTTAAGAAAATCTTTTGCTGCTGGGCTTGGGCATGGTGCACCTTGCTTCAAAATCTAAAAAACTAAACATTCTAACACTTAAAGGCTATTATGTCACATTCTATTTCAATAGTGCTTCCAGTATATAATGAAGAAGGAAATATATTTCCTTTGTTTGAAGAAATTAAAAATGTCATGACAAAGATTGGAAATACTTGGGAAATCATCTATGTAGACGATGCGAGCACAGATTTTTCTACTAAGAAAATCAGAGAGCTTATGCAAGACAATAACAATGTCAAAATCCTCGAATTTGTCAAAAATTGTGGCCAATCTGCGGCTTTTTGTGCAGGTTTTCAAGAAGCACAAAATGAACTCATCATCACTATGGATGCAGACATGCAAAACGATCCAGCTGATATACCTAAAATGCTTGAACTTTTCGACAAAGGCAATGATATGGTTATAGGCTGGAGACATCAAAGAAAGGATACTTCTTCTAAAAGACTTGCTTCAAAAATCGGCAATGCCTTTCGTAAATCTCTCACTCAAGACAATGTCCACGATACAGGTTGTTCGCTTAAAATCATGCGTGCAAGCATGGCAAAAAGATTACCTCTACAATTCAAAGGCATGCATAGATTTCTTGTCAGCCTTATGCAAATGGAAGGAGCAAAAATAGCTGAAATTCCTGTAAACCATAGAGATCGTTATACTGGTGTTTCAAAATACAATACATGGACTCGAGGCATTTCTGCTTCGCAAGATTTACTTGTTGTGAATTGGTTTTTCAGACGAATTAAAAAATACCAATTAAAATCAGAAATCAATCAAAACAATTCACGTCCAGCCACAGGCACTTTGTCTTGCTCTTGCAATAATAATTCTGAACAAATTCAATCAAGTATGCCAAATACCAATAAAATTGAAGCAGAAAACGAAGTTTAATTATGTTTAAAGCAATAGTAAAAATAGCTTCAATCTTTATATTTCTCGCACTTGGTGCTTATATTTTACAAGCGGTTGAGCCAAGTCAAGAAGCTTATAAAAGGTTGATAGAAGAGCATTTTAAAGCACATGGCCTTTTTGGTGTATTGCTTTATATTGGCTTTGCAGGCCTTATGGTTTGTTTTGCTGTTCCTCGCCAGCTCATTTCCTTTGTTGGCGGCTATGCTTATGGTGCTCTATTAGGAACTATTTTTGCTACTCTTGCCACAGGTTTAGGCTGTCTTCTTTCCTTTTTTTATGCACGTTTAGTTGGCCAAAAATACGTACAAAAAAAATTCGGCAATAAGATTCAGAAAATGGAAAAATTCCTTTCCAAAAACACCTATAGCATGACTTTGATTATACGTCTTTTACCTGTTGGCAATAATTTAGCAACAAATATGCTTGCTGGAATGACAAAGATAAAAGCACTTCCCTTTATTCTTGGCTCTATAACTGGTTATATTCCACAAAATTTTATTTTTTCACTTTTAGGCACAGGCATACAACTGGGCACATACACTCAAGTTATTATTTCGGCATTACTTTTAGTAATAGCCACCTTACTTGGTTGGTATTTATATAATAAAAACAAGAAAAACATTTCAGAAATTGAATAAAACATATTCTAAAAGGATAAACACTTATGTTAACACACGGTTTTGAACTCATAAAAGAAGAAAACATGTCAGAAGTTAATGGCATAGTTAAACTTTATAAACACAAGAAAACTGGAGCAGAACTGCTTTCAGTTTGCAATGACGACATAAATAAATGCTTTGGCGTAAATTTTAGAACTCCGCCAAAAAATTCTACTGGTGTTGCCCATATTTTGGAGCATTCAGTCTTGTGCGGCTCTCAAAAATATCCAACAAAAGAACCATTTGTTGAACTTTTAAAATCTTCATTGCAAACATTTTTGAATGCAATGACCTATCCTGACAAAACCTGTTATCCTGTTGCAAGTACAAATATTCAAGATCTTTATAATCTTATGGATGTTTATATGGATGCTGTATTCTTCCCACGTGTTCGCACAAACGAAGGTAAGGATATTTTAGCTCAAGAAGGCTGGCATGTAGACACTTCAGAAGGCAACACTCTTGATAAATGGCAATTTAAAGGTGTTGTCTATAATGAAATGAAAGGCGTGTATTCATCGCCTGATTCCATACTAGCCGAACAATCACAACAAGCTGTTTTCCCTGACAATCTCTATTCTTTAGATTCAGGTGGTGCGCCAGAACATATCATAGATCTTACATTTGAAGAATTTGAAGAATTTCATAAATTATACTACCACCCTACTAATGCACGTTTCTTTTTCTGGGGCGACGATGATGAAGAAACACGCTTAAAAAAAGTGGACGAAGTTATTTCTTCTTTTGATAAAATAGAGCTTAATTCTTCTATTTCATTACAGAAAAAACTTTCAACACCAAGAAAAATCGAAGTACCATTTGAAGTTGCAGCCCAAGGCGAAGATGAAGAAGATGATGCCCAAAGCGAAAAAGCCAAAGGCCATGCTACAGTAAATTGGCTTTTATGCGAAAGCTATGATGTAGAAAAAAATCTTTTATTCTGTATGCTTGATCATATTTTAACAGAACTTCCTGGTTCAGCTTTGAGAAAAGCTCTAATAGATTCAGGACTTGGCGAAGACATTACAGGACATTTAGAAGGCGATTTAGCACAAATGTATTTCTCAATTGGCCTTCGTTCTATGGAATTAGGCAAAGAAGACGAAATGGAAGCTCTTATTCTCGATACTTTAGCTGATTTAGTTGAAAATTCCATTCCACAAAAAGCCATTGAAGCAGCTGTAAATGCAACAGAATTTAATCTTCGTGAAGCAAATACAGGCAGATACCCAAAAGGCCTTGTTGCTATGACTCAAAGCCTCACACATTGGCTTTACGACGAAGATCCTTTCACAGCTCTTGCTTGGGAAAAACCTCTTGCTAGCATAAAGGCTAGACTTGCTAATAAAGAACAAGTATTTGAAGACCTTATCAAAGAATACTTCCTTGATAATACACATAGAATTCTTGTTAATCTTGTGCCTGACACTAAACTTGCACAAAGAAGACAAGAAGAAGAAAGAGCAAGAGTTGAAGCTGTTTATAATAAAATGAATGAAGAGCAAAGAACTTTTACTGATAAAGAAAGCCAAAGATTGCTTGCCGCACAAGAAAAAGAAGACAGCGAAGAAGCTTTAGCAACAATTCCAATGCTCACTCTTGCTGATTTATCACTCAAAAACCAAACTATACCTCTTGAAAAAAAGCAAGCAAAGCTTCCAATTTTTCGACATGCTCTTGATACAACAGGCATTTTATATTCACGCTTTGTCTTTGGCCTTGATGATTTAGACTATGCCCTGCTTCCTTATCTTTCTCTTTATTCAAGAGCTCTTACAGAAATGGGCACAAAAAACTATGATTTCATTGACTTAGGACTTGAAATTGAAGCAACTACAGGCGGTATTGCTGCTTATTCAAGTGTTCAATCTCGCATAGATTCAAGCGAAGCTTTGTCCTCCTTTATTTTAGCGGGTAAGGCCACAAAGGACAAATTGACTAATCTTACATCTTTATTTGAAGAAATTATCTTTAATATAGATTTTGACAATCAAGAACGTTTTTCACAAATGGTTTTTGAGGAAAAAGCAAGACTAGAACAAGCTATTATTCCTGGTGGACATTCTTATGTTTTATCACAACTCAATGCTAGACATTCAAAAGTTGGTGCTATCAATGAATATATGCAAGGTGTGAGTTATTTAGATTTTATTAGAGAATTATCTAAAAACACAGAAGAATCTTGGGAAAAAGTTCTTGATACTCTACAAACAATACACAAAACTATTTTCAAAAAAGCAAACGCACTTCTTGATTTAACTGCAAATGCTGAACTTTTAGAATTAGCTGAAAAAGTTTTCGATCCATTATTAGAAAAGATTGAAAGCAAAGAAGGCCTTAGCACAAAACAAGAATGGCAAGTAAATTTATTGAATGGTAACGAAGCATTAGTTGTTCCTGCCATGGTAAATTATGTTGGAATGAGCACAAACTTACACGAACATGGTTATAAATTCCATGGTTCATCTCTGGTTATAAGCCGCTTTTTACGTATGGGTTATCTTTGGGATAGAATACGTGTGCAAGGCGGTGCTTATGGTTGCTTTGTTCGTTATTCTAGAGTAAATGGTTCTTTTGCCTTTGTTTCTTACAGAGATCCACAAGTGGAAAAAAGTCTTGAAGTATACAAAAAAGCACCTGATTTCTTAGGTAATTTACATCTAAGTCAAAGAGATTTAACCTGTGCTATCATTGGAACTATTGGCGATATCGACACTTATTTACTTCCAAGTGCGCAAGGTTTGACATCACTTTGGCGTGAGCTTACCCACGATACCGAAGAAATTCGTCAACAAATTCGTGATGAAGTTATGTCAACAAAACTTGAAGATTTCCATAATTTTGCAGCTCCATTACAAAAAGCTTTAGAAAACGCTCAATCAGTGGCACTTGGTGGCAAAGCTGTTGAAGAATACGCTAAAGCAAATAATTGGGCTATTAAAAAACTAATCTAAATTCTAAAACAAAGGCTTTGTGAGAATTTTGGCTCACAAAGCCTTTTGTATAAAAAATTCAACTAAATTTTACTAACAAAATTCTTGCATATTTTTTGATATAGGCTTATGGTTTGAAAAATAAAGAATATATCGAAGTATATACTTAATTGTTATCATTTATTAGGAGTGAGCATGTTAACAAATCTATCTAAATTTTCGACTTTAAAAAAATTTACCCTCACCTGCATTTGTTTGCTTTCTTTGGTAGCTTGCAATAAGGAAGAAAAAGCTGTTGTAGAAGAAGCACCAAAAATTGAAAAAATTGCTGTTATCAATATAGAACAAATTCTCCAACAAAGTTCACAAACACAAAAAGCAATTGAACAAATTTCAAGAGTGCAAGAAGCAACTCAAAAAAACCTTACAGCTATTGAAAACAAGCTAAAATCCTATAGATTCAAACAAAATTCAGCCTACATTCTTCATCAAGCTACTGTGCGTATGCAAGGCGAATTTGACGAAACTAAGAATACAATAAATCAGCTTCTTTTCACAAGTTTACAAGGTATTATTGCTGAAGAAAACAAGAATTATGATCTTATTATAGAAAGTTCAGGTGTTTTATACACTAATCCAACAATACCTGTGACTATAGACATTACTAATATGGTAAAAGCTCGTTATGAACAATCTGTAATCGCTTATCCAGAACCACCAACAATCAACCTCAATCCTAAATTACCTGCTGACGAACCTTTAGCAAAGGAATTGAGAGGAAAATACTAAACTCTTTATAAACAATAAAGCCCAAATAAAATTTGGGCTTTTTTATTGTATAAATATTATATTTAGAAAACATAAAAAAGCGAATTATTTCATATAATTCGCTTTTCATATTTTATAAATTATTCAGGCAAATCTGCATTACGCTCTAAAATGAGTTCATACATTTTATCCGCAATGCTTTGTAGATCTGGCTTTGCGTATTGTGCATCTGCCCCAACGCTTTCAGCCTTATGCGACAAAGCATCTGTAATAAGAGATGAGAAGACTGCAATACTAAGTTTAGAAAAGAAAGGATCATCTTTAATTTCTTTACAAAGAGTGAGGCCGTCCATATACGGCATTTCAATATCAGTGATAACACCTTGAATAAAATGTTCTACAGGTGTGTCTGTTTTGAGAGCTTCTTTCTTAATTTCTAAAAGTTTATTATAAGCTTCTCTACCGTCTTGGCATTGCATAACTTCAAATCTGCCATCTTGCTCAAGCATTCTGCCTACAAGCTGACGAATAGAAGCAGAATCGTCTACATGTATGATACGGAATTTTCTTTTAGGTTTTTCAACTAGATCAGTGTCGTAAACTTTCATAGCTAGGCTTGGCTGTAAGGTTGCAACAATAGCTTCAAGATCTATCAAGAAAACAACTCTGTCTTCAATCTTCACAACACCTGTGATAGATTGTGAAGACATTTTTTCAAGAAATTTTCCTGGAGGCTCAACATCTGTCCAGCTCAGTCTATAAATTCTATTCACACCTGAAACCAAGAAAGCAGTTTGTACTCTATTGAATTCTGTGACAATAATTTTTGGATCTTCAACACTTTCAGGATCTTTATCTAAGAAAATAGCTAAATCAACAAGAGGTATAACCTTCCCATCACGGTAAGGAAAAACACCCATAACAGATTCATGACCCATCTGTGGCATTGTTGTTACATTTTCCATTCTAATGATTTCAACTACTTTGGCAACATTTATACCATAATGCCCACGATAGCCTTCTTCATTAATATAGAATTCTACAATCTCAAGTTCGTTTGTTCCTGACTCTAGTAATATGTTCGTTTGTGACATATTTTCCCCCAGAATGTATTTCTTGTTAATGCATAAAACAAATTAATAATTGTCTAATTGCGTTTGCACACTAGGCCTTAACGAAGAAGGCCTTTCTGTCACCATCATAAGCATTTCTTCATCTAAGTCCACATAAGCAGAAGCTTTTGCCAAAACCTTATTTGAAGGTAAATTAAGAAGTGACATAGAGTATCGCATATCTTTTTTTGTCATAAGATAAGTACCCGTAAGCACAGCAACACCAAGTGCATTTGTACTTGCAAGCTCTTGTAAATCACGAGTAAGTACAAATTCACCTTCTTTTTCAATCATAACAATATCTTCAGCCTTTCTGATTTCAAGAAGAGGATAGCCCATCTTTGCTAGAGCTGTAGTCACTTCTTCGCTCATCTGTCTTGCTAAAGCATTTGTTTTCTTCATATCATTAATATCTACTGCAACAGTTGATATTATTGTCAAATCTTTTTTTGTAAAATCGTGGTTTATATATGTTTTTTTAATTTGTCTATCCATTTCATTTGCTATACTTTGTGCCGCATTTGCCATTTTATTTTTATTAAAAAAAGCCGCCGCCGCAGTGAGAGGCAATAGAAGGGCTATGCTTAGCAAGAAGATAAGGATAAGTGCTTTTTTATTTTTCATATTTTGCTCATATTTATACTTTTTTAGTCTTTATCAAATGTTGAAAATTTACCTTCTAAATATTTTACCAAGAAAAAACATCTTTATCAAGTTATTTAATAACATTTGTCAAAGTCTTTAATTATCGTCTTGATCTTATTTGTAAATCAACAATATCAAGTTCTCTATCAATCCATTCCTTTTCTTCTATTGTTCTTGCTTCAGCCAAAGCTATGAGGTAGTATTCTTTAGCTATTTCAAACCTTCCGTGCGCCTTTAGCTTATGTGCATAAGCCAGCGCGGAAGAATGATTAGTCCAATAGTATTGATCGCCTTTATTTCCGTATTCATTCTGATCATTATAAGGGCTAATAAATCCCATTTTACCGCCTAGTGAACAAGCAGTCAAAAAAGGAAGAAGACAAAGAGAAAAAAGAAAATTCCTATATTTTTTCATTATCTTCACCATTTACCCCTAATTTTCATACCACCAGCTTCAAGACTTGGTACTGAAGTCATTCTTGCAAGCAAATGATTCATTGGTAAAACAACTTGAGCTGTCCTCAAAACTCTGCCTGTTGGCTCAAGTAAACGTGCATTGATAAAAAGCCCTGCTTCATCTTTATAATAAGTGCCTGTAATATAAAGAGCATTGTTCTTTTTATTCACATGCTTAAAGGCTTTATCTTTGAAGATAAAATCGCCTAAATCAGAGCTTGAAATAGTATTTGTTGTTCTATATTCAAAAACAAGCAAGCCATGCATGGTAAATTCATGTATAAGGGCTTCTGAAATATAGCGTCCAAGATCATTGCTTTCGTCTTTATTATTTAGATTAACAAAAGAAGTCGGAAGAGCAAATCTTCCATTAAGTGTTTGTCCTGGATAATGTTCAAGGAGTTGATCCGCAATTTCACGCACTTGAACTTTAAGCTCTCTCATTTGAATTTCTGAATCTTTAGCTGACATATTTGGTGCGAAATCAGCTATAGAAGAAGGTTCACGCGGATAATTTTTATTTGAACAAGCTGTTGTCATCATTGCTAATATTAAGCAAAGAAGAAGAGTTAATATATTTTTTTGCATATATCTCATAAAAATCCTTGTACTGCAATTTTTCTAGCAATAGACACAAGTGAATAAGGCTATTTTAAGCATGCACAATAGTTTATACGACATTATTTAAAAATACTTTAGAGCTTGAAAGAAAGAGCAAATAATTTTTTTTACTTTATCTTGCTAAATTTATAATACAATACTTGAAAGCTGTTGATTGAGATAAGTAAGTAAAGAATTTCTTTCGCTTCTTTCACTTAAAGATAAGATATCAGGCAAATAATAAACTTTATAATGAGCGTGGGCATTGTGCATAAAAGAAGTGTATTTTGAACTTTTCTTCAATAAAAGAGCTTCTCTGGCTTCTTCGCCAAAAACAAAAAGCACTTTTACCTTTAACCTTAATAAAGAAGACCAAAAAAAGACTGCGTCGTTTTTCATTGTGTCTATATAGAGTTTTGTGCTCTCTGTTGGCATATCAAAAGGCACAAAAACATTAGAACCTGCCTTTTTATAATTGAGATTTGTCACTAAATCGCGAACAATTTCCTGCCTATTGGCATTTGAATATGTATTTTTTAAAATATCAGCATGTAGGCCGGCATATGTCCATGCAATCTTAGGTGCATTGCTTCTTGCGATTTTTTTAAATAATTCTTCCCATTCCTCACTCCATTCAAAGGATTTAATTATTTTTGGAAGCGAAGCTAAAGCCTTGCCTTGTGAATTATACACAATTTCATTTTCGCTCAATTCTCTTGCTTCCTCAGAAGATCGAGGAGAATTAGAAATATTTTGTTCTAAAACTTGCTTATTTGTGGAAGATATTGTTTTATTATCAATATTAAATTTTTTATTTACTGCATCAACATTGTCTTTTTGATGCAAAGTTGAATTCTCTTTATTCAAGGGAATATTATTTACTATATTTGAATAATTCTGAACACTTGGCTTTGTGTCTGCTTTGTTTTTTAACAAAGTTCTTCTTTCTTCTTCTGGAATAAAAAGAAAGTCTAATCCAGCTTGTTGCCAGATTTTTGTGTGTATTGGCAATGGCTTGCTTCTTACAAACATTTTTAGTCCTTAATTTCGTTAAATTTCATTAAGCCAAGTGAGAAGATCCCATGCTATTTGAGTTTTAGGTCTTTTTTCCCAATCCTCTTCTCTTGTGTATCTATCGGCAACATAAACCCTATTATCTATAGTGCCAAAGCCATCTTCAAGTAAATTTGCTACAACCATATCCATATTTTTCGCATACATTTTATCAATACCAAGCTTGCGTAATTGCTGAATGTCTTCTGCATATTCAGCAGCAAAACCAAGAACTTTTTGATCAGCTCTTTTTACCGAAGCTAAAGTCTTTAAAATGTCTTCATTTGGATAGAATTGTAATAAAAATCCATCTTCTGCTTCATTCTTTTTGAATTTTCCTCTACCATGTTTTTCTGGTGAAAAATCAGCTACAGCAGCAGTAAAGATTCCATAATCGCATTTTTGCCAAAGCCCCTTTGAAAGCTCAAGCAATTCTGCGGCAGATTGCACTGTATGTCTTTGGAATAATGCATCTTCTGGCGAATAAAGAGAGACAGATTTTGTACAAATTGCATGAACATAAGCACCTCTAAGCCAAGCAGCAATAGCAAGGCACATGCCCATTGTTCCCGTACTTCCATTTGTCCAATAACGGATATCATCAAAAGGTTCTTGCGTAGCACCTATTGTCAATAAAACAGTTTTACCTGCCAAATCTTGCTCAGTAACACTCTTTATACCGTATAAGAAAAGCATATTATCAGAAGCAAGTCTGCCCTGTCCTTCGTCATTACATGCCACTAAACCGCTGTCAGGCGTGATGCAAACATGCCCTCTTTCTTCAAGTAAGCGAACATTATCCTGTGTGGCCTGATTTGCCCACATTTTTGGATTCATTGCCGGAGCAAAATGAATAGTTTTTGAATAAGCAAGAGCTTGAGCGGCAAGAAGAGTATCAGCTCTACCTGTTGCTAATTGGGCTAAAGTGTCTGCACTTGCAGGAGCAATAATAAAGGCATCGGCGTCTTTTTCTGGTGCAAGATGTGAAAAAGCGTCGCTAAACATACTTTTATAAAGAGGATTTGCTCCAAGACTTTCAAAAGAAAGTTCTGTCACAAATTCCTTAGCCGCATCAGTCAAAGTGACACTCACTTCAATGCCAACTTTTTGCCATGCACGCATTAAAGAAATAGCCTTATAAGCGGCGATAGAACCTGTAACACCAAGATGAATTTTCTTTTGTTCCTGCATTTCAAAAAGAAGATGTTCTTGCATAAGCATTCCTTTTAAAAATTTTATACTTTTATTACAATATAATATCAGAAGAAGCTTCTTTCACTTCTTCCTTAGCTTCAACATAGCCTTCTTTTATTTCTTTTTTTGTAGTATCAATTGTAATGCCAGTGCTTTGTGTAGTATTGCTTACAGAATTTTCAACTGTATTATAAGTGTCTACAACTTGTTGCTTCATCGCGTCAACAGTAGGTTTTACAGTATTGTCATAACCATCTGTAACCGCCGTTTTTCCTTGCTCATAGGTATTACCAATAGTTGTATCAATGGTTTCTACAGCTTCGTCTTTTTGCTGAAGAGGTGCTTTTGTTACAGGTTTTTTAGGAGTAACTTTCTTTGTTTTATAATTCATGTTTTGTGGCAATTTATCAAGCACCCAAACGTCCATACCTGTTGTAAGTGTTTGATTATAAAGAGTGATTATTGCAAAACGATTATCTTTTTGATAAACTTGCATTATTTTTTCGTCTAATTCTTTAGCAATCAAGGTCCATTTATTCTTTAATAAATTGTGTTCCATAGCTGCACTTAAAGAATTAATTTCAACACGGCCTTCATAAATTTCTATACCTGAAACATTGTCATTATAAAAAACAACCTTTGTATTATTTACGTCTTTTTCCATATCAACTGGAATTGGAATATCGCTAAAATGTCCGTAATAGACAGCATCGACAGATTTTGCTTCTTTCTTTTCAAAAGGATTTGGAATAGAAAGATTATCCATATATTCAGCACAACCAGATAAAAGCATAGATAAAAGCAAAAGATTTAATAGAAAAAAAACTTTTCTCGCTTTGTTTATTTTTGAAATTAAATTCATATATTCCTCATTATATTCAAAATTATTTTATATTTGGCTTCAATAAAGAAACTGCTAAGTCTATGAAAGTATACAATACATTTTAAAAAAGTAAAACAAGAATCTTTATACAATTCTTGGTTTTTAGTAGAGCAAGGTCGTTTTTCAAGCTTTTTTATCGTTTTAGAATAAAAAATCCCTTTTAGAGCAGTCTTAATAATAATTGAAGCTGTTCTAAAAGGGATTTTTCGTAATTATTTAAATAATGCTTTATTCTTCATCGTCTGGATGCTTTACTTGGAAAAAAGAATCTTCTTCATTCTCTTGGTCGCTCAATTCGTCAGATTTTTCATAGACTTCGCTCGCTTCCTCATCTGCAAATAAAAAGTCGTTTGCAGAATTTTGCCCATTTGCTTCTTCTAGTTCGCCTAGTTCGCTTTCTTCCATTTCTTCAAAATCTTCAACTAAAATATCAGAAGCAATCACTCTTCTATGCTTCACTTCTTCTTTTTCTTCAATTTCTTCTTTTGGAGCTGCTTCCATAGTTGGTATCGGTAAAGTGTTATACACTCTCCAGAAAACAGGATAAAGAGCAGTCACAAGTTCTGGATTTACAAGCAATATATTTGGACGCATAAAGGCTAATAAACTAGCTGCAAGCCCCCAATCTCCGCTTGGTAAGAACCATGCACTTGTTTCAACTTCACATTTTACAAGAACATTTTCTTCATCAACTTTTAAACCTATTTGAGCTAAGAAACCATGTACCATATCTTCCTGTGTGTTTTCAGCAAATTTATCTGAAATCTCAGGAAGCTTAACTGTTTCACCACTCAAAGCAGAAAGAATTGAGAAAATCAAAGCCATTGGGTAAGATGGAGCTTGTGAGAGATCAGGAGTTTTTAATTTCTTTCCTGGATGTTCTGATGTAAGACAATCTTCTTCACATGTAATGCTTAAACCAGTTGAACGTAAAAAGTCAAGACAATATAAGTCTTTAGCATTCAATCTACCACGCAACATTGTCTTTCCGCCAGCAAAAGCAGGCATAGCAAGCAAGCAAGAAGCAAACATAGGATCAATTTCGATATCCATATTTTCAACAAAAACAGGTTCTGCTACAGTAAGTTTAATTGTAAGAATTTCGCCATCATCGTCAAATCTACACGGAATTTGAACTAAAGTAAAAATTGAAGAAAGTTCTGAAATAATACTTTCTTTAGAGCTATGCTCTTTCAAAGTAAATTCAATCTCTCCTTCTTCTTTACGCAAACATGAAGTGAGAATAAGTGCAAGTATGAAATCGCTTGGTAAATCAGCAGTAAGTTCAATTTTATTTGGCATCATACCCGCAGATTCAACACGGACAGGAATACCTTCTTGCCCTGGAATAACAGTAGTTAAACGTGCATTCAAATTCGGCAAAAAGTTCTTTATTGCTTGTGTATTGATAAAGCGTAATGCCCCATCACCAACAAGTTTTAAACGTGCTGGAACAAGTAAAGACATTGCTAAAACAAGATAAAATGTAAGTTCATCACTTCCTACAGGCACAATTTTGTCAAGATACGGCATCACGCCAGAACCGCCACGTGATAAGACGCTGTCTTGTCCTTCCCACCACAATTGTCCGCCAAGCTGATTAAATGCTTTAATAGAAGACATAAGCATAGGCGATAAATGCGTATTAAAACTCGTAGTTGCACCTGATGCCGCTGCTAAAGCAAAAAGCATTCTCACTTGACGTGAGCATGGAGCGCCTGGCAAATCTATTTGTACTGGTGTAAATTGCGGAGCAAGGCTGTAGTAATTTGGTTTGCTATAGGCGTATGGAATTGGTTCAAGTTGCTGTAATAAATTGAAGAAATCTCTTGCGATACGTGGATCTTTGGTGATTTTTGCTGTGCCGCCTTCCCAAGCAAGACGCAATTTCTTTTCAAGATTAGGAGAGATTCTATTGTCTCTTTTTACGCCGTCAAGCAATTCAGCTCTTCTGAATAAAAGATTAAGCAATTCTTTATCAACATCAAAAAGAGTGACTAAATTTTCGTAAAAACGAGAGGTTCTTCCTCTTTGTCTATTATTTCTTTCGCCATTGTCTGATCTTAGGCTTCTTTGAGGCCTGTCGCTTCTGTCGAATCTATCGTTTCTGTCATTTCTATCGAATCTATCGTTTCTGTCATTTCTGTCGAATCTATCATTTCTGTCATTTCTATCGAATCTGTCGTTTCTGTCGTCAGATCTAAACGATCTTTCTCTAAAGCCATTGCCTTGTCTAGAATCGTTGTCTCTAAAGCCTCTATTGCTTCTTTCTCTTACATTTTGTTCACGTTCATTTCTATGCTCTTTTGCAAGAGTAGAATCGTAATCATTACGATAGTTTTTATCAAAATTATCGTCTTTTTTATTTAAATGCGGAGCAAAGAAATCGTCTTTATTTGCATTATTATTTTCTACAAAATTTTCTCTTGGAGCATAATCTCTTCTATTTCTGTCGAAATTTCTGTCATTTCTAGGGTATCTATCGAAAGAATTTCTTTCGCCACGGCCTTCGTCAAAACTTCTTCTTGAATCAGAATTTCTTGGGCCAGAATTTCTTTGGAAAGAATTTCTTTGGAAAGAATTTCTATCAGATCTTTGAAAATTATCGTCATTTCTACGAGATTCGTAATTTGACGATTCTTGTCTTGAATTTTCGTATCTAGGCGAATTTGAACGAGAAAAAGCTTGATCGTCTTGAGAATATGGGCGAAAATTATCGCGTCTTTTATTATACATTGGATCACGCACAAAGGCGTCGTCTCTATTACGAGAATTGTAGCCATCTTCATGATTTCTGCGTGGTCTTTGTGAAAAATTTCTGTCTTCTCTATAGCCATTATCTTTTGAATATGGCTTATAAGGTGAACGAACAAAGCTATTGTCGTTTTGGCGAGCATCACGATTGTCGTGGTATGCTCTTTTTTCAAAATTGTTGTCGCCCTCGTTATAAGGCTTGTTTGAATACTCGTCTTGATCTTTTACAATTTTACTTCTTTGGAAGCTTCTGGTTGGTCTAAAAGTCATAAATCCCTCTTTACTTTTTAAATACAATAATTTTCTCTAATAATTTCAACTAAATCACAAATTTCTTCATTAATTTTTCAAACAATAAACAACACTATTTTCTTTTGTCTTCTATAATCTTTTCAATCAATTTTTCGTAGTTAAACTATCTTCCACTATATATAAAGCTTCTTTTAATAAATACATAAAAGAAGTCTTGATGCAGTATTTTCTATTAATACTTTTCTCTATTTTTTCTTATTTTTAACTTATAATTTATTAATAATTTTTTAATTTATACTTTATTAACTAAAGTAGTTAAGCAACATTCAAGCTGCTTTTCACAAATTTCTTATTTAATTTGGTTTGACTTTAGCAGAGATTAAAAATACAGTCTGCCTGAAGATATTTTTTTAAATATCCTAGTGATGAAGGTGTTCACCTTTTTTGATTCTATATGCAATAGCACAGATCATGACAATAAAATAAATAACGATAACTCCAACTCCAACAAAGCCTTGTGCTGAGGATTGCATTGCATTATGGATTAATTCACTCATTTTTATCTCCCATTTTCTTATTTCATAATTAGTCTTGTGTTAAAAAACGTGTCTTACCTTTACTCAAATCGTATAAAAAGTCAAGCTTAATTCCTTTTTATTTTTTACAAGAAAGATTTAAACTTTTCCCATAAAAACAATCTCTTAACAGCTATGGAGCAACATGAAAACTTCTGAAAAAAACTTTACAAAACAAATTCCACTTTTTATCCACACTCTCGATCATGAAGGCAGAGGCCTTGGGCGCGATGCCGACAATAGAGTTATTATAGTTGAAGACGCTTTACTAAACAGTGAAGTTCTTGTGCAAATCGATAAAGAGAAGAAAAATCTTGCCTTTGCTCATGTTGTAGAAGTGATAAAAAAATCTCCCTTTGAAGTAGAAGCAGAATGTGAAAGCACTGAAAATTGTGGCGGTTGTACTTGGCAAAACTTTGATTATGCTGAACAAATTAAGGCAAAGCAAAAAATAATTAATGATGCCTTTACAAAAATTGCAAAATACGAACTTCCAAATTTTAAAATCAATCCTGCAGAAAAAAAATTCCAGTACAGAAATAAAATGGAATTTACCTTTGGATTTATTGATGATTTTTCACAAGAAAAAGAGAATAAAGTCATTGGATTAAAAAAGAAAAATTCACATAATTGCATAAAAGTTAATTGCAAACTTTGTGTTCCACTTATCAATAGAGTTATCCACAGATTAGAACAACTTTGCCTTCAAAACAATGATGAACTTCCATTTTTCTTTGTTGAAGATAAAGAAGCAGAAGGCTTCTTACGCCATGTTATAACAAGAACAAGCCAAGATAACACTTCACTACTTCTTGAAATAATAAGCTATCCAAAACCAGAATACAATCAAGCTCTCTATCAAGTTTGTAGACAACTTAAAGAAGAATTCCCACAGATCACTGGCATTGTACATTCCACAAGAAAAAACTTTCTTCCTCTTGCTTTTGGCGAAAAAGCTATAGCTCAATTTGGCTCAAAGCAAATTCAAGAAAATCTCAATATAAACAATGAAAAACTTAGCCTTAACTATGGTTATCAATCATTTTTTCAGACTAACACCCTCGAATGTTCAAAACTTTATTCTTCTGCTATAAAACTTGTTGAAAAACTTAAAATAAAGAAATTTGCAGACATTTTCTGCGGCGTAGGCGGCATTGGCTTAAGCCTTGCACATAGTTTGAAAATGAAAGATATCAAAACAAAACTTGTAGGACTTGAAATCAACAAACAAGCTATTGAGTTTGCAACTAAAAATGCAGAAAAACTAGAAATTGATGCTGATTTTACTCTTTCAGACGCAAAAATCCTTTCAAAATTCCTAAAAGCAAATAAAAATTTAGATTTAATTATTCTCGATCCTCCACGTGCTGGCATAGAAAAAGAAAGCTTACAAGCAATCGTTAAATCTAAAATAGAAAACATATTAATTATTTCATGCAATCCTGCAACCTTAGCTCGCGACTTTGCCCTTCTCAAAGAAAATTACACATTAGAACATCTAGAAGCTTTTGATCTTTTCCCACACACTCCACATATTGAAAGCATAGCACTTCTCAAAAGAATTTCTTAATTTTTGTCTGCTAAAGCTTGCTTTCTTGAAAATAAATGCTTAATAGTATTTTGTTCGATATAAAACAATTTATTTATAAGGATAAAAAATGAAAGAAAACTTAGAAAAAATAGTAGCTTATCTTCTTTCAGAACACAAAGACTTAAGCAAGATAATCCCAAATACTGTTTTTGAAAAATACACTTTATTTGAAAAATACCAAGCTTTAGCAAATATTCGTCCTGCAAAAGCTCTTGCACAAGACAAAGAAAAGGAATTTTTTGCTTTACAAGACGCTTTTTTGCAAGAATACATTAAAGAAAAGGGTATTTTTAATTGTGCAAAGCAAAAAAAATATACATTTGAAGAAATCAAAAAATTAAATTCTGAAGAAAAGAAAGAAAAATTAATAGAATTTGCAGACAATATCTATTTATGGCAAGGCGACATCACAAAATTAAAAGTAGATGCCATAGTAAATGCCGCAAATTCCAAACTTTTAGGTTGTTTCTATCCCTTACATAAATGTATAGATAATATCATACATACTCACGCTGGCTTACAATTAAGACTTGAATGTCAAGAACTTATGCAAAAGCAAGGGCATGATGAAAAAACAGGAAAAGCAAAAATAACACAGGCCTACAACTTACCCTGTAAAAACGTTATACACACTGTTGGGCCAATAATCTACAATAACTTGAGCGAAAACGACTGCTTACTTCTTGCCTCTTGCTATCGTTCTTGCCTTGAAATAGCAGAAGAAAATAAGCTCAATTCTCTCGCATTTTGCTGTATCTCAACTGGTGAATTTCGCTTCCCTCAAGACAAAGCTGCACAAATTGCACTTGCAGAAGTTCAAGCCTTCCAAAAAAGAACTCAGGCAAAAATTGAGATTATTTTTGATGTTTTCAAAGAAGAAGACTATGATATTTATCTAAATTTATTATCAAAATAAAGAGTATATTATGAACAAAGTTAAAGAACTATCACAAAAAATAAAAGAATGCGATTGCCTTTTAATAGGTGCTGGTGCTGGCCTTTCAAGCTCTGCCGGCCATCTTTATTCTGGTAAACGCTTTGATGATAATTTTTCAGATTTCAAAGAAAAATACGGCATCAAAGATATTTATTCTGGTGGCTTTTATCCATTTGAAACTCTTGAAGAATATTGGGCTTGGTGGTCACGTCATATCTATATCAATAGATACGCACAAAAAATTGAAGAAAGAAAAAAAACTGTCTATCAAGACTTATTGCATCTTACTAAAAACAAAGACTATTTTGTCCTTACAACCAATGTCGACCATCTTTTTCAAGACAATACTTTTGACAAAGAAAAACTTTTCTATACTCAAGGCGATTATGGACTTTTTCAATGTTCAAAGGCGTGTCATACAGTAAATTATGACAATGAAGAAAGCGTGAAAAAGATGTATACAGAACAAGAAAATATGCGTATCCCATCAGAATTGATACCTTATTGCCCAAAATGTTCTGCTCCAATGACTGTAAATTTACGAAAAGACAATCTCTTTATCGAAGATGAATATTGGCATTTAGCACTCAAAAGATATAAAGACTTTCTTGAAAAAGCAAATAGTTCAAACACATTACTACTTGAATTAGGAGTAGGACAAAACACTCCAGTCATCATAAAATATCCATTTTGGGAAATCACAGCAAATAATCCAAGGGCATTTTACTGTGCTATCAACAAAATGTCCTCGCATTGCCCTCAGCCAATCAAAGAAAGATCGCTCATTATTGATGATGATATAGCCCTTATTCTTTCACAAACAAAAAACTTTTTCTAAACTAATAGTAAAGTTCATAAAATAGCCCGCATATTCAAAACATGCGGGCTTATCTTTGATAACTATTCTCTGCCTTGGTATTCGCGAGAATCAGTATTGACTTTAATCTTATCGCCAATATTAATAAAGATCGGCACGTTTACAACAACATTAGTTTCTAAAGTAGCTGGCTTTGTAACATTCGAAACTGTGTCGCCTTTCACGCCTGGATCTGTTTGAATAACTTCTAAAACAACAGAATTTGGAATTTCGATGTCTATAGCTTCACCTTTATAAAGCAATACTTTACAAATTTGTGCTTCTTTGATGAAGTCTGCCTTGCCTGAAGTGGAGTCTCTTTTCACTTGAAGTTGTTCATAGCTCACTTGATCCATGAAAACTAAATCGTCGCCTTCTGGATAAAGGTATTGCATTTCTCTGTGTTCCATATCAGGTTTTTCAACTTTTTCGCCTGATCTAAAAGTGTTGTCTACAACTCTTCCATTTAATAAATTACGCAATTTTGTACGAATCATCGCACCGCCTTTGCCTGGCTTAAAGTGTTGAAAATCAATTATTTCGAAAGGAGTACCATCAATTTCTATTTTC
This sequence comes from uncultured Desulfovibrionaceae bacterium, assembly GCA_964368455.1. Classification (GTDB taxonomy): domain Bacteria; phylum Desulfobacterota; class Desulfovibrionia; order Desulfovibrionales; family Desulfovibrionaceae; genus CAYJAZ01. The sequence continues at coordinate 37,752 of CAYJAZ010000016.1, forward strand.
AATCCACGTTTAAATTCACTTGTTGAATACATTATAAAACCTCTAATTTCAGTAATTTTATCATATTAAAAAGAATTTATTTCTCTAAAGTTCACACAAATTTAGCAAAATCGAGTTATTTTAAATTTAATGTATACAAAGAAAATTCTTTCCTTATGAGCAAGAATTTGTTATTTTGCCTTTTGTAAGGAAAATTGTCAACTTTTTACATTCTACTTCCTTTAATTTTTAAGAGAACATTATGACAACAATAAAAAATAATACAAATCAAGAAGTTAAATTTAATTTCCCAGAAATTGAACTTATTTCTACCCTCTATACACCCGAACAACTCATTCCACCACATGGCATACAAGTTGCCCTTGCAGGCAGATCTAATGTGGGAAAATCATCTTTATTAAATGCATTAGGCAGAAGAAAAAATCTGGCTAAAGTAAGTTCTACTCCAGGAAAAACACGTTCTGTAAACTTCTTTAATGTAAAGAAAAGAGACTTCTTTCTTGTAGATTTACCTGGCTATGGTTATGCAAAACGTTCAAAAAGCGAAAGAGATGTGTGGGCAGAACTCATCACACAATATCTAGCAGAAACGCAAAATCTCAAACTTTTGCTCATATTAATTGACGTTCGCATTCCGCCTCAAGAATTAGACAAGAACATGCTTGCCTTTGCTACACAAGTTGGCCTTAAATCTCTTCCAATACTCACAAAATGTGACAAAGTTAAGCAAAAAGAATTAGGACAAGCGCAAAGTTTTTGGAAAAAACTTTCTGGCACTATGCCTCTTGCTGTTTCTGCTCATTCAAATTATGGCATTGAAAAACTTTGGAAAGTTCTTTTAGAAACTGTAGAAAACCACAGATTAGACGATGATGTTCTCAATCCATTGCCAATATCACAAGAAGCAGAAAATTCTTTTTCAGACTTTATTGAAGAAGATAATTAATTTTTTATTTTGTAAAACTACTATACATATTAAATCTTTAGGTAATTATGCTTGATATTTCAACACTAAACGAAGCACAATACAATGCTGTCACAGCCAAAGAGCAGTCTCTTCTTGTTATTGCTGGTGCTGGTTCTGGCAAGACAAGAACCCTTGTCTATCGTCTTGCATGGCTGATAGAGCAAGGTGTGGCCGTGCATAATATGCTTCTTCTCACATTCACAAGAAAAGCCTCACAAGAAATGCTCGACAGAGCTTCATTATTGCTTGCACAAAATTTAAAGTCTATGAATTCAGGAACTTTTCACTCTTTTGCCTTTTCAGCTTTAAGACGTGTTCCAGAATTTTGTCTTCGCCATGCACAAAAATCAGAAGGCCATATAAATCTTATGGACAGTGCTGATCAAAGTGCTGTGCTCAAAACCTGTAGAGAAGAATTGAAAATAGCTAAGGGCGACAAACTTTTTCCAAAAGCACCAGCCATTATTTCTATGATTTCAAAATCTAGAAATAAAGAAATTAATCTTGACTATTTACTACAAAAAGAAAGTTGCCATTTACTCACTTTTGCAGACGATATCCTCACATTATCAAATGCTTACACAGATTATAAAAGAAAACACGGCCTCTACGATTACGACGATTTACTTTTTGAACTTGAAGAATTATTGCGTGAAGAACCAAGTGTTTTAAATTATTATCTCAATAACTTAAAACATATTATGGTAGATGAATACCAAGATACAAATAAGGTTCAAGCCCGTCTTATTAAACTTCTTGCTGGAGACAGCGGTTCTGTTATGGCTGTTGGCGATGACGCACAGTCAATCTATGCTTTTCGTGGTGCAACTGTCCGTAATATATTAGAATTCCCTAAACATTTTACCGACACTCGCATTCTTTATCTTGAAGAAAACTATCGTTCAGAACAAGCCATTCTTGATATAGCAAATTGTATTCTTGCAGAAGCAAAAGAAGGCTATAATAAGAATCTTTTCACTTCTAAAACTTTTGATATTCTTATGCCGCATCCTGTACGCGTGTATAAAGCTATGAGTGATATTTCCCAAGCAAGACTTGCCGTAAACCGTATTCAAGAGCTTCTGCTCACTTCAAAACCATCTGAAATTGCAATACTTTTCCGTTCTGCCTTCCATGCTTTTCGTTTAGAAAATGAATTAAATGAAAGAAGAATACCCTATAAAAAATACGGCGGAATTAAAGTCACAGAAAAGGCAGAAGTCAAAGATCTTCTTGCTTATCTACGTCTTATCCTCAATCCACTTGATTATCCAGCTTTTGAGCGTATTGCTTCATTTGCAAAAGGCATTGGCAAGAAAACAGCACAGAAATTATTTGATGCAAGTCAAAATCTACAAGACGAAAAAGCTAAGGCTAATTTTGAAAAAATGCTGCTTAAATATACTGATTTTTCCTTAGATATTGCCTTGATAGAAAAATTAAAACTCGAATACCAAATCACAAAAGACAATAATAATCAAAATCCACGTAATCTGCTTAGCCAAATACTTGATAGACATAAAGAGCATATGCCAGAACTCTACCCAGAAGATTATCCTAAAAGAATACAGGCTCTTGAAGAATTTCTCTCTATTTCTGATTCCTATAAAGAATTAGATTTATTTGTTGCAAATCTTGTTCTCAATAGCACTGATGAAGAAGTAGAACAAGATAATTGCCTTGTGCTCTCTACAATACATTCAGCTAAGGGCTTAGAATGGGACAATGTCTTAGTCATGGATTTAGTTGAAGAGCGTTTTCCATCAAAGCATGCTCTTGTAAGCGAAGAAGAATTTGAAGAAGAACGCAGACTTATGTATGTTGCTTGCACAAGAGCAAGAAAAAGTTTGGATTTATTTGTGCCAAATTCTCTCTATTCTAAAATTCATGCTGGCTATGAATCCGCTCTCACGTCTCCCTTTATACGCTCTATAGATCCAGAGAAATACGCTCTATATCAAGAAGTACAGCATGGCCAAGTTTTCCAAAAACGTAATCCAAGCTCCTATTCTAATCCAATAGAAGAGCAAAACCGTTCTCAAGCAGCGGCGTTCCAAAAAACGAACATCATCTCTAAAGAACATGAACAAAAATTGTATTCTTTCTTACAAAATAAAAATAATTTGAAAGAAGAAAGTGGACTACAAGAAAATAATTCAAGTGCAAAATACAAGAAATTTGGCTATTGCACACATAAAGTCTTTGGGCGTGGCAAGATTATAGAAGAAATAGACAATGAAAAATACAGAATCAATTTCCCAAATATTGGACTTAAAGTCATTCTTAAAAACTATGTCACACTTGAAGAAAAATAAATAAAGTGTATATATAAAATAGAAAAGCCTTAAAATATTAATTTTTGAATATTTTCTTCATTAAGTTTTTTTAAATGCCCTAAATAGGAAGTCAAATGCAAAAAATCATAGATTTACATACACATTCAACTGCCTCAGATGGAACAGACACGCCAACAATTCTCATACAAAATGCAAAAAAAGCAGGCCTTAGTGCTCTTGCCCTTACAGATCATGACAATATTTCTGGACATGAAGAAGCACAAAAACAGGCTATTAATGAAGGAATAGAACTCATTAAAGGCATTGAAATCAGCTCTGCACACACTAGAGGCGAAATCCATATACTTGGTTATTGGCTCAATGATGTTGAAATTGATGTAGAAAACAATCTATCCCTGAAGAAAACATTAGAAAAATTAGTAGCTTATAGAGAACAAAGAAATGAAGAACTTTTTATAAAGCTTGCAAAAGTTGGTATTCATCTAGAAAGAGAAGATGTTGAAAAGCATTTGATTGGCGAGCAAAAACTTATATGCAGACCACATTTTGCACTTGCTATGCTCGAAAAAAAATACATAAAAGAACTTAAGTCTGGCTATATGAAATATCTTGGAATCGATGGTTTAGCCTATGTAGAAAAGCAAAGACTCGATCAAAGAGAAGCTATTGAAACATTAAGAAATTCTAAAGCCTTAGTTTCATTAGCACATCCCTATCTTGTTCTTTGTAAAGACGAAGCTCACAGAAAAGAGCTTATCAAGAAATTAGCTGACTATGGCTTGCAAGCTTTAGAAACTTATTATAGCTTAAATTCACAAAAAGAAACAAGCCAAAGCGTGAGATATTGCCAAGAGTTTGGCCTTGAAGCAAGTTGTGGTTCAGATTATCACGGTTTTGTAAAGCCACATATTAAGCTTGCAGTAGGCAAGGGTGGTTTAAGAATGGATTATTCAATTTTAGAAAAATTAAAACAAAGGCATGCAAAAGATTTTTAAATATTTATTGACAGTTTTTTATAAAAAATTATAGATTTTAAGTATTTATTTATTATGATATCTTCAAAAAAGAAAGATTTTTCTTCTTGCATTGCTTTTAATTTCTGTTGATTGTCAAGGAGTTGACAGTTAAGCCTATATATGCTAAAAATATATAACTTTTATACTTTTACGCAAAAAGAGCATATTATGGAAATCATTGGTGAACACTCCTCGTTAAAGGAAGTATTTAAAATCCTTAATAAAGTTGCCCCAACCGACAGCACAGTTCTTGTGACTGGCGAATCTGGAACGGGTAAGGAATTACTTGTTCGTGCTCTCCATAACAGAAGCCTAAGAGCAAAAAAACCTTTTATTCCAATAAACTGTGGAGCAATTCCAAAAGACTTGCTCGAATCAGAACTCTTTGGGCATGAAAAAGGTTCTTTTACTGGTGCTATGAATACAAAGCTTGGTCGTTTCGAACTTGCTGAGGGCGGCACTATATTTCTTGACGAAATAGGCGAAATGGACATGAGCCTACAAGTGAAAATTTTGCGTGTTTTACAAGAAAAAGAAATAGAAAGAGTAGGCGGTAATGGTCCAAGAAAAGTCGATGTGCGTATTGTTGCGGCAACAAACAGAGACTTAGAAAAAGAAGTTGAAGCTAACCGTTTTAGAGAAGATCTTTATTATAGACTTAATGTCATTCCCATTCATCTACCTCCTTTACGCGAAAGAAAAGATGATATCCTTCTATTAATAAAACACTTTTTGCATCATTTTTGCATGAAAAAAGGCCGTGAAGATCTTAGTCTTTCGCAAGCAACACAGCAAATATTTCTTGCCTATCCATGGTTTGGTAATGTTCGTGAGCTTGAAAATTTCATGGAAAGATTAAGTATTTTAGTGGATACTAATTGTGTAGAAGTTGAAGATATTCCAGCAAAAATCCTTAATACTGTTGGAAATCTTGAAGAATTACCTCCTATTACACAAAATTATGAAAATATTCTCCTCTCAAATAATAAAGAAGAAGAAAACAATCAAAAAAATAGCACGCAAAATGAAAAAACTGAAGATATAAAGAAAAAAAAAGCTCTTCTTTCACTTTCTTCAGCTGGAAATGCTTCACAAAACCCATTATTTGCACAAAATGAAACACATACAGAAGCCAAAGCAAAAGATATACAGAGCATATTAAATCCACCTTTAGATTTAACAGATTTAAATTCAGAAAATCAAGGCTTTACTTATCCAGGCATAGCAGATTTAGAACAAAGAAATATGGGCTTGAAAGAATTTTTAGAAAGCATTGAAAACAAACTCATTGACGAAGCACTTGAAAAATGTGAACATGTAAAAAATCAAGCTGCTGAAATGTTAGGAATAAAACGTACAACCCTCATCGAAAAACTCAAAAAAAGAAATATAGAATAATGTTTTTTATTTTTTCACCGATAAGATTTATTCAAGAATTAAAAATATTTTCACATAAAACTAGCCTTTCATAAAAAGCCAAGAAAACAAGAACAAAGAAATATGTTGCATAAAAACAAAAACATACAAAATAAATTTCTATTCAAGGCCAGTGCCTCTACAAGCATTGCTGCGGCCTTGTTTATTAGCTTTGTTCAAAGTTCAAATGCGGCAACATGGCAATGGCAGCCACAAGGCAATAGTGACAGAGAAAGAATTGTTATCTCCCTTGATTCGCCAAACCAAAATGTCACAGTAGAAAGAAAGGGCGCCAGAGAACTGAGTATAAATATCAATAATAATGAAGATATTGTACAAGAAGGTTCTAATCCGCAAGGAAATTATTTTCACGCTATTACAAAGAATAACAATACTTTAGACTTAATAACAAAACAATCAGACTTTGGCTTTATTTATACAAGGCCAAATCCCACTACACTTGTGATAGATCTTTATAAAGATCCTCTTGCCACACGCTTCTATCCATTTGAAAGTATAGATACAAATACAGCAAGTACACAAGCAAACACACAAAATCCAGCCCCTGCCCAAACAGCACAAAATCAGCCTGTTCAGCCTGTTCCACCTACTCAAAGTGCCCAGACTATTCAGCCTGCTCCACCTGTTCAAAATGCTCAAACTCAAAATCCAAATTCTTTTGCTGCTCTCAATAATGAGATGAATACATTAGTCAATCCAAGTCAAGAGCAGACAGAAAATCAAGTAGTTGAAAACACAAATATTCCAAATTCTACAAATTTAACACAAAATCAGCTTCCAACACGAGATAATCAAAACGCAAATATTGTTGAACCACCTATGCCTAGACAAAGCAATAGTGAAGACATCAACAATCCTAATGCTTTGCAAATCAAACCTATTTTACCAACAAGTCCGAGTCAAACAGCCGAAGAAAGGGCAAAACAAGCTCAAGAAGATTTGTTTCAAGAAGTTTTAACTAAGGAAAGCAAAGAAATACAAGCTGAAAATCCTTTAGCTGATCTTTCTGGACAAAGTGCACAAATAGCTGAACAAGTGAGAGAAAATATGCAAGCAAATCTTTCTGAAGAACAAGCTTTAGAAAGAAATGCTCAGCAAAATAGAGTGCAAGCCTTACAGCAAATGCCTTCTTCTATTTCTGGAGAAGCAAGCCCACTTGCTGTTGAAACTCCTACACAAAATTCTACTTCAACAAGTCAAAATTCTACTCAAAATCCTACTCAAAACACTAGTTCCTCCTTGCCTACACAGCAGAATGTTCAAAATACAGAACAAAACTCTCGCCCAAACACTCCACAGCAAAATTCTATATCTCAAGAAAGCTCTAATCAAGAGCAAATTTTACCAAATGATCCTCGTTCCAATATGAGAACAAGAGAAGAGATTGAAGCAGAAAATGCAAAAATAAATTATGGAAATAGTTTTACTGCAAAGCTTACGAATGCAAAGCCTAACAGTATGGATTCTATTGCTATTCCAACATATACTTTCCAAGGCGAACAAACAAAGCCTAATGAACTTTCAGCTCCTTTTAATCCTTCTGCTAAACATGAAGAGGAAGAATTCTTCCCTGCTCCTATTGATATGCAAAAACTTAGGGATAGGAATGCTGAACTCTTTGCTATGGACGATTTCCCAGAAACTTCTTCTGCAAGCGACTCTACAAGCTCGCCTACTACTTCTACATCAGAAACTGCAGCTTCAACAACAAGTCAAGACGCTGATACAGGCAATGTAGCTGATGCATCAACTGATGAAACAAAAGGCGAAGCAACAGATGGAAATATTGAACTATCTTCAATTGTGCAAGAACGTCGTGCCGATAGACAAGTAATCCCGCCGCCGCCAACATACACAGAAGAAGAACTCGAGGCGTTAAGAGCGAAAAAGAAAGAAGATCTTACGCTTGAAGAAGCAAAAGCCTTGAATATGAATATTGTCTACCAAGATCCAGAAGGTAAGATTCTCCCTGCTCCGCCAGATCCAAAAGAATTGCTTGCCCTTCTTCAAGAATTCACAAAAACATTGAGATATTTTGAAGCCTTAGAACAAGCTGAAGATTTGAAAACTATGCAATTAGACAAAGATCCGAAAATCGATAAGATGCTTCGCGAAGACTTGCTCTACGACTATATGAATCTGCTTTATCGAGTGAATGCCTTTAGGCCTGAAGCCAAAGCCACAGATCTTTTACAAGCTGCAAATGAAGCTGTGAATTACAATCCTGAATCTCCTCGAATTCCAGAAGCCTATAAGATTTTGATTCTCACAAATATGAAAATCAAAAATTTTGAAGACGCAAATGCCTATTTAAATCTTCTTATTCAAAGATATCCAGAATATGAAGAAGTCACTTTGCTTATTAAAGATCTTGCACAAGAAATGCTTAATGAAGGTTTGTATGTGAATGCCGAACAACTTGCTGAAGTTGTGACTACACATTATCCAAACGACAAATTAGCCAAAGATCTCGCAATCATACAAGCAAAAGCACTCTATAGACAAGGGCATTTCCAAAAAGCTCTTCCTCTTGTAGACTTTATTACTTTAAGATATCCGGATGCTTATGTTGATGATCCTGAATATTTACCAATGTATGCCGATATTAAAATCGTTAATGGCGATTTATTAGACGCACAAAGAGCTTTATGGACACAATACAACCTCAATCCAAATGATCCAGAATCTGTTGAAACATTGAATAAAATCGCTTTATTATATTATACTGCCAACGATGTTGAACCAGCAATAAAGGTCGATCAAGAAATATTAAATTCCTATCCAGATTCTGTCTATGCACCAAGGGCTTTGCTGAGAATAGGCGAAAACACTTTAATGCCTAAAAACCCTAGTTTAGAACTTCTTAATGAACTTTATGCTTCAACTCTGCCTCGTATTCCAAGCTTACTTTATCAAGAAGTGCTCGATAAATATCCAGATTCACCAGAAGCAGTTGACGCTCTCACTCGTCTTTCAGCCTATAGTCTTTACACAAAGGATTATTCGCAAGCAATGAAATATGCTCAAGAAGTGATGGAAAAATATCCAAACTATATGCAATATAACGTAGCTAAGGAAATATTGCTCACAGCCTTTGCACAAAATTTAGAAAATGCACTTTTTGAACAAAATTATTCAAGAGCTCTTCTACTTTGGGAACAACATCCTGAAATACACGATTATTATCTACCTTTAGAGGATGATCTAAGGCTTGCCTTAGCACGTGGCTATCTCAATACGGGACAAGAAGCAAAAGGCCTTGAACTTCTTGAACCTTTTCTTGATGAAAAGCAACATAAAGACTATGGCATCTATGCTTATAATCTCTTTTTAGCTAAATATTTAAACGATGGCGATTGGAATGCATTGCTTGATTTAGACGAAAAAGTTAATTCATGGCAAATGCCTCTTGACGTTCGCAATCAACACGATTATACTACTGCTCTATCGGCTGAAAATCTTGGTCTGTCTTCAAGGGCACTTCCCCTCTGGCAAAAAATTTCACCTAACGACACTTACCCTCTTTATCAAAGAGCGTATGCGACTTATTTTCTCGCAAGAGATGCGGAATTAAAGCAAGATTTAAGAAATGCTTATCAATATAATCTTGATGCTTTAGCTATGTTTGAACAGCTTGCAGAAGAAAGAAGTGAATTTTCTGATCCCCAAAGAGTTCGTGAATCTATTGCAGCTCTTATGGATGTAACGGAAGTAGCTGGAAGAATAGCTGAATCTTTAGAATGGTTAGGAAAATACGCAATATATGTTCCGCCAACCTCACAAGACTATGCTGGCTTGCAATTAAGAGAAGCACGACTTTACAGAAAATTAGGTGATGATAATAGCTGGAGAAGAATCCTCACAGAAATTGTTAACCGTGAACCTGAATCTGTTTTTGGAAAAATGGCACAGTCGGAATTAAACACCGACAAGTTAGCAAGAGATATCAACAGCTTACTATAATCTTATAAAATCTTACACTACTTTATTTACTTTTTATCTTTTATAGAAAGTTTAAAATAATGTATAAAAAAGAAAAATTAAAAAATTTTACTTTTTTAATTATGAATCCCCATTTATTTAGGAGTTTAGCATTAAATGCTTATTGTTGGACTAGGTAATCCTGGCGCAAAATACACAAATACAAGACATAATATAGGTTTCATTCTTGCAGATCATTTACTTGAAGAATTTCAAAGAAAAAATGCTAGAATTGATGAAATTTCTGCTTCAAAATTCAAAGCCATAGGCTATAAGGTTTATACAGGACAAGATTATAGTATTCCTTTTTTCTATATCCTCAAACCTCAAACCTATATGAATCTTTCAGGCGAAAGTGTACAACCTTTTATGGCATGGCACAATATCCCTGCTGATGATCTATTAGTGCTACACGACGAATTAGACATTCCTTTCACTGACATAAGACTTAAAAGCGGTGGAGGTTTAGCTGGACACAATGGTTTAAAATCAATAGCACAAAGATTAGGCACACAAGATTTTCATCGCTTAAGAATTGGCATTGGCCGACCTGAAAACAAAGAAGAAATGGCAAATTTTGTTCTTTCAACTTTTAGCACAAGTGAAAAAGAAAAATTTACTACAATAATAGACACTTCAATGCAAAAAATACAATGCTTTCTTGATAAAAAGAAAGGCTCAAAACTTAAATAAATAAAGAGGATAAAGGAAATAATATGCGTAGAAAAAAAACAAATCACGAAGCGCAAAATAATGATTACTATCAAGAGCAAGCTTATCATGAGCAATTAGCTCAAAACAGCGAAGCCACCTTGATCAGCCTAAGAGATTTAAAAATAAAAAAAATGGAAGAACTCTTAGAACTTGCTCAAGAATACCACATTGAAAATGCCGCTTCTTTGCGTAAGCAAGATTTGATTTTTTCTCTTTTTCAAGCTTGCCTAAGCCAAAATGGTGCATTACTTGGCGATGGTGTTTTAGAAACATTGCCAGAAGGTTATGGTTTTTTACGTTCACCACTCTCAAGCTATATGCCAGGGCAAGACGATATCTATGTTTCAAACGAAGTCATTCGCCAATTTGGACTTCGTAAAGGCGATTCTGTTGTTGGCCTTATTCGCCCACCAAGAGCTGGCGAGCATTATTTCACTCTTATACAAATTAGAGAAGTAAATAACAATGCTCCAGAAGCAAATAGACAAACTGTTTTATTCGATAACCTCACTCCTATATATCCAGATCAACAGCTTATCATGTCTACAGACGATAAAAATTATTCTGGCAGAGTTATTGATCTTATGTCGCCAATAGGCAGAGGCCAACGTGGTATTATTGTTGCTCCTCCGCGTACTGGTAAAACAATACTTTTACAAAATATGGCTAATGCAATCAATGCAAACCACCCAGATGTCAAACTTATTATTCTTCTCATCGATGAAAGACCAGAAGAAGTTACAGATATGGTGCGAACAGTAAAGAATGCAGAAGTTGTTTCTTCTACCTTTGATGAACCACCGCACAGACATGTTCAAGTTACTGAAATGGTTATGGAAAAAGCAAAAAGAATGGTTGAAAACAAACAAGATGTTGTCATTCTTCTTGATTCAATAACAAGACTTGGCCGAGCTTACAACATTGTTGGACAATCAAGCGGTAAGATTCTTTCAGGTGGACTAGACGCAAATGCCCTACAAAGACCAAAACGTTTCTTTGGTGCAGCAAGAAATATCGAAAGTGGCGGCTCACTTACTATTATTGCAACTGCCCTCATAGACACAGGCTCACGTATGGATGAAGTTATCTTTGAAGAATTTAAGGGTACTGGCAATATGGAAATCTATCTTGATAGACATCTATCAGAAAAAAGGACCTTCCCAGCCTTTGATATCAATAAATCTGGAACAAGAAAAGAAGATCTCTTACTTGACGAAGAAGTGCTTAACCGCGTGTGGATTTTGAGAAAATTACTTTCACCAATGTCAGCAATAGACAGTATGGAATTCTTACTCACAAAGATGAAAGGCACAAAGAATAATAAAGAATTCTTAGCGTCTATGGGTAAATAGTGGAAAAGTAGTGGGTAAATAGAGAAAAATAGTGAGCAAGTAAAGCTCTTAACATAAAAATAAAGCCTGTGAATTTCTTCGCAGGCTTTTTTATTTCTTCTTCTCTATACTTTATTTTTCTAACTTATGAGCAACTTTTTGTAAGATAAGAGGCAAACTAATGCCAAGAAGAATACAAAGGCAAGCGAGGCCTAAAGCAGATATACTTGCTTGCTCTAAAGGCGGTATAGAAAGGATTATTCTTTTAATAGAACCAAGCATAATGCCTGTAAGCAAGGCTAAAGTAAGGCTATAATAATGTTTTAATGCATAATTGAGCACTCGAACAAAGGCAAGAATACCGCAGATTGCACCAAGTGCAAAACAAAATATTGTTTTAAAATCAAAATTTGCAATAGCCGAAATAATAAATTCGTATTTTCCCAATATAACAAGCAAAAAAGAGCCTGAAATCCCTGGTAAAATCATAGCACAAATAGCTATTGCACCTGATAAAAATATATAAAAAGCTGTATTTGGTAATGCCACAATACTTTCTAGGCTCGAAAGAGCATAAGCAAAGATGAAACCAAGAATAAAGATAAGAAATGATTGTAAATTTTTAGTTGGTAATTCTTTATAAAGTATGTAAGCAGAAGCAAGAATAAGGCCGAGAAAAAAAGTCCAAACAAAGAGTGGATAGCTAGCCAGTAAATAGACAATCATTTTTGCAAGCGACACTATAGCACTCAAAATCCCAAATAAAAGTGGAATAAGAAAGGCAAAAGGAATTTTTGAAAATGCTTTCTTGATTTTAAAAGAAAATAAAAGTTTAAAAAATTCAGTATCAACACTAGCAATAGCCTGTAAAAGCTCGCTATAAATGCCTGTAATAAAAGCTATTGTACCGCCTGAAACACCTGGAACAACATCAGCTGCTCCCATAGCGAGGCCGCATAAATAATTTTTAAGCATTTTTTTCTTATTGTGCATTTTATCTCTCTTTAATAAATCTTTTTTTAGGCTAAAGATTATTTTTTATCTTCGTAATTATTGCATTTTTTTTCTAATTTTTGTATTCTAAAAAAAAGTATTTCATAATGCATGAGCTGTGCAAGAATATATGCTTAACTTTCTTCTTTGTCTATTTCAAAATTTTAGAATTTTTGTCTTATTTTTGTAACAAAAAACATCTAAAGTGGAACAAGTCAAATAACACAAAGAAAGAAATATGTTCGTGCTACAACATTTACGCTGCTATCATAAACATTTATGTCTTAGTTATGAGGTTATTATGACAAAGAGTGAACAAAGAAAAAACGATAATACTTCTCAACCTTCAATTGCAAAAAGCAATAAAAAGAAAATGCTAGAAAACACAAATAAAGATCATCCACATTTAATTTTAGATATTTCTCATCCAGAATTTTATTCTAATAGAGACATTAACTGGTTAGATTTTAACCATAAAATTCTTGTCGAAGCACTCGATGCAAAGAATCCACTTTTGGAACAGCTGAAATTTCTTTCAATTTTCCAAAATAATCTAGATGAATTTTTTATGGTGCGTGTTGCTAATGTCTTTTTGCAATACACAAATGGCGTTGATTCCGTTGGCCCAGACAAGATAAGTCCTGCAAAACAACTTGCTGTTATCAGAAAAACAACTCTTGAACATATTCATGCAGCCTATTCGCATTGGACAAATAAATTACATCCAGAATTGAAGGCAAAAAACATACAGATAAAAAAATTCCAATCCCTTTCAAAAAGTCAGAAAAAATATGTAGAAGATTTTTATAATAATGAAATATATCCAGTTCTTACACCTCAAGCCATAGATCCAACTCACCCTATGCCAAACATTTCAAATTTAAGTATAAACTTTATTTTGAAATTGAGAGACGAGAGCAATAATACCTATTATGCAAGATTAAAATGCCCAAACAATTTGCCGCGTTTTATCATTGTTCCACAACATAGAAATTATGGCGAGAGTGATTATTCTACAAATTCACCACGTTCTTATGATATTATCTTGCTTGAAGAAATAATCAAAGTCTTTATTCAAGGCCTTTTCACAGGCTATGAAATCGAACATATTGGCCTTTTTAGAATTACGCGTAACACAGATATAAAAATAGAAGAAGACGAAGCACACGATCTTTTACGAACTGTGCAACACATGGTAGAGCAAAGACGTTTTGGTAATGTTATCAGGCTTGAAGTAAATAATTCTATACCAATAGAATTACGTGATTTTCTTATGGAAAAACTTGGTATAAAACCATTCCAAGTGTACAAAATCAAGGGAATTATCGCATTTTCTGAGCTTATTGGACTTTCTGGAATAGACAAACCTGCGTTAAAATATCCTCCTTATACGCCTTATATTCCAAAGAATTTTAGAGATGAAAATTTAGAAAATCTTTTTGAAAGCATTAAACAAAAAGATGTATTCTTGCATCTTCCTTACGACAGTTTCTTGCCTATTCAAGAATTTATTCATCAGGCAAGCATTGATCCAAATGTTATTGCTATCAAGCAAACCCTTTATAGAACAGGAAAAAATTCTCCTATTATTAAATCTTTAATGGAAGCTAAAAGACTAGGCAAACAAGTGACTGCTGTGGTTGAACTTAAAGCCCGCTTTGATGAAGAACAAAATATCACATGGGCTGAAGAATTAGAAAAATCTGGTGTGCATGTTGTTTATGGCATACCTGGTATGAAAATCCATGCAAAGCTTTGCCTTGTTGTGAGAAAAGAACCTGACAGAGTTCGTCGCTATGTGCATATTGGCACAGGCAATTATAATCCTGTTACGGCAAAAATCTATACAGACATGGGTATTCTTACAGCTGAAGAAGATATTTGTGCTGATGTGAGCGATTTATTTAATGTCATGACTGGCTATGCTAAAAAAGAAAATTATAAACAATTACTTGTTTCTCCTAGCACTTTAAGAAAAAGAATTTTTCAACTTATTGATGAAGAAATTGATTTTCATTACAAACACGCAAATGGTGAAATACATATAAAATGTAACCAATTGACTGATACTGGTATTATACAAAAACTGTATAGAGCTTCACAGGCTGGAGTTAAAGTCCATTTACAAGTTCGCGGTGTGTGTTGTTTGCGTCCACAAATAAAGGGTGTGAGTGATAATATTACAGTCACAACCATTGTAGGACGTTTCTTAGAGCATCCACGTGTTTTAAGCTTCAACCACAATGGGCAAAGAAAAGTCTTTATTGGAAGTGCTGATTTGATGACAAGAAATCTTGACAGAAGAATTGAAGTTATTACGCCTATAACAAATCCGCGTATAGCCTACGAAGTTCACCATACTCTTTTAGAATATTTTAGAGAAGATACAAATGCTTATTATCTGCAAAAAGATGGAAGCTATATACGTAAAATTGATAAAGAGGGTGTAGATATTCAAAGTGTTATGCTTTCCAAAATTGGAACACGAAAATATAAGAAAAATCTTTAAAAACTTAGGTGATTATGCAAAATAAAACAAAAAATTCAAAGAAAATATTACTTGATGAAGAAAATTCTTGCTCTTTTGAGTATTTTCCTCTGCTTGCCCGCACTTTTGCACATGCAAAAAGGGTAGAAATTTTTGCTGATCATCTTTTTCATTCTCTCTATGATCTACACAAACTTAGTCCACAAGACAATAAAATCCTTCGTACCGCCTCTTATCTGCACGACATAGGCTGGATTTATGGTAGACAAGGGCACAATAAAATTGCAGGAAAAATCATCAGAGAATTTGGTAAAACAAATAAATTCATTCCACTTAATGATTGTATTGATGCCCCTTTGCAAGCAAAAATACAAGAATTACTAGAAAAAACGCTTAAAAATTACACTGCACAAGAAATAATTCTTATTTCTCTCATAGCTCGCTACCACAGAAAGACAGATCCTTTACAAAGACATAAATATTTCTGTGACTTAAGTGAAAAAGAACAAGAAAAAGTACGTATTTTGTCGGGCATATTGAAAGTAGCAGATGCACTTGACTACACACATACTTCTGCTGTAAAAGGAGTCGATACAGAGCTCAATGAATCTAGCATTCTTTTGATTTTACATTGCAATAGTCGATATCTTGCTGAAAAACAAAGAGTAGATGAGAAAAAACAGCTCTTACAAGACTCGCTTAAAAAGGTGCTCACATGTCAAATCAAAAGCAAGAAAGAGAAGAAATAGACCTTTACCTCGAACAGCACGCAGAATATGAATTCACAAAATTCACTCCATATACCAAGGACACTGACGAAAACAATATTGCAATAATAGATCTTGGCAGTAATTCGATTCGCCTTATGATAGTTTCTTTTTTTGCTAATAAAACACCAAGTATAATCAATCAAGTCAAATACATGGTGCGTTTAGGAGAAAATTCTTTCCAAGAAAAAAAGTTACAAGAAGAGCCGATGAGAAGAACGCTCGATGTTATAAAAGCTTTTGCACAAAGTTGTATGCATTATAAGGTAAAAGAAATATTACCTCTTGCGACAGCTGCTGTAAGAAATGCTGAAAATGGAAAAGAATTTGTAGAAAAAGTTGCCGAAGAGACAGGAATAAACTTTAAAGTGATTTCAGGTGTTGAAGAGGCTCGCCTTATATATCTTGGTGTTTCTTCTTCTCTACGCTATAATTTTGGCCTCAGACTCTTTATTGACATTGGTGGCGGAAGCACAGAACTTATTGTTGGAAATTCACAAAGACATGTTTTTTTGGATTCGCTCAACATTGGCTGTGTGATGCTTACAAATCGTTTTCTTGCAAATCATGCTGGAAAAGTAAGTTCAGAACTTTTTAAAGAAATGAAAAACTTTGCCACCCAAGTTGCTGCACATGCTTTTCAATCTATACAAAATTATAAAATAACAGAAATTGTTGCTAGTTCTGGCACAGCACAAGCTCTTTATGAAATATCTAAAAGATATTGCAATGTAAAAACTGAAAATGAATCTCAAAGAACTCTTACTTTAGATGAATTAAAACAAGTATCTAAATATCTTTGTGATCTCAATTTAGAAGATAGAACAAAACTTTCAGGCATAAGCAAAGCAAGAGCAGAAGTTATCATAGCAGGTGCTGCTATATTGCTTGCATTACTTGAAGCATCAAATGCAAAAAAACTCTACCTCACTTCAAATAATTTACAACACGGTGTCTTAGCAGATTATTTGAATCAACAAGATGCTAAAGGCTTACAAAGTAAAACTTTTTTGCGTGAACAAAGTATAAAAGCTTTAGTAAATACTTTTAGATTAGAAAAAAAACACGCTGAACACGTCAATGCATTAGCGCTTATGCTGCACGATTCTGCTGTTGACTGTGCGCTTATAAGCTATGATGCTGCATGGCGAGAATATCTGCATTATGCCGCATTATTACACGATATTGGCACAAGTATTTCCTACAATCAACATAATGTGCATGGCCATTATATTATCACACATGCTGAACCAGTTGGTTTTATTGAACAAGAAAAAGATTTCATTGGTTTATTAGTCTATTTCCATAGTAAGAAACCTTCGCGAAAAAATCCTCTCTTTATGGAACTTAATCCACGATTAAGAAATCTTATTTCTATTTACTCTCTCTTTCTTGCTTTGGCAGAAAATATGGATAGATTGCATAGACAACATATTTATGAAGCCGCTTTCCACGTTGAAGATAAAGAACTTATACTTTATGCTCAACAATTCTGCCCTAGCCTTATAGAAGAATTTGCTGTCAAAAACATGCAAAGAGCTGTAGAAAAAGTCTTTGGTAGAGAAGTGAGCATACATTTTTCAACATAAT
>CAYJAZ010000017.1:0-52529 GCA_964368455.1 uncultured Desulfovibrionaceae bacterium
ATTATAAAATTGTTATGATTTTTACAAAGATTATTCACTATACCATTCTTTTGTTTTTATTCTTAAAATTGGGATAAAGTTGAAAAGATAATAGTCTGTTCTTGTGGCTCTCTCCACTTTTTTGAAAAGAGGTATGAAAGAAATAAGCCTGTAATTTGTGACTATTTTATATGGCATATTTTCACTTTTATTGTTTTGTGATTTTGAAGTTATTGGAGGATTTTTTACTGGTTTTGGAAAAATTTTAGACAGTATTAATGCTGAGGACTCTTTATCGTATTCAAATACAGTTGGATGAACTAGTGCATTATCTGCATATATATCAAAAGTTTTAGTGTTCAACAGAGGATTATTGTGTGCATTTTGATAGTGGACACCGTCAATGCCTATATTTGAAACTAAATTGACTCTAGGGGTAATACATAAGGCTTTATGTTTAAAGTGTTGAAAAACCCAAGGGTATGCCCATGAATCGATAGGAGGAACAGCGTTCATTTTTTTTAAAATTCCTTGATATTGTTTTACAATATATTCGTCATCAAAAATATTAATTGTTTCAGGATTATAGTCTTTTAGCGAAAGAGTGAAATGATTTTGCCATCTGTCTCTCCACGAAGCCCAACCCCAACAAAGCATAAGTTGACAGAAGAAGTAGCTATGTGGAATATTATGTTCAGTATATGGATTATTGCCTGCTATATGCCATATACTTTTATTGTCTTTATACAAATCAAGCATTTCTTCGCAAAATTTAAAAAAAGATTGATGGGGAACGGTATCGTCTTCAAGGATTATGCCGTCTTCTTCATTTTCAAAAAACCATGTAATAGCAGAAGATACACCTTTAGCACAGCCAAGGTTTTCTTTATTGAACTTTGTTTTGACTTCACACTCCCATTCTACATGAGTAAGTAGAAATTCTCTCACTTCTTCAATTTTTTTATCCTCACCCTCTTTATTGGCTCTTGCACCATCAGAAGATAAGTAAAGACGTGGAGGTTTTGCTATAGCTATTTGTTCAAAAACTTTTTTTATTGTATCTAATCTGTTAAAACATATAAGTAAAACTGCTTTTTTCATTGTATTGCTCTTTTTTATTTAAAGATTTTGTATGATGCTATAGTTGTGTTTGAGCTGTAAAAAAAAATTATTGTTTATGTTTGACAATAATAGGTATTTTGTTAAAAAGTAGGTAAACTGTTTTGTTATTGATATATTGAACTTTTAGTATTGGCAGAAAGTTAAATAATTTATAATATTCTTTTGAAATAGCTTTGTTTGATTCTATATTGCCGTTGAGGGAATTTTGGAGTGCTTTGATTTTTTTGTCAAAAAAATTATGTAGAAGTTCATCTTTAGTGAAATGTCTGTCATAAATAGGCATTCTTATTTCTTTCATATTTTCTAAAGATGTAGAAGCTCCTTCCCAATAAAATTTAGCTACAACAAAATCTAGTTTCTTATAAGAACAATTATTTTCACAATAGACAAGCCACATTTCATAGTCTGAAGCCAAAGGACGCACTTCATAATAACCATATGTATCAAAAAGTTCTTTTTTGATAAATGCTGATTGATGGTTTAGATTATTATCTAAAAAGAAAGTCTTTTCTATCGTAGTTGGCAGAGCAGTAATTACATGTTTACCATGCCTAATGATACTAGTATTGCCGTAATAGATGTCTGCATTATCCGTAGTAGGTGAACTTAGTTCTTTGATAAAGTTTTTTAATACATCTTTTTTATAAAATTCATCACCACCATTCATAAAATTAAGGTATTTGCCTTGAGCTTTCACAATACCTTTATTCATAGCGTCAAAAATACCATTGTCTTTTTCAGAAACAAAGATATCAATTCTATCTTTATAATTATTTAGCAGATCTAAAGTGCCATCAGTTGAACCTCCGTCAATGACGATCCATTCAAAATCTTGATAGGATTGATTGACAATGCTTTCACAGGTTCTTTGTATTTCATCTTTTATATTATAGCAGACTGTTATTATAGATAATTTCATTGTATTTTATATCCGTATTGCATTGTTTTTATAATGGAATGTGTAAAATAAAGATTATTTTCTAGCTTCGACAAAGAGTGATTCAGGTTTTCTCACTTTTCCATCTAGAAAATCAAACTTATAGTCATTAAAATTCTCTATTGAGCTTGTGTTTGCGTTTTGGATTTTGAAGTCTTTAAAGCCAACAGATGTTAATAAAAGCTCTAAGGAAAATCTATCGTACATCCATTGATGAATCTGTCCACCTAAGCGAAATTTTCCAATTTCTTCACTTGTAGTATTCATTTTAGGTGTATGTTTTTTACACTTTTTTAACAGATTTTCGCCTTCGCTTCCTATACGAGAGAGAACAAAATCTAAATTTGCAATATTTTCTTGCTGAAAATATTTCAACATATCGCCACCTGAAGTATTTCGAACACATTGATCATACATTTCTATCATCATCCAAGTATAATCATCTTCATTTCTTTCTTCAAGTTTTTGAAGATAGAGCTTTACTATTTGTTCTAAATCTGGAATCGCAATTCTTAATATTCCATTTGGTTTAAGCACCCTATAGCATTCTTTTATAAAATCAATTCCATCTTTTTTAGAAAAATGCTCTAATACGTGAGAATGGTAAACAATATCAAGAGTGTTATCGTCACAAGGAATGCCTTGTAATAAATTATGTGCAAAAACTCCTGGTTTAGAAGAGGTAAAATCTAGCTGCACCCAATCTTCATGAAATGTTGAACCACAACCAAGGTTTAATTTCTTTTTTTCTTTGCAATTTTCTTTGAAAAGAAGCATACCATCGTTTGCTACTGCATTTACAGCAGTGGAAGAGTTTTTTTGAAGTTCTTTATCTTTCTTTCTTCTCAACTTAACTCTAATACCTAATAGTGTAATAACTTTATGCCTTTTATCACTACTATTCTTTATAGAGAAGATATTTTTTAAAAGTCGAGAAAATGTGTATTCTTTTTTCTTAGATTTTGTTTTGCATTTTATTATATTATTTCCTCTTTCGTAGGCAAAAATATCTAAAATTTCGAAAGATTTATCAACAATTGAAATGTTTTCATTGTAAAAGGCAGTTTTTTTGTATACAGGCCAAAAATATTTTGAGCCAGCAGATTTGCCTTTCCATGGTTTTGTAGAAGTATAGTGAATAATAAGAGCATTATCTCGAATAAAGTCAGTTCTTTCAGGTTTTATTGCCTTTAATCTATCGTAGTGATCCGGCATATAATTATAGATATAGTCAAGAATTTTATAATTTTGTTCAAAAACAATATTTAAAATATCTTGATCAGCACAGAGAATTTTATCAGCGTATTCAATTGTCATTTCAATAAGTTGTTTTGAAATATTATTTTCACGCCAATATTTTATATCAATAACTAATATCCCTGCATTAAAATAGAAACTATCATTCTTGTAATCAGGATAGACTTTTTCTCTGAGGTTTTGTCCATTAGAATAAAAATCTTCTAAAATAGCACCTAATGGATAATTTTCTAAATCTTGATTATACAGTCTTGCGATATCGTTTTTAACTATAATATCTATATCAATATAAAGAACTTTATTGTTTTTTGAATCTAATTGCGGAATGAAATAGCGTGAAAAAGTATTGAGTGAATAATGACGTAAATTTGGAAATTGAGACAAATTGTACGAAGACATATCAATATAATTAAGAGAATAATTTTTAAATTTTTCTAAAGATTGTTCTATAAGTTTTTTAGATTTTTCTTTTATACCGCCATCTAAGACATTAAATTCTATAAATTCTTCTGTATGTTGCAATACAGAAAACATTGTTGAACATAAAAAAGGGGCATAGTTGTCGTCACTTGCACAATATATTGGAATAACTTGCATCTTTTACACCTTAAATTCTAAGCTTTATACCATTCATAAAATTCATCAATTCCTTTTTCTAAAGAAATTGAAGCTTTCCAGCCAAGTTGTTCTATCTTTGTTGCATCCATGAGTTTGCGGAATGTCCCATTTGGTTTTGATGTATCGTATTCTATACTACCGTCAAAGGCAATAATTTTCTTTACTATTTCAAATAAATCCTTGAGCATAACATCTGTGCCATTTGTGACATTCACAAATTCGCCAATGTCTTTATAATTTTTATTTTGCATAAGGTAGACACAAGCGTCTGCTAAATCATCGCTACTCATAAGTTCGCGATACACAGAACCATCGCCCCACATGACAACTTTGTCTTTATAAGCACCTATTTTTGCTAATGTTGTTTCAATGGATTGTTCGTCGTTGAAATTTATTTCTTCGTCTAAACCCCAGCCAAGTTTATATCTTTGTAAATCTTTTTTGATTGTAGGAAAATCATTGTTCGCAAGGAGTTTTGCCAGATGAAAACGTCGCATCACCATAGGCAGAAGATGTGCTGTTTCCATATTAAAATTGTCTCCAATGCCGTATTGATTAGTTGGCATTACAGAAATAAAGTTTGTACCGTATTGTTCATTATAATAGCGGCATAGCTTTATAGCAGAGATTTTTGCTATGGCATAGGCTTCATTTGTCGCTTCTAATTCTGAGGTGAGCAAATATTCTTCTTTCATTGGTTGAGGGGCAAGTTTTGGATATATACAAGAAGAACCCATATTGAGAAGTTTTTTTACCTTATATTTATAAGATGCATGTATGACATTTGTTGAAATCATTAAGTTATCGTAAATAAAATCAGCTGGATACCTACTGTTTGCTAAAATACCACCCACTTTTGCCGCACATAAAAAAACATAATCAGGCCTTATATCTTCAAAAAAAGTTTCAACTTCTGCTTGTCTACACAAATTGAGTTCGTGGCTTCTTTTAAAAATTATATTGCTATAGCCTTGAGCTTTTAATTTTCTGACTAGTGCAGAACCTGCTAAACCATGATGTCCTGCTACATATATTTTTGCTGATTTTTCCATAATTTCAGTTTCCTGTATATTAATCTTCTATTTGTATCCAAGACGGATCATGTATATCTTTATTGTAATAGCCATTTTCATGCATATATTTTTGAGGAGCGATCACTACTTTATACTTATTTGTATTGAGAAATCCAGCCCACCATGCAAGAGTTGAATTTGATAAGATATTATGTTTGCAGTTTTTCATAAGTTCTAAGTCAAAAACTACATTTTTATCGTCATTAATATTAACAAATATAGTCTCTTGCTTTGGCTTGATATTTTCTCTTGCCCAATCTAAATCTTCACTAAATACATAGACAATAAAATCTTCACCTATTTCTTTTTCCATTCGTGCAAGTGCTTTTTCAAAATAATCTTTTTCTAAAACAACAACTCCAGAATGGCTAAGAAAATCACCCCTTCTGATATGCAAAGAGACACTCTTTGTTTTTTTTATTGCATCAAGCATTTGAGCATTTTCTTGTGAGAGCGGAAGATTTAGGCGAAATTCTTTGAGTAAGGTCTTTTTTATATTTGCTAAATAAGAAAATTTTTGATAAAAACCAATAAGATAAGATTGGTTCTTTATAAGATGCATATCAATGGCTTCTTTGTGATTATCAATAATGATTTCTTGATATGGATTTTTTTTCTTTTCTCTACATTCTTTTCTTGCAATCGAAGACAATTTCAATCGACATATTAATCTATCGAAAAAGTCGAATGTATTTGTATGATCTTTTATCTTTAGTGAAATTTGAAATTTATTTAACTCTAATTTTCTACGTGAATTTACAGAATATTTTTTTTCACTTGTAAGATATACTTTGTATTTAGATTGTGATTGTAGGGTTTTAGCAAAGGCGTATTGAAAAAGCTGATTTCCCAATCCTCCGTTTAATTCAATCCATATAGCCATATAGTCTATAGTTCCTTAGTCCACAAAAGAAGTATGCACTTCAAAGCCATTGTCTTTGAGAACTTTTTCTTTTTGAGCAAGCACTAAATCTGTTTCTACCATTTCTTTGCAAAGCATATCAAGATTGTATTCTGGTTTCCAGCCAAGTTCTTTTTGAGCTTTTGTACTGTCGCCAAGAAGAAGTTCAACTTCAGCAGGGCGGAAAAATCTTTCATCTACTTGCACAAGCACTTTCTTGCTTGCTTTATCTATACCTTTTTCTTCCTTACCTTTGCCTTGCCATTCAAGCTCGATGCCAAGTTTTGCAAAGGCCATTGTGCAAAAATCACGAACGGAAGTTGTTGTATTTGTAGCTAATACATAATCCTGTGGAATATCTACTTGAAGCATTCTCCACATACCTTCAACATAGTCTTTGGCATGTCCCCAATCTCTTTTGGCGTCTAGATTGCCTAAATATAAACAATCTTGCAGGCCTTGTGAGATTTTAGTTGCAGAAATAGTGATCTTTCTTGTGACAAAGGTTTCGCCGCGTCTTGGGCTTTCATGGTTAAATAAAATTCCATTACAAGCAAACATATCAAAGCTTTCACGGTAGTTTACAGTAATCCAATAAGCATATAATTTTGCTACAGCATAGGGAGAACGAGGATAAAAAGGAGTTGTTTCTGATTGGACTGGCTCTTGTATAAGGCCGTAAAGTTCAGAAGTAGAAGCTTGATAGTATTTTGTTTTCTTTTCAAGTTTGTTTACGCGTATGGCTTCAAGTAAGCGAAGTGCACCCATGCCTACGGTGTCAGCTGTGTATTCTGGACAATCCCAGCTTACTTTTACATGTGATTGAGCACCAAGATTGTATATTTCATCAGGTTCTATTTCTTTTATGAGATGGTTTAAATTAGTAGAATCTGTAAGATCGCCATAGTGAATATGTAAATTTTTATCGCCAATAAGATGATCTATTCTTTGTGTGTTAAAAGAAGAAGCCCTACGCACAATACCATGAACTTCATAATTTTTTTCAAGTAAAAGTTCTGCTAAATAAGAACCGTCTTGTCCTGTAATACCTGTAACTAATGCTTTTTTCATTCTTTATATTTCCATTTTATTTAATAATATTTACTATCTGCCGTAGGCGTCTTCAAATCTTTGTATATCATCTTCGCCTAAGTAAGCACCAGTTTGTACTTCGATGAGTTCTAAAGGGATATGGCCAGGATTTGAAAGTCTGTGGATTTCGCCTAGAGGTATATAAACAGATTGATTTTCACTCAATAATTGTTCTTTGTCGCCAACACGTACAAGAGCTGTTCCCTTGACGACTATCCAGTGTTCAGATCTATGATGATGCATTTGTACTGAAAGCACTCCACCTGGTGCTACAGTAATGTGCTTTACTTGGAATCTGTCACTATTGATAAGGCTTTCATAATGTCCCCATGGTCTATGGTAGACACAATGAAAATCAAGTTCTTCTCTTTTTTCACTTTTCATAAGGGAAATCAAAGATTTTAATTCTTGTGTTTTATCAAGTGGACTCACCATGACAGCGTCCTTTGTCTGGATAACTGCGATATTATCTAAACCTTGAACGGCAACCAATGCTGAAGAGGAATAGATGTAAGAATTGGTAGTGTCGTATGAAATTACATCACCTATTTGTGTGTTATTTGCTTGATCTTTTGGACTATTATCATGTAGAGATTCAAAAGATCCAAGATCAGACCAATTCAAAGAAAGAGGACAAGTTAATATCTTGTCAGTTTTTTCTATAACAGCAAAATCTATAGACTCTGACGGAGATTTTGAAAAAATTTCTGTGTCAAAGCGTGTAAAGTCAAGATCTGTATAATGCGAATTCCAGATTTCAAATGCTGAATCGTATATATCTTGTCTAAATTTTTTCAATTCATTAAGATAGATATCAGCACGCATTAAAAACATGCCACTATTCCAAGAAGCATTTTCACTAAGTAGTTGAATTGCTTTTTCTTTGTTTGGTTTTTCTGTAAAACAATTTACTTTAAAGAGATCTTCATTAATTGCATCACCCTTTACTATGTAGCCATAGCCAATGTGCGGAGAACTTGGTGTAATTCCAAAAGTAATTATGTTTTCAGTTGTGTGTGCTAATGTTTTTGCAATTTTTTCTTTAAAAATTTCAAGAGGTTCGAGTAAATGATCGGAAGGTAGAACAAGAAGTATGGCATCTTTGTCTTTATCTAGAGCTTTTAGAGCAGAAAGAGCAATGGCAAGAGCAGTATTCTTGGCTTCAGGTTCAAGGAGTATAGCATTTTTTGTCAGATCAAGATTTTTTTCAAGCATAAGATTTGCAACTAAAAATCTATGTGCTTGATTGCAAATAATGATAGATTTATCTGTAAAAGATGAAATTCTATCAAGCGCGTCATCAAAAAGGCTCTGTTCTTTTAATTTGATAAATTGCTTAGGTAAACTGGTACGGGATAATGGCCATAAACGAGTGCCACTGCCACCACATAAGATAACAGGATAGAGTGAATCAAACATGAAAACCTACAAATAATATGTTGTTGCAAAAAGCAGAGTGAATAAAATATATGAACTTTTTAAAATTACTGTAAAAAACTGTCTCTGTCAAAAGAAAAATTAGTCTCAACAAAAAACGTTTTATTCACTTGTAAATACATATTGTCTTTAAAGGTAAGAAATTTTCATCGCTTAGAGCAAGAACAAATATTGGAATTATTGTTCAACTTTTCTTATAAGTTGGGCAGGGTTTCCGCCGATAATGCTATCTTCTGGGAAAGATTTTGTAACAACACTTCCCGCAGCAACAACACAACCATTACCAAGTGTTACATTTTTTAGAATAGTCACATTATGCCCAACAAAAACATTGTCTCCAATCTTTATGGCTTTATTTATTATATATTCTGGATTGTCTCTATGCTCTTTTGATAAGGCATGAAAATCGCTGTCAATGCAATAGAAAGATGTTCCTATTCGACAATTTTTGCCAATTGAGATAGAGCACATATTTGAAATGATGCTTGCATTATTGCTAATAGAAGTGCCATCAGAAATTGATATAAAGCTTGTAGGATTTCGTGCTTCAATATGTGCATATGTAGAATAAAAATAAGGAGATGGAAAGTATCCAATAGAAACATCAGAACCAAAAGAAATTTTTCCTTGCCCAATTAACATAGTGTATTGTTTAAAATCAGCCTCACCATCAAGACTAAGGTGAGGTGAAAGATATTTTGTTTTAAACAGTCTACAAAGGAAATTTAAAAATCTATTTTTAGACATAGGGCTTTCTCGTATTGTCTTTATGTTGAGTAAAAGTATAGTTATGCATATTTAAATTTTTGGCAGAATACTGACTATAGCTTGTACTAATCAAGTATAGTAAAGTTAGAGCGAGTTTAATAGTATCTTGTAAAGCTTAGAATACAATACAAGATTAAATGTGTCAAAAAAAATATCTATTATAAATCTGAAGCACAAAGATAAAAGTTTTTGACATTTTTTTTTTTGTGGTTTAGTTAGTAAAGAGGTGTTTGCTTTATCAAATGCAAAGGGAGAAATGCTGTGGGAACAGAGTGTGTAGATAAGCCAATAATCACTGTGATTACTGCTATAAAAAATCTTTATTCTGAAGGTAGAGATCAAGTTTTTAAGCGTGCAGTATTGTCAGTAAAAACGCAGGATTATCCCAATATAGAGCATATTATTATAGATGGTGCTTCAACTGATGAGACTCTAAACCTATGTGAAGAGCTAGGTTTAAATTATTATTCTGAAAAAGATAAAAATGTATACGAAGCATTTAATAGGGGAATTTCTAGAGCAAAAGGTAAATATATTGCCTTTTTAGGTTCTGATGACTATTATATCAATCCTTCTGCTTTTTCAGAAATCATTGAAGAATTAGAAAATACTCAGGCGGATTTTTTATACGCCCCAATTTTGTTCACTGATAAAGAAAAATCAAGGCAATTTATTGTGAAACCGAGCTTTAGTTTGTTTTCTATACCTTTTTGTCATCAATCAATGTTTGTCACAAAGAAAATGCTTGAAGAATTAGGTCTTTTTGATGAAACGTATACCATTACAGCCGATTATAAATTGATAAATCAAGCAATTCTTAATGGTTATACATTTACTTCTTTAGAATTTGCCTATGTTGTCTATACATCTGGTGGACTTTCTTCTGTGCGTGAAGACGTGTTAGAACATGAAAATATTCGTGCGATTCAAGAAAGCTGTATGCTTACAAAAGAAGAAGCAGGACATGCTTATAAGCATAAATGTGTGACAAAAAACAAAATGAAGGAACTTATAAAAAAATATTTTTTGTGAAGATCAAAAAAAACAATTTATTCTTTCAAATGATGAAAAATATAAGAAATTTTTAAAACGTCAATATTTTACAATTAGAACAAAAAAAGGAAAACGTTGTTTACGTTTATTGGGTATAACACTATATTCTGAAGAAAAATAAGATTTTTTCTATTTTGTTAATAAATTATGTTTCTAGAATAGAAACTTTAGATATTTTTTGCTAATTTTAAGGATAAGTATGCCAGGCCGTATCTATATAAAAATATTGAAGTTATTGAAATTGATTTCTGAAGATGAATATAGACGAAGAAGAAATAAGAAACCTCAAGTATTTAATTTAATTGAAAAATCAAATTTGTTTGATGCAAAATGGTATACGAAGAAATATCTAGAGAATGAAAATACTAATTTGTCAGCAATCGAACATTATGCTGAATATGGCTTTAAACAAGGAAATAAACCATCTGAACATTATGATTTTTCAAATGCTTTGAAGCAAATCCCTCGTTTCTATTATGGGCTATATGATAAAAACAATAATTATTCCAATGTATTAGATCAAAAAAATGAACATAAAATTGAAAATTTTGACTTTAAACAAAGAAAAGTTCTACTTTTTTCGCATGAATTTACCTGTACAGGAGCCCCTAGAGCTTTATTGAATTTAGCAAAAGTTTTAAAGGAAAATAATATAGAATTTCTTGTACTATCGCCTTATTATGGCAAATTAGAAGAAGAATTAGAAAAAAATAATATAGAATATTATGTAGAGCCACTTTTAATGCTTAAGCTCGTCTTTCAAGACGAAATGATGAAAAAATTCTTTAATTCTTTTGAATATATTCTATGTAATACACTCATTTCCTTGCGTTTTGCAAAATATATACAAACTAAAGCCACAAAGATAGCTTGGATACATGAAGCTGCACACGGCTATGAAGATACTTGTGCAAGAGACGATTTACAAGATTTGTTTAATTATGTTGAAAAAGTTTATTCTGTCAGTCCTTATGCTAAAATATTTGCAGATAAATATATAGATGCAAAAAAATCCAAACTCTTGACTTTATTTGTAGACGAAAATTCTTTTGATGCACAGTCTAACAATGAAGAAAATAAGGAAAAACTATCTGTCATAGCTGTGGGGAATTGTTCTCCTATAAAAGCTTTTGACATTTATTTAGATGCGATCAGCCAATTGCCAAAAGAAGTTCGTGACAAATGTTCCTTTGCTATACTTGGAAAATTTAGTGAAAATAAATATTGTCAAGAAATGAAAGAAAAAGCTTTAAGTGAAAATGTAGAAATTACGGGTGAATTACCTTATACAAAACTTTTAGACAGAATGTCTCAGGCAAATATTGTGATATGCTCATCATTAGACGAATCTTTGTCTATGTCTTCTATTGAAGCAATGATGTTGAAAAAAATTGTTATATGTCCGCAAACTTCTGGAATTTCTTATTATATAAAAAATAAAGAAGATGCCTATGTCTTTGAACATGGAATTGATAAAATTTCTGATTTAATTCAAGAAATTTATCATTCAAAAGATAATTTACACGAGATGGGGGCAAGAGCATATCAAGTCTATTTAACAAATTTTTCAAAAACAGTATTCACAGAAAATGCTTTGAAAATTTTTGATACAAAATAATATTTATCTTCTTCTTTTTTTCAATATTTTTTTCTTTTTCTTATTTCTTGCATTGCTTTACTTTTCTTCTGTTTAAAGATATATAACAACAAATAATGATGAGGAAAGAAATGTCAAAATTAAAGTCATTTAGAGAAAAATTAGAAAATTTAAATATTGTTGCAAATTACAAACGTATGTATCCCTACATACACCCTTATAGATATAGAGCTCTTCTTGCCATATTACTTACGCTTCCAGTAGGAGCGATGGATGCTGTTATAGCTTCATTTTTACGTCCATTTATGGACACAGTCATGATTGAAAAAAATGTGCAAGAAGCAACACATATACCTTTATTAATTATAGCTTTTTCATTTTTACAAAGTGCTTGTAACTACGGTGCAACCTATTTTAATTCATGGGTAGCTGGCAATATTTCGCGAAAATTAAAATTTACTTTGTTTTCAAAGCTTTTACGTAATGATACTGCAAAATTTGACAAGATGAATTCAGGTGAAGTTTTAATGCGCTATAATAATGATGCGGATACTGCTTGTTCAGGCCTGCTAAACACAGTAAAGCTTCTTGTCACAAGAATATTTTCTTCTCTTGCTCTTGTTTGTGTTCTTTTATGGAATTCATGGGAACTTTCAATTATTGCAATTTCTGTTTTGCTCATAGCAATGTATCCGCTTACTCAAGTGAGAAAGAAAATCAAAGGCTTGATGAAATCTAGCGTACAATCAGGCGGTGCTTTGATGACGGCCTACAATGAAACTTTTTCAGGAAATAGAATTATTGCTTCTTATAATTTGCAAGACTATCAAGCGAAGCGTTTTCATAATACCCTTGATTTCCTTTTTAAACTAACAATGAAGATGACAAAAAGAACAGGGATTTTAAGTC
The DNA here is from genome assembly GCA_964368455.1 of uncultured Desulfovibrionaceae bacterium. Taxonomy (GTDB): domain Bacteria; phylum Desulfobacterota; class Desulfovibrionia; order Desulfovibrionales; family Desulfovibrionaceae; genus CAYJAZ01. The sequence goes on from CAYJAZ010000017.1 coordinate 12,744, forward strand.
CACTTATGCATTTTGTGATTTCTTTTGGTATTGCAGGCGTGATTTGGCTTGGTTCTTATCTAATTATTAATAGCTATCTAACCCCTGGTGAATTTGTTTCCTTTGTTGCCGCCCTTCTTATGTTATACACTCCATTGAAAGCTATGGGGAATTCTGTGACTGCGGTTCAAATGTCACTTATGGCTATGGAAAGAATTTTTGAAGTTTTGGATCAAACAAATGCCATTGTGAACAAAGAAGAAGCACAAAAACTTGAAAAGGTTGAAAAAAACATCAAATACGAGAATGTAAGATTTTCCTACACTCAAGACAAAGAAGTGCTTAAGGGAATTAATATAGAAATCAAAGTGGGGCAGAATGTTGCTTTTGTTGGCAATTCTGGCGGAGGTAAAACCTCTTTAGTGAACTTGCTTCCGCGTTTTTATGATATTTCATCTGGTTCGATCACTATTGATGGTTTAGACATAAGAGATTGTGATATAGACAGCTTAAGAGATAAGATAGCTGTGGTTTTTCAAGACAATTTCCTTTTTGCAGGCAGCATTAGAGATAATATCTTACTTGGTAAATCTGATGCGAATGACGAAGAAATTCGCGAAGTCTTAGAAAATGCTTGTCTTACTGAATTTATTGATTCTTTAGAAGATGGACTCGACACACAAATTGGCGAAAGAGGTATCTTGCTTTCTGGTGGTCAAAAACAAAGAATTGGTATAGCAAGGGCTTTTATCAAAAATGCACCTATTGTTATTCTTGATGAAGCAACTTCTGCTTTAGATAATAAATCTGAAGCTGTTGTGCAAAAGGCAATCAATAATCTTATGGAAGACAGAACTGTGCTTATTATCGCTCACAGGCTTTCTACAGTACGTCATGCCGACACTATCTTTGTAATAAATCACGGTGAAATAGTAGAACAAGGTTCACATGATGAACTGATTGCAGACGAAAATTCTCAATATTCAGCTTTATACAAAAGTTCACTTCATTAAAAAATAAAACAAGAGGGACACTCTATGAAAGGTATTATTTTAGCAGGCGGATCTGGTAGTAGACTTTATCCGCTTACAAAAACAACTTCAAAACAGCTTCTTCCTGTTTATGATAAACCAATGATTTATTATCCTTTATCTACATTGATGCTTTTTGGGATTAGGGAAATACTCATTATTTCAACTCCTCAAGACACACCAAATATTGAAAAACTTTTTGGCGATGGCTCAAAATTGGGTTTGAATATTTCTTATGCAATACAAAATGAACCAAAGGGTATAGCCGAAGCCTTTGTTATTGGTGCTGATTTTGTAGCAAATGATGATGTATGTCTTATCTTAGGCGATAATATCTTCTATATGGGTGGGCAATTAAAAGGCTTTAAAGACGAAGTGGAAAAAAACAAGGGCAAGAATGCTACTATTTTTGCTTATCATGTCACAGATCCAGAAAGATTTGGCGTGGTTGAATTTGATAAAGATTTGAAAGCTATTTCCATTGAAGAAAAACCAAGCAAGCCAAAGTCAAATTATGTTTCTGTAGGTTTGTATTTTTATCCATCTGATGTTGTAGAAAAGGCCAGAAATCTTAAGCCCTCTGCACGCGGGGAGCTTGAAATCACAGATTTAAATAATATGTACTTACAAGAAAATAGAATGAATGTTGTTCCTATGAAAAGAGGCAATGCATGGTTAGATGCGGGAACACCAGATAGCCTTATGGAATCTTCTCTTTTTGTGCAAATAACTGAAAAACGTCAAGGCTTAAAGATTTCTTGCATAGAAGAAATAGCCTTTAGAAAGGGCTTTATTGATGAAGAAAAGATGCAAGCCCTTATAGACGATCAAAAAGATTGCGATTACAAAAAATATTTGGAAAAAGTCTACGGAGAATTCCATGAACTTTATTAAAACACAAATAGATGGTTTGATGATTATTGAACCTAAAATATTTGCGGATTCAAGAGGTTACTTCTTTGAATCTTACAATCAAAAACTATTTTTTGAAAATGGAATAACAAATAATTTTGTACAAGATAATCAGTCAAAATCGTCTTATGGCGTTATTCGTGGCCTACATGCTCAAAGTGGCGAACACGCACAAGCTAAATTAGTACGTGTGTTAGAAGGTAGGGTTTTGGATGTTGCTGTTGATATTAGAGAGGGTTCGCCTACTTATGGACAGCATCTAAGTATTGAACTTTCTAGCGAAAACCAAAGACAATTCTTTATTCCACGTGGTTTCTTGCATGCCTTTGCTGTTTTGAGTGAAACAGCTATTTTCAGCTATAAATGCGACAATCTTTACAATAAAGAATCTGAAATTGGCGTATGTTATAATGATAAGGCTTTAAATATTGATTGGAAAATTGAAGCAGAGAAAATATCAGTTTCTGATAAAGATTTAATCCATCCACCATTTGAAAAATTGCTTCCTTATAGAGCATGATAATTGAATTATTTAGAGGGAATTCTATGTCAAAATCAATCTTAGTAACTGGCGGTGCTGGCTTTATTGGGGCGAACTTTGTGCCTTATTTTTGTGAAAAATATCCTGATTATACAGTGATAAATCTTGACAAACTTACCTATGCTGGCGATCTTGCTAATCTCAAAGAATGCGAAAATATGAAAAACTATGTCTTTATTCAAGGCGATATTTGCGATGAAAAATTGATTAAAGATATTTTTGAAAAATACGATGTGCGTGGTGTTGTGCATTTTGCTGCTGAAAGCCATGTTGATAATTCTATTTCTGGCCCAAAAGACTTTATATACACAAATTTTGTAGGCACTTTCAACCTTTTAGATGCTGCAAGAGTGCATTGGATGGAAAAACCTGGCAAATATAAAAAAGAATACGAAGGCTGTCGTTTCCACCATATTTCTACTGATGAAGTCTATGGAACTTTAGGCGATACTGGCTTGTTTAGCGAAACAACGCCTTATGCCCCAAATTCTCCTTATTCTGCCTCTAAGGCCAGTTCTGACTTTTTAGTTCGTTCTTATCATCATACTTATGGAATGGATGTAACTACCTCTAATTGTTCTAATAATTACGGCCCAAAGCAACATTCTGAAAAACTTATCCCAACCATTATGCGAAAATGTCTTGCCAATGAATCTATTCCAATCTACGGCACTGGCCAAAATGTTCGTGATTGGTTGTATGTTTTAGATCATTGTAAAGCTATTGATTTAGTTTATCATGAGGGAAGAAGCGGCGAAACATATAATGTTGGCGGAAATAACGAAAGAACTAATATGCAAATTGTATACACTATTTGCGAAATTCTTGACAATAAAATACCGAAGAAGGAAGGTAAATACGCTGATTTAATTACCTTTGTTGAAGATAGGGCTGGCCATGATCTACGCTATGCTATTGATGCAACAAAGCTTGAAAATGAACTTCATTGGCAAGCGGATGAAAATTTTGAAAGCGGTATTATTAAAACTGTAGAATGGTATTTGAATAAAAAGTAATTTCTTTTATAAACAATAAATGAAACAAAAAATCCATTTTCATGCATTTATGTAGGAAGATGGATTTTCTATTTAAAGCATTTTTAAAAATTTTTGCTCAAAGCCTTGAAGAGTGAATACTCGAGTATAGACAGGAATAGGAAGGCTTCACTTTTTTGATGAAAAAGTGTTATTTTGAAAACAGTTTTTAGGTTTTTCAAAATTTACAAAACTTTTATCAAAGGAAGTGTTATGACTTTAGACAAAAAACTTTCCAAACAGATCTACAAAAGTAATGGCAATGCAATAGACTTTCCATTTTCCTTCAAAGTTTTTGAGAAAGACTATATTTCTGTGACAATAAATAATGATAACGATCCTTTAGCTAATAATGAATTGCTTGAGATATTGCCAGAAGACATAAGTCTTTCTGAAAATGGCGGCAGTGTTAAAATTTATTACGATAGGATTAAGCAAAGTCCTTATCCAGAGGGTTATACCATTGCGATAACGCGTAATATGCCATTTTTGCAATTGCTTTCACTTTCTGAGGGTGGGGCTTTTCATGCAAAGGTTTTAGAAAATTCCTTTGATATTATGAAAGCTGAACTACAACAACTTTATGAAATAATTCAAAGAGCTGTTATTGTTCCCGTGACGAGTGAAGAAGATCCTTCTCTTTTATTAAGAAATTTATTTGAAGCTGAAAGAAACATACTCTTAGTCAATGACAATATACACGCACAAGCAGAGACTATAACAGTACAGGCAATCAATTCTGTGCTTCAAGCTGAAAATGCAAGAAAATGGGCAGTAGCAGGCATAGACGAAAATCCAGAAGGAAGTGCAAAATATTGGGCAGAGAATATAAGTTCAGGCCTGCCAGAAGCAACTGTCTTGCAAAAAGGAATTGTGCAAAGAGCAAGTGATGAAATTGCTGAACAAGGGCAGAATGAAACAGCTTATATCAATGCAAAACAACTTATAGCAAATATCCAAAAAGCAACTCCAGAAGCAACAATAGAGCAAAAAGGACTTCTTCGCAAAGCAAGTGACGAAGAAATTATAGCTGGCATTAGCGAGGAGGGGGCAATAAGCCCCAAACAATACAAAGAAAATTTACCTTTAGCTTTTGAAAGTGGGACACGTATGCTTTTTCAGCAATCCTTTGCACCTAGTGGTTGGACAAAGGAAATAGATAGTAATTATAACGATATAGCTATAAAGATTGTCACTGGGGATGTAAGTGTTGAAGGTTCAATTAACTTTAACGATCTTTTTGTTCAAAATAAAAATCTTAGTGTAAGTGGAACAGTAGGGAATACTACTTTGTCTGTTGCACAATTACCTAGCCATAAGCATTCTTTAAGTTTTGCTTATTCTTTAAATAACGGAAGCTATAATTCGTTTAATCATCGCTCTAATGAAACCACTCCAACGCAGACAGGTGATGCTGGTTCAAACCATGCACATACTCATTCTTTTTCAGGTGCTTCAGTTTTAGATTTATCGCTTAAGCGTTGCAGTGTTATTATTTGCACAAAATTGTAGGTAAAGAAATGATTTGTCCAATAAAAAATATGGAATGCCCTGAGCACAATAAGAAAAATGGCTGTGCTTGGTGGTTAGAAATAAGGCAAGGGGATGAAGCTGTTTCGAGAATGCGAGGTTGTGTATTTGTTTTACAAAATATGCTTCTGGCGGAACAGATTAATATGACAGCTCTTTTATCTAAAGAAAATAATGCAATTTCTTGTGAGATTTCAGCATTAAGGAATGAAAATAGAGAAGAGCATGTAAAGGATAGGGAACTATTATTTGTTTTGACACAAGAGAATGTAAAAAATGTCAAAGAAAAATATATTGAAATAGAGGGTTAAGAAATGAAGAATAATGTGACTGTAGTTAAAGAAGATAATTTGATTTCTGTGGATGGCTATGTTTTATATGTTGAAAATATTAAAGAAATAGATTTTTCTCCAAATACATGGCGAGCTATACAATACCATGATGAAAAAGGTGAAATAGAATTTCTTGAAGCAGATACACTAAAAAATATGAACTTTACAAAATCTGATTATATTCAATATGTTGCTCCCTTTGTTCAACTTTGGGAAGAAGCAAAATATAAAATAGAAAATCCGCCATTAATGCCTTTGGAAGAGTTTAAAGTATTAAAACAAGAAGAAATAAATGCTAAAAGAGATTTGCTTGAAATTTCTGGATTTGAATATCTTGGTTCGTCTTTTGATACAGATGAAAAATCTTATTTGCGTATTTTAGGTGCGGACAATTCAGCCGCAAAAGCCCTACAGACAGGTATAGCCTTTGAAATAGAATGGACTTTAGCCGACAATAGCAAAAGAGTGCTCTTAGCCGAAGAAATACTTGGTTTTATTCCAGCTTTTGCATCTTATTCAAATTCTTTGCATGTTAAAGCAAATGAATTGAAGCAAAGAGTGAAAAATGCTCTTACACACGAAGAAGTTCAAGCTATTGTTTGGGAGTAATTATGAAGAAAATAAAACATAACATTCTGCAATTACTTATTTCCTTAGATCAAGCTTTACACTGCCTATTAGGCTTGCTTTTAAATTATACCATTTATGCTGACGAAACCTTTTCTTCATTTCAATATAGGCGAAATATGAAGGGGAAAAAATGGATAAAAATATGCATAGATAGTTTTTTCTCTTTGCTTTTTTCACAAGAAGAACATTGTAAAAAAGCTTATTTAAGCGAAAGAGAAAATAGGCATTTGCCGCCTGAAATGAGAGACACGCTCTAGAAGATATTTAAAACTAAGAGCAATTAAATCTAATTGCTCTTAGTAATTTTATAATGAAAACTTTATGCTTTCCAAGCGTTTACAATATCTATCACTTTCTTTATTTCAGCCTCTGTCATTACAGGGCTAATAGGTAAGCTTATAATTTCACTGTGAATTTTTTCTGTGATAGGGTAAGAATGATTCTTCCATTCCTTATAGGCTTCTTGCTTATGCGGAGGGGTTGGATAATGTATAAGTGTTTGAATATCATTCTCTTGTAAATAATTTTGGAATTCTTCTCTTTTATTCACTAATACAGGGAAAACATGCCAAACGTGGCTGTTTTGTGCATAATATGATGGTAAAGTAAGAAGAGGGTTTTTAATTTTTTCAATATAGATATTAGCTATTTCTCTACGTTTTTGATTGTCAGAATCTAAATGTTTTAATTTCACGTCTAAAATAGCCGCTTGCATTTCATCTAAACGCGAATTTACGCCTTTATAGATGTTTTCATACTTTTTATGTGAACCATAATTTGCAAGTGCTTTAAGTTTTAGATAAAGAGTTTCGTCATTAGTTGTGATAGCACCACCATCGCCAAGACAGCCAAGATTTTTCCCTGGATAAAATGAAAAAGCTGAAGCATCTCCAAGATTTCCTACTCTTTTTGTAGCAAAATAAGCACCGTGTGCTTGAGCGCAATCTTCTATGATTTTAAGATCATACTTCTTTGCCAATGCCCATATTTTATCCATCTGCACAGCTTGGCCATAAAGATGAACAAGCAAGATAGCCTTAGTGTTTTTATTGATTTTTTCTTCAATTAAATCAGGATCTATATTATAGGTGTTGATATCTGGTTCAACTAAAATTGGAGTGCAATTATTTTGAGAAATAGCTAATATTGAAGCAATATAAGTATTTGCAGGCACAATGATTTCATCATTTTCAGAAAAACCGTAGGCTTTTATAATAAGATTGAGTGCATCAAGCCCATTTGCAACACCAAGTGCATAGTTCGTTCCACAATATGCTGCAAAATTTTTACAAAATTCTTCATTCTGCTTGCCTAGCAAATACCAACCAGAATCAAGAACTTCTTTGATTTTATCGTCTATTTCTGTTCTGTATACTTCGTTTATTTTATGTAAGTCTAAGAATTTTATCATCTTGTTGTTCCTTGGAGTAATTTGCTAAGATTTATTATATTTTTCTTTTTCATCTAAAATTATAAAACCTGGATACGCATATGCATCTTTTACGTCAATACTAGGAAACCATCTTTTAGGCGTAATGACAATTTTATTTGGATTTTTATTTAATATTGCACCCATATATCCAAAAGAAGAATTAGAAGAGATTTGATGTTTGCATTGGGTAATAAGGTAAAAATCATAATATCCCGCATCGTTATCATTCTCTTTCACTAATGTATAATCAGATTCTTTAAGATGCGGAAGAATATTTTTTTCAACCCAATCAAAGCCATCTGAAAAAATAAAGAAATGAGCTTGGTTGTTAAGTTTTTCATTCATTAATTTAATTGCATTAAGGTAATAGTTTTCATCTAATACAATCATATTAGCATCAACATAATCACCACGTCTTACATGTAAAGCTATAGAATTAGGAGTGTTTTTAATCTGTTCAAGTATAAGAGAGTTTGCCGTTGAGAGTTTTGGATTGAATTCTAGGTCTTTAAACATATCTTCTTTGATTGAATCATAAAATTTCCAATGATTATAATAGCCATCAAAATAAGCCGGTAAAGAGTTTTTTAATGATTGAGGAGTAAATGAAAAATATTCTGAATTAGAGTTCATAAAATATTTTCTAAAAAATTTTATTTCATTTTCATGGGCAATAGGAAAATTAATATTGGGGTAGACATCAAGTAGGGTGAATTGCCTGTTCATTTTAGAGCCTACGCTTTTGCCATTTTCTTTAAACCAAGTAAGACAATATTCTACATGTACATTAAAATGTTTTTTTAAATATAAGCCTATGAAATATTTATGTAGTTGGGAGCAAAAACCACCGTCTACCATAAGTATTATTTTTTTTGGATAAAAGAAGGATAAAAATTTTCCAATTAATTTATTCATTGTCAACCATATACTTTATTGTAAAAAATTAGATATTTGTAGAATAATAAAAAGATAAAAAATAAATAAAAAGAAAGGCAATAATACAGTATATTGTTGTTTTTATTCTTTTTCTGTATTTTTTGAATTTTTGTTTATATTTTTTCTCAATATCTGTTTGTGTTCCTACTTTTTTTGTAAGTTCAATATAGGATTTATAATCAAAAGCGTGATTCTTATAGAGTTCATTTAATTTGTTTTCTGTATTGATGCAAGACATGATTTTTTGCATGGCCCATTTTTTCTTTGCTATAATAGGGGAACTTAATACTATTTGAGCAATCCAAAATGAAATGTCACTTTCTTTAATTTCCTTATTCTTTGCTATTTCTTCTTGAATCAATTCATTGTCGCCAAAATAGTTCATAAAAGCTTCTCTATTATTTTCAAATAAAGCTGCAACACTATTCATAAATGAGTTTGTTTCTAGCTCTTCTCTTAAAATAACAGCTGAAGAAACAGCAGAAGCACTATTTTGTGAAATTCTATATTTTACAAGAGGAAGATTTAACAAACTAATTTTATTGTTGAAAAGAAGATAAATATGTAAGAGAGAATCTGAGAATTGCATAAGGCTATTATCTAGTGGCAGAAACTTTTCAATTGCAGATTTTCTAAAAGCCATACCTGGTGAAGGAAGTTGATTTGTATCGAGAAAAGATTTGATAAAAATTTCATTGATATTTTTTTTAGGAAGCAAAAAACTTTTGTTGAGTTTATTACCTTTTTCATCCATATATTCAAGTTCTGTATATACAGCTGAAATTTCGTCGTTTTCAAATTTATTGAGTATCTTTTCTATATAGTTAGATTTTAATTCATCATCAGAAGCCATAAAGGAGAGAATTTGACTTTTTGCAAGTGTGATAGCCTTATTTAAACCAGAGGTGATGCCCTGATTAGAGCTGTTTTCTATGAGATTAATTCTAGAATCTGTATAGTTTTTTATTTTTTTACAATTATTGTCGGTTGAATTGTCGTCTATGATAATTAATTCCCAATCTGTGATAGATTGATTTTGAAGGCTGGCAATAAAACTGTCTATATATTTTTCGTGGTTATAGCTTGGTGTAATGAAAGAAATTAATGGTGGATTCATTTTTTTTCCAAAAAGATTTATTTATTAATTATTTGTAAATACTCGTCATAATTTCTGATGTATTCATTTTCATCATACATTTCATTAGAAAGCACTAAAAGCATGGCATTATGAGAAAATTCAAACATTTCTTTCCAAACCATCTTATCAAGATAAAGGGCTTTTAGAGGAGTGTTTAATAAAACTTCATCAATTTTATTACCTAAATCTATTTTTACTCGACATGAACCAGAAATAGCAATAAGAAGAAATTTAGATTTTATGTTTGCGTGTGCTCCTCTTACAATATCATCGCCTCTTGTATCGTAGATATAAAATACGCGTTTTATATCAAAGGGTGAATTTATTCCATCTTGAAAAGAAATTAAGCCTCCTCTTTCGTCGCCAAAATCTTTCAAGTCTATAATTTTATATTTTTCAATCATGGTTTCACCTATTAATTCAAATTATTCTCAAGTTTTTTATAGCATTTGTCCTTTAAAAAGGCAAGAAAATTATCAATCTATATACTTAAACTTGTGCTAGTTCTATAAAATTTTTTCATGTTTATTATTGCTTTTTTTGTAACTAGAACATAAACTATACTTTATTTTGCTAATGAAAATATAAATTAAATGGTATGAATGAAAATATATTGTTATACAACAAAAAAACTGTTATCTTGACTAATTATCGATTGTTTGTTAGCGTAAAAAAGTCGTTGCGAACAACACTACTTTACAGAAAGACTTTTATAAAAAATTAGGGTTTAAATCATAAAAATACTTTTTTGTAGCAGGTGCTATATTGAAATATTGCTTGGCTTTTTTTGCTATAAACAAGGCTATATCATTGAAGATTGCATCAATCCGAAATTTCAAAACTCTAAATCAAACATATGCAAATGTAAATAATTTTCTTTTTCAAAGTAATGTGTCATCTTCTGGTAAAATAATTATAAAAATCTATAAAATACCTATATTTGGTACGGGAAAGTTCGATAATATGAATACCTTGCTTAACTTTAAAATTCATGGTGATCATAGTGGTAAACTTGTCGCCCTTGAAAAAGGGGAGGAGTTTCCCTTTGAAATCCGCCGCATTTACTATATTTGGGATACTCATAAAGATGTAGTTCGAGGCAAACATGCTCATAGAGCTCTTGAGCAGGTTGTTGTGTGCACATCTGGTTCTTGTGACTTTATTTTAGATGACGGCACAAATCGCGAAACTGTTCATTTAAACAACCCAACTCAAGGATTACACATTAAGCATACAATCTGGCGTGAGTTTACAAATTTTTCAAAAGACTGCGTAGTTATGGTACTTGCGTCTGAACACTATGATGAGGCGGATTATATAAGGGATTATGAAACGTTCTTGAGAGAGATAAAAAATGTGTAAAACAATAAAACCGTCTTTTATCCACCCCCTTTCAGACGTTCAAAGTAATAACATTGGCGAAGGTACGAGTATTTGGCAATTCTGTATTGTCTTGTCAATGGCAAAAATTGGCAAAAACTGTAATATTTGCTCACATTGCTTTATTGAAAATGATGTGTTTATTGGCGATAATGTAACGATCAAATGTGGCGTGCAAATTTGGGACGGCATGCGTGTTGAAGATAATGTTTTTATAGGGCCAAACGCAACCTTTTGTAATGATAGATATCCAAAATCTCTTTCAAAAGATTGGATTTGTGAGCCTGTTATTATAAAAAAAGGTGCTGTTATTGCAGCGAATGCTACAATATTGCCTGGCATTACAATAGGAGAAAACGCTATTGTTGGTGCTGGAAGTGTTGTAACTAAAGATGTGCCTGCAAATACAATAGTTCTTGGTAATCCTGCAAAAATACAAAGAAAAATTGAAGAATAAAATAAATTAAAGAGTAAAAAATGAATACTTTTCTATACAAGCTTGCTTCTACATGTATACCAAGTTCACAAAAACGAAAAGCATTTAGGACAAAGTATTTAAAAGATTCTACCTATGCTTATCAACATAAAGGTTATGGGAAAATTTATCCTCCTCTTTATAATTTAAACTCAAATTTACCAAACGAAGACTATTGTCTTTATAATGAATTTGGTGAAAAGCTTGAAACTTTCTTTATTCGTGATTTTCACTATGCTCATTCTCCTCATTGTCGTTCACGTTATTTTCATTTTGACAGGTATAATTTGGGTTTGGATACACATTTTTATACGCATGAAGCTATGCTTGAAACTATGGGAAAGCCAATAAGAAAGTATGGTGCTTTTTTAGAATCTGAAGCTATTGTTCCAGATTCTTATGAAATATTTGAAAAAAATAAAGGTTTAGAAAAAGAGTTTGAGGCTATTTTCACCTATTCAGAAAAGATATTAGACAGTGTAGAAAATGCAAAATTTGTTCCTTTTTGTGCACAACTATGGAATAAAAATTTAAATGTAGAAGATCTTTATACAAGAAAATTAAAAAATATTTCAATTCTTAGTTCAGATAAGAGAATGTGCGAACTCCATGAATTTAGGTATAAACTTGCACATTTTTGTAAAAAATTTGCTTTAGCAGATACTTTTGGTACTTTTGATGGAGGAAATTATGTGTCTTCTTTAGAAAATATTTATGAAGATTATCGTTTTACTCTTTGCATTGAAAATGATATTTCGTCATATTTCTTTACAGAAAGATTGACTTCTGCTCTACACGCACAAACCATTCCTATTTATTTAGGTGCAACAAAGATAGATAAATTTTTCAATCCTGATGGCATAATCAAACTTTCCATGGATGATGATATAGAAAAAATCTTAAAACAATGCACAAAAGAAGAATATGAAAGAAGACTTCCTGCTGTTTTAGAAAATTATGAGCTTTCAAAAAAATATAGCAATGTATGGGATATGATGTATGAAGATTACTTTAAATAATGAAAAACATATAAACAGATAAATTAAACATGAAAAAAATATTAATTCACACACATATCTATTATCCACAATTATGGCGAGAGATTAAAGAGATTATTGAAAATTTTAATGAGTATGAAAGTCAATTGTATATTACCATGCCCAAAGATAATCTTTATCTAAAAGAAGAAATGCTTTTATTTAGGCCAGATGCACATATTGTTCTTTGTGAAAATAAAGGTTATGACATAGCTCCTTTTTGTGAGGTATTACAGCAAGTTGAATTAGAAAACTTTTCTTATATTGTAAAATTACATACGAAAAAAAATCAAGCAGAATGTACGCATGTGAACACATTCTATCTTGAAGGTTCTTCTTGGCGAAATACTTTGCTTGAGCCCTTTAGAACAAAGAAAAGCATAGCAAATCTTATAGAAAAACTTGAAAAGAATAACAAGATCGCTTTACATGCTCATTATAAACTTATTGTTTCAAAGGAAGCTTCGAGTAGAGCAAAGAAAAAAATAGAGAAATTTTTTCAACAACATCAGCTTGCTCAAAGAAAATTTAGCTATGTTGCTGGAACAATGTTTATAGCAAAGGCGAGTGCTTTTCATACATTAAAGAAAATGAACTTTAGGATTGATGATTTTCCTCAGCCAGAAGTAGGCAAAGCTGATTTAGCACATCTAGTAGAAAGGCTTTTAGGCTATAGTGTTTATGTAGAAAATATGGAAATTCAAGATCTTATAACTCCTGTCTATGTGCAGAAAATATCAACTTTTTTTGCACGTTTTATGCGTTTTCTTTATCAAAATCATAGAACAGAGAATAAGCATATTATCAAAATTTTTCGTATACCTGTATATTTTAAAAGAAAATAAATTGAGGCTTACATGAAATTGACTATAGAGAATAAGAAAGGGAAACTTTATTTAATGTTCAATTTTATTTTCGCTTTTCTCACTCTATTTTTCGGTATAGCTTATTTTATTCAATTTGGGCATTTTGGTTATGTTTTCAGTTTCTTAGCTATGTGTTTTCTCTTGCTTTTTCCTTATGCATGGATAAAGATGCTCTTTGTGCCTACAGCTATTTTTGTGGGAATTTTATGGCTATTTTTTGCTTTTCAACTTATGGCAGGTAATGGCTATAAACCTTCTTTTATTTTTATACTTTCATCTTTGTTTATGTCATTCTATTCATTTTATTCGATTTCTTTTTATAAAAGAATGGAGACTTATTACAAGAAAAATACTGCTACAGCAAGAAGATCTTGTATTCTTTTTTGCCTTGTTTTTCTTTTTTTTCTAGCGATAAATTATTTTTCAGAAAACAGTCTTTATTTGAATAAAATATATCTAGGAATGGGAGTATTTCAAGCTTTTTTGCTTGCTCTTATCATTGCTAGTCTCTCAGAAAAAATAAAAATAAAATAATATAGTTACTCAAAATTTCTAATGGGATTTCGGCTAGAATGTGTTTCTAAATAATTATGTTCTGCTATTTGCTATAAAAGTTTGAATTTTTTGCCATATATGTGATGGGTAATAATTTTCTTCATGCGTGACTAAATAAATATTGAAAGAAATATCATCACTTATAGGCAAGGCAAAGGAAAAATCTTCTGAATTTTTGAACATAACTTCTATAGCCATATCGGGTAAGAAAGTAAGACATCTTTCATGTTTAATAACATCGAGTAATGAATCAAGATTGGAAAATTCTGCTATTACTTTGATTTTTATATTGTTTTTTGCAAAATATCTTTCTACATTCCTTCTTACCGATGAACCTTTTTCTTTAAGTACCATTCTTTCTGAATCTATTTCTTGTGGAGCAAAGAATTTTCTGCCAAAAAGTGGATGTCCTTTGGGAACAACAAGATAATTTTGGTGTTTTGCATACAAAGAAAATATTAATTTACTTTTTTCATCTTGTCTCAAATCGCCAGTTATTGCCATATCAACTTCATTTTCTTCAAGAAGCTGTATAAGTCTTTTAGAATTTCCTGATCGCACAGAAATAGTAAGATCTTCATCAATACTTTCAAGTTTTGCCATAATATCAAGCATGGCAAAACGTTCGTAAAGGGTTACAATACCGACATTTATTGAATTGTTTTTTTCTATATTTGCTAAGTAATCATTAATTTCTTGTTCAGTTTCAAATATTTTTTTTGCATAATCATAGATTGTTTTTCCTTTTTCTGTGAGTTCTAAATTTCTTCCATTTTTTTCAAAAAGACTAGTATTTAATTCCTTTTGTATTTTTTTTAATGCATTACTTACAGCAGGTTGTGAAATAAATAATTTTTCTGCAGCAAGAAGAACACTTTTATGTTTTGCAACAAGGTAAAAAACTCTAAGATTATTTAAATTTATCATAATAGACTCAAAAATATGCTTATTATCTTTATCAATAAGGTAATTTTATTGTTAAAAATGTATTATCTAGGACTAACTATAGAAAAAAAAATATATAATGTAAAGAAAAACATCACTAAAAGTTATGTATCTAATTTAAAAAATGAATTGTTATGCTGTATTTTTTTGCTATATTTAGATAAACTTTGTGTAAAAATAAACAAGCAAAAAAGACAAGAGGAAGACAAATGGCAATTACAATGTTTAGTTCAACTGGCTGTATTCGTTGTGCTATTGTAAAGCAATATCTCAAAGATAAAGACATTGCTTTTGAAGAATGCGACATCAAGACAGAAAGTGGCAATGAAAAATTTAAATCATTTTATAAAGTAAAAAGAAATGACGTAAAGCGTGATAAAGCTGGGATTTTCTTTCCTGTTGTAGAAGATAATGAAAAAGTTATTCAAGACGCAGCTGTGAGCTTAGATTGGTTTATGAATAAAGGCGCTATGACTGCTGCTATCAAGGAAAATAACTTAGGGCATGGCTGGATTGGCGGCCTTAATATTTCTTTAGTTCCTAGTGAATTATCTGATTCTTTCCTCGAAATATTATCTCGTATGGCAAAGGGCGGCTTAAATATTGCTGCTGAATGCAATGGCTTAAATTCTGCATTATTAGAAAAAATACTTGAAGCAAAACTTATTGATCGTTTAGCATTTAATTTAGATGTAGAAAAATTTATTTCAAAAGACGCTGCTTTTATTGCAGAATTTGAAAAAAGTGTTTTCATGGCCGAAAGATACGCAAGAAATGCACAAATTAAATTTTCTATAGATATTGCTGTAAACGGCAGTGCAGCTCCAAAAGAAGTGTTTGAAACAATAGCACAAATTATGGAGAAAGCATCAAATAACAATCGTTTACCTATTTTTATTACTAATAAAGACAATATAGAAGCTAATATTTATGCTTACCGTCAAGCGATGGGGCAATGGCAATTAGCTGCAGATTTGAAGAAAAGACTTTATTAAACAAATTTCATAGAGAGATTAAGGAGAAATAATGGGATACCCAACAATATATCCAACAGGAACAACACTTTACGAACCAGATAAATGTTTTAATGGCTATACAGTGTATGAAGCTAAAGAAGCTGGTGTTATGGTTATTGATATGAATGGCAAAGAAGTTCAATACTTTAAAGGCCTTCATGGCTTTCCTGCAAAGCTTTTACCTGGTGGTGATATGCTTGCACAAACAGGCGAAAGAAACACAAAATTTTCTACTCAAGACAAATTTGACTTAGTTCAAGTGGATTGGGACGGCAATATTAAATGGCGTTTCAATAAATACGAATACATCGACGACAAAGGCGAAGAGCCTCGTTGGATGGCAAGACAACACCACGATTTCCAAAGAGAAGGCAATCCTGTTGGTTATTATGTTCCTGGTATGGAACCTAAGGTTGACAGCGGTAATACAATGATCTTAGGGCATAAAAATATCTTGCAACCACACATCACTCCATATCCTCTTCTCGACGACACTATTTATGAAGTCACTTACGAAGGCGAAGTAATTTGGGAATGGGTTTTGAGTGATCATTTTGAAGAAATCGGTTTTGATGAAGTTTCAAAAAACACAATCTTCCGTCATCCTAATTTACGTCCTGCTGGCGGTGGCATTGCTGACTGGGCACATATTAACAGCATGTCTCTTCTTGGGCCAAATGTTCACTACGACAATGGCGACGAACGTTTCCACCCAGATAATATCATTATATGTGGCCGTGATATTAATACAACTATGATTATTAGCAAGGCTACAGGCAAGATTGTTTGGAAGATGGGGCCATATTATGACACTCCTGAACTTGAGCATATTGGCTGGATTATTGGCCAACACCATGCACATATGGTGCCACAAGGTTTAGTTGGTGCTGGTAATATCTTAGTTTTTGATAATGGTGGTTGGGCTGGTTTTGGTGCACCAAATCCTGCTTCTAAAAATGGCGAAAAATACGCAACACGTGATTATTCTCGTGTTTTAGAAATAAATCCAGTGACAATGAAGATTGAATGGGAATTTTCTTCTAAGCAATTAGGCCGTGTTTTCCCTGTTGATTACAATAGATTCTACAGTCCATTTGTAAGTAGTGCACAACGTTTACCAAATGGTAATACACTTATTACTGAAGGTGCTTCAGGTAAATTATTTGAAGTGACAAGAGAATGTGAAGTTGTTTGGGAATATATCAGCCCTTATTGGGGTGATATTGTAAAAATCAACCAAGTGTACCGTTCTTACCGCGTGCCTTACGATTATATTCCACAATTACCAAAACCAGAAGAAGTGGCTATTCCACCTGTTGACGTTTTAGATTATCGTATGCCTGGTGCTGCTCCACGCGGTGCTTTACGCGAAATCAATGTTGAGGGATGTAATCCATTCTTTGGTGGTTCTGGCGTGTGTGTTGTGACAAATGTTGAAGAAGAGGAAGCTGAATAGTTTTCGAAAAAATAGTTTGATAAAGCTTATCTATTATTATAGCTTTTATTAAACACAAAGAGGTTTCAATGCAAAAAAATACTCTCGAAATAGCACTCAGTTTAGCTATGATAGCTCTTTCTTTTGTTGCTTATTTTACTATTGGATTTGCTGAAGACACTGCTTCAAGCTTCTTACTTAGACAAGAAAGAAGTATGGGCGGAATTGATTATCAAACAGTGCCAAAGATTTGTGCTATTGTTTTAGCTATTCTTTCAGCTCTCAATATTCTTATAGTAGTTGTAAAAAAGAAAAAAGTTTCTGTAGAAGACAGTGTTGTTGTGGATAAAAAAGAAAAACAACTTGTTACAATTCGTATCATAGGAACATTGATTTTACTTCTTATCTACGCATTATTATTAGCTAAAATTCCTTTTGCACTATTGACTTTTGCCTTTATTTTCTCTTTATTTAGATTATATGGCCAAAGCAATTATGTCAAAAATGCGATGATAGCAGCAGCCATTTCAGCCGGTTTTTGGCTTCTCTTTATCCAAGTTGCAAAACTTTCACTTTAAGAGGTTAAAATGCAATATATATTTGATACATTTACGCATTTATCAAGCGGATTTGCTACAGCAGCTTTCGATCCATTAAACCTTGTAGTCATGGTTTTAGGCACATTTATTGGACTTGTTGTAGGAGCTTTACCAGGCTTTAGCTCTCCTATGGCAATTGTTATACTTTTACCTATTACTTTTCACTTAAAAATTCCTGCAATTACAGCTTTATTACTCTTGATGAGCGTATATGTTGGCACCAAATGTGGTGGCTCTTATCCTGCAATTCTCTTGCGTACTCCTGGCACACCAGCTGGAGCGTGTACTGCTTTAGATGGCCATGCTATGGTAAAACAGGGCAAGGCAGGGCGTGCTATTGGTTTGTCTATTGTTGGTTCGACTGTTGGTGGTATTGTTGGCTGGTGTATAGCTGTTGTCTCAGTACCATTACTTGGGGCAGTTGCAATACATTCTCGTCCAGAAGACATTGCAATGATAGGACTTTTAGGACTTGTTCTTGTATGTGCTTTTGTGAGGGGCAATATCATTCGTGGCCTTATGGGCGTGTTCTTTGGACTTATTATTTCAACAATTGGCCAAGACGCAAACGATGGTGCAGCTCGCTTTGTTTTTGATATAGCAGATCTTAATGCTGGTATTCCATTTGCTGCAGCTTTAGTTGGTTTCTTTGGTATTTCAGTTGTTTTGAGTGATATTAAGGAATTAGATGTAAAACAAATTGTGAGCGGCGAAGGCTTAAGACTTGATTTACCTAGTATTAAAGAAACACTTTCCTATTGGAAGGCTTTATTGATTGGTTCTTTCTATGGAACAATTATTGGTGCTATACCTGGTGTTGGTGCTGAAGGTTCTACATGGGTTGCTTATGCAACTGTGAAGAATAAAGATAAAGATCCATCTCGTTTTGGACAAGGTGCACCTGAAGGTGTTCTTACTCCTGAAAGTACAAATAATGCCAACTGTGGTGGAACTATGGTTCCAATGCTCACACTTGGTATACCTGGAGATTCTTCAACAGCAATTATGCTTGGTGCTTTAGTTCTTTATGGTGTTGATCCTGGTGTTACAATGATGAGAGATCAGCCTGCTTTAGTGTATTCATTGTTAGCTGGTTTATTGCTTTCAACAATATTTATGTTCTTTATTGCTAGAATTTCATGTAACTTCTTTATTAAAGTTTTAAAGCAGGACAGAGTTTGGCTTTTCCCTGCGATCTTAGTATTGGCTACAATGGGTGCTTTTGCTGCACAAAACAATATGTTTCCTGTGTATATTGCACTTATTTTTGGTATAATTGGTTTCTTTTTTGAAAAAACAAATTTTTCAGTAGTTCCAACCGTATTGGCTATTATCCTTGGCCCAGTTATTGAAAGAAATGCACGTGCTGCATTAGCAACAACAGCTGGTGAATGGATGGTATTTATTGATACTTGGTGGAGAGCAGGAATGCTTGTTTTAATTGTGTATTTGTTAGTTTCTAACATATATAAATCCTTTAAAGAAAATGCATAAAGGAGTAGGTCTTATGCAAAAATTACTAGGTTCATTATTGTCTTTTGCTATGTTTTTTTCTTTTTCAGTAGGCAGTGCTTTTGCTGAATATCCAGATAAACCAATTCGTCTTATAGTGCCTTGGGGTGCTGGCGGCGGAACAGATCTTATGGCTAGAGCTTTAGTTCAAGCTATGAAAGAACACACAGACGCTCCTATTATTGTTGAAAATATTACAGGTGCTGGCGGATCTACTGGTAATAAATATGTTGCTGAAGCTGATGGCGATGGCTATACAGTTTTATTCAATGGTGACACAGATTTACTCGGTAGCCTTGCAGTTATGAAAACAGGCTATACTTTAGATGACTTTAAATACATTGGCTCAGTTTTCTATTCACCTACTTGGATTTTGACTAATAAAGAAAGTGGCATTAAAGATATGGAAGATTTTATAGCAAAAGCTAAAGCAAATCCAAATAAATTTATTCTTGCTTCTTCTACTCCATCTGGTGCACAAATGATTATGGCAGCTCAAATTCAAGCTGCTACAAAAGCTCCATTTAGAATTATTCCTTACCAAGGCGGTAAAGAAATGGCTAAAGTTTTGCTTGGCAACCAAGCACAAGCTGGCATCATTCACGCTCCTATCATGCTTCCAGAAGTAAAAGCTGGTATTATTGATGTTATCGGTACAGGCGGAACTTTGAAAGACGTAAATTATGAACCATTAAAAGACATGAAAACCCTTACTGAATTAGGTATTCCTGTTGAAATGGGTATCACACGTGGGCTTATGGTTCCTGCTTCTACTCCTGATGATGTTGTTGCAAAACTCACTGAAATTGTTGAAAAAGCTGCAAAGAGCGAAAGTTTTGCTGCCTTTGGTGAACGTTTTGGTTTTGCTCCAGCTTGGGAAGATGGTGCAAAGTTCAAAAAAGATTATTACGATCAATACGAACTCTTTAAAAACTTCCAATAAATAAAGTAAAAGGGAGTATTATGCTCCCTTTTTTTATAAAGTCCATAAAATATTAAGGGAAAAAATATGGAAAAAGCAGAAAAATTAGCCACTATGAAAACTGTGAAAAGAGGTTTAAAACAAGCTTGTTCTCCTATTCCTTGTGAAGGTGAATGGGTAAGAACTACAGATATTTATGCTATATCTGGTGTTTCTCATGGTGTAGGCACCTGTGCTACTATGCAAGGTGCTTGTAAATTGAGTTTGAATGTGAAAAAGGGTATTATTGAAGAATGCCTTATTGAAACTATTGGTTGTTCTGGAATGGCACAATCTGCCGCTATGGCAAGTGAAATTCTTACTGAAAGAACCTTATTAGAAGCTATCAATACAGATTTAGTCTGTGATGCTATTAATATGGCTATGCGTGAAGCTTTACTACACTTTTCTTATGGTAGATCACAAACAGCCTTTTCTAAGAATGGCTTGCCGGTGGGATCTTTATTTGAAGAATTAGGACATAATCTTTGCAGTCAAGTTGGTTCAGTGTATGGTTGTAGGGATAAGGGGCCTAGATACTTACACCTTAATGAAGGTTATGTGACTAAATTAGGCTTAGACGATAATCAAGAAATTATTGGTTATGAACTTCTTAATGTGGGCAAGATGATTGCAGCAACTAAGAATGGAGTTCCGGCTGAAGAAGCAATGAAAAAAGCTATCGAAATTGTTGGGCGTTATGCTAGTGCTGTTGAATTTATTGATCCCCGTGTTGACTAATAAGACTGAGAAAAGACTAAAAGAAGGGACTAATTATGATAAATTTCGAAGGATATGAACGCCGTATACCAAGAGTTGAAGCGTGTTTAGCAAAATATGGTTTTAAAAATTTAGAAGAAGTTCGTGAACTTTGCCTTTCACAAGGTATTGATCCAGAACAAATCATAAGAAATACTCAACCATCTGCTTTTGAAAATGCTGTTTGGGCAATGACATTAGGTGTTGCTATTGCTTGTAAAAAAGACGCAAGAGATGTTGACACTATTGCTGAATGCGTGGGCGAAGGTTTACAAACTTTTTGTATTCCTGATTCTATTGCAGACAAAAGAGAAGTTGGTGTAGGGCATGCACAATTAGCAAAAAGATTGCTCAATGAAGATACTGAATGTTTCTGTTTCTTAGCTGGGCACGAGTCTTTTGCTGCTGCTGCTGGAGCGATAAAGATCGCAAATAATGCAAATAAAGCACGTAAGAAAAGATTAAAAGTTGTCTTAAATGGCCTTGGCAAAGAAGCTGCTTATATGATTTCACGTTTGAATGGTTTTACTTATGTTCATACTGAATACGACTTTGAAAGCGGTAAAATACAAGTTATGTGGGATAAGAAGTTTTCTGACGGCGTAGAAGGCGATATTCGTTGCTATGGTGCTGATGAAGTGAATGAAGGTGTTGCTATTATGCATTTAGAAAAAGTTGATGTTTCTATCACAGGAAATTCAACAAATCCAGTGCGTTTTCAACATCCTGTAGCCGGTATTTATTACAGACAATGTCAAGACATTGGCCATGAATATTTTTCAGTTGCATCTGGTGGTGCTGTTGGAAATACTTTACATCCTGATAATATGTGGGCTGGGCCATCTTCCTACGGCCTAACTGACGCTATGGGACGTATGCATTGCTCTGCTATCTTTGCGGGCTCTTCCTCAGTCCCTGCGCATGTTGAAATGATGGGCTTTATGGGTATGGGCAATAATCCATTGGTTGGTGCAGTTGTAGCCGCTTTCGTAGCGCTACTTCAAAGAAAATAAATAGTATAAAGCCCATTGTGAACGCAGTGAACAAAGTCTTTAGCGAGTGAAGCATTTTCCACGTAAAATGCAAGCGAGGATTTTGTGTGCATTTGCACCAAAATCTATCTGTTAAGTAGCTTTACTTCAAAGAAAATAAATAGTATAAAGCCCATTGTGAACGCAGTGAACAAAGTCTTTAGCTAGCGAAGCAAGAAGGGTTTTTCTTGTCGCATAAAAATAAATTTTATGAAGCCTTATATCTTGAATAAAAGTTTATAGAGCTTTAGACTAATAAAAAAACAAAAAGGAATACAAAATGATTAAACACATAGTATGGTGGACATTACAAGAAAATGCAGAAAATGCAACAGCACAAGAAAATGCTCTTAAAATCAAAGAATGGGCAGAATCTTTAATTGGACAAATCGAAACAGTAAATTCATTAGAAGTTTCAGTGAACTTACAAGCAACAACAACTGTAGAAGCAGGATTAGTTTTACAATCTGTGCATAATTCTATGGACGATTTAAAAGCTTATAATGATCATCCAAAACATCAAGAATTAGTAACATTCATCAAGAAAGTAGTTTCTAGCAGAAATGCAATAGATTACGAAATATAGTTAATATTTGATATATTGTTTATAAGGCCTTTGTTTTTATGCAGGGGTCTTATTTTTTTAAGTAAAAATTTTAAGGAATATAAATTTATAAAAGAAAATTTTTATAAGTTAAATTGAGTGATAAACTATTTTCTACTTTGTTTTTTTCTTGCAAATTTTATGAATTTTATATACTTTTACTTAATTGTAGAAACAATGGGCTATAGGGATAAAAATGAAAAAAACAATTCTTGTTACAGGTGGAACAGGTTTTTTAGGTTCTCATCTTTGTAAACGCTTTGTGTCAGAAGGGCATAAAGTTATTTGTGTTGACAATAACCAGACTGGCCGAATGAGTAATATTGCAAGTTTGATGGATAATCCGAACTTTACTTTTATAGAACATGATATTTGTGAATCTTTGTATGTTGTGGATAAAATAGATCATATTTATAATATGGCTTGTCCTGCTTCTCCTCCTTCGTATCAAGGCGAATTTGCTATACACACGACAAAAACTTGTGTGCTTGGAGCTATCAATATGCTTGGATTAGCGAAAAGGCACAATGCAACAATCTTACAAGCTTCTACATCAGAAGTCTATGGAGAACCTTTAGAGCATCCACAGCCAGAAGATTATCGAGGCAATGTGAATCCAATAGGTATAAGAGCTTGTTATGACGAAGGAAAACGCTGTGCAGAAAGCCTTTTTTTTGATTATCATAGAAAGCATAATGTAGATATAAAAATAGTACGTATTTTTAATACTTATGGCCCACAAATGGATCCTGAAGATGGTAGGGTTGTGAGTAATTTTATTTGCCAAGCTTTAAGAAATGAAGACATAACTATTTATGGCGATGGCTCTCAAACACGTTCTTTTTGTTATGTAGATGATCTTATTGAAGTTATTGTGAGAATGATGAATTCGCCTAAAGGTTTTACAGGGCCAATTAATACTGGTAATCCAAATGAATTTACAATTAAAGAATTAGCAGAAAAGGTAATACAAAAAATTAATACTTCTTCAAAAATTATTTATTTACCAATTCCACAAGACGATCCTACGCAGCGTTGTCCAAATATCACGCTCGCAAAGGAAAAACTGTCTTGGGAGCCAAAGATTTTGCTTGAAGAAGGTTTGGTGAAAACGATTGAATATTTTAAAAATGAAATAAAGGTTAATTAGGATGAAAGTTGCTATTATTGGAACAGGTTATGTTGGTTTACCTACTGGAGTTGGTTTAGCGGAATTAGGGCATGATGTTATTTGTATAGATAGAGAACAAAGTAAGATTGACATGCTTAAACAAGGGAAAGTTACACTTTACGAAGAAGGCCTTGAAGAATTATTAGTTAAAAATTTTAAATCCGGAAGAATTTCTTTTACAACAAAAATGGAAGAAGGGGTTGTGGGGGCAGAATTAATTGTTATTGCTGTAGGAACTCCACCACATCCAATCACAAAAGAAGCTGACATGAAATATATTTATGCAGCTGCTAGTGAACTTGCTGATTTTATTCAAAAATATGCCGTTATAGCTATTAAATCAACGGTTCCTATAGGAACTGGAGATGCTGTTGAGGATATTATTTCAAAGAAAAATCCAAATGCAGATTTTGATGTTGTTTCCTTGCCTGAATTTTTACGTGAGGGTTTTGCTGTTTATGATTTTTTTAACCCTGACAGAATTGTTGTGGGTGCTAACACACAAAGGGCAGTAGATGTAATTAATGAACTTTATAAGCCATTGCAGGCAAAATCTACAATGCTTTTTGTTAAAAGACGTTCTTCTGAGACGATAAAATATGCTTCAAATGCCTTTTTAGCTATGAAGATACATTATATCAATGAAATGGCAAATTTCTGTGAAAAAACAGGTGCAGATATAGAAGAAGTTGCTCAAGGTATGGGTTTAGATAGTAGGATTGGGAGCAAGTTTTTACGTCCTGGCCCTGGTTATGGCGGCTCTTGTTTTCCAAAAGATACCCAAGCATTAAACTATATGGCAAAGCAAAATGAAGTTAATTTATCGCTTGTTGAAGCAGCTATTATAGGCAATGCAAAACGCAAAGAAGAAATGGCAGAAAAGATATTGCTTTCTGTAAAAGGCATAGAAAAGCCTAGAATTGCTGTTCTTGGCCTAGCTTTTAAAGATGGAACTGATGATTGCCGAGAAAGCCCTGCTATGGAAATTATAGGCCATCTTTTAGAAAATAAAGTAGACATTATTGCTTACGATCCACAAGCAATGGAAAACGCTAAAGAAATCTTAAATGATAAAATTTCTTATGCAGAAGACATGCAAAGCATTGTTAAAGATGCTGATGTCTTAGTTGTTCTCACAGAATGGGCAAAGTTTAAAGAACTTGATTTATCGCATTGTGCTTCTTTGATGCGTAATAAGAAGATTTTAGATTTTAGAAAACTATTTGATAGAGAAAGTGTTTTGGCTTTAGGTTTTGAATATAAAACAATAGGATAAAGCTATGATATTGCTTGTAGGCGGAGCTGGTTATATTGGTTCACATATGGTGAAGCATTTATTGGAATATGGATATGATTGTCTTGTTGTTGATAATTTAGTGTATGGACATAGAGAAGCTGTTGATAAGAGGGCTCATTTTATTCAGGCAGATTTATCCGATAAAGCTTGTTTGAGAGAAATTTTTCAAAAATATACAATCAAGGCAGTGATTCATTTTGCCGCTTATGCCTATGTTGGGGAAAGTGTTCAACAGCCTCAAAAATATTATCAAAACAATGTAGTTGGAACTTTAAATTTGCTTGATGTTATGCTTGAGTATGATGTGAAAAATATTGTTTTTTCAAGCACTTGTGCAACATATGGCAATCCTGAATATATGCCTATGGACGAAAAACATCCACAAAATCCTATAAATCCATATGGTAAGACAAAATTAATGATTGAGCATGTCTTTGAGGATTATCATACAGCCTATGGCCTCAACTATATTGCTCTTCGCTATTTTAATGCGGCAGGGGCAAGTAAGGACGGCAGCATTGGTGAAAGCCACGAACCTGAAACACATCTTATTCCCTTAGTCCTAAAAGCAATTAAAGGCGAACGTGAAAACATTCAAGTTTTTGGTACAGATTACGACACTGCGGATGGCACATGTGTAAGAGACTATATTCATATTGAAGATTTAGCTTCTGCCCACAGACTTGCTTTAGAGAAGATAGACTTGTATAGTGGCTCAATCAATCTTGGAACTGGAGTGGGAACTTCTGTAAAAGAAATTATCCAAAAAGCTGAAAAAATAACAGGTAAAAAGTGTCCTCTTGTTTATGGGCAAAGAAGAGCTGGCGATCCAGCAAAACTTTTTGCCGACAATAAAAAAGCTAAAGAAATCTTAGGTTGGGAAATTCAATACCATGACGTAGAAGATATCTTGAAAACGGCTTGGAATTGGGAAATGAATAAACAATTTTAATTGTATGATTAAATTATGACTAGTTCGCAACAAATACAAGGTTATTTTTCAGCTAATTTAGAAAAATTGAAAGATATTGCAAAGCGTTCAGAAAATCTTTTTGGGGCTGTTGCCTCAACTGCAACAATGCTCGCACTGCAAGAACAAAATTTGCTCTATCTCTTAGCCAAAGAATATTATACTGGCGAAGGGGCTATCTTTGACGGAGGCTGTTGCACAGGAGGCTGTGTGCAAAGCTTTGCTAGAGGCCTCGCAGATGCTGAAATTGCTAAAAAAGATATTATCTATGCTTATGAATGGGGAGAATGTTCAAGTCAATATTTAGTTGATTTTTTAAAAAATAATTATCACAAAGAAGTTAAAATAGGTGATAGTTTTTTAGATATCACAAGAGAAAATTTAACAAACTGCATAGGGCATGAATATATTAAATTTTTACCAGGAGATATTCTTAAACAAGAATATCCTGAAAAGATTGAAATTTTCTTTCTTGATGTGTGTAAAAAACCAGAAATAAATCATGCTATGATTCAATTGCTTGAACGTTGTATACCTGGCAAAACTGTGATAATTCAACAGGATTTTAAATGGTCTAATACTCCTTGGATTAATATAAGCATGGGTTATCTTAAAGAATATTTAGAAATTATTGAAATAGACATCCCTAATACTCAGATTTTTTTGTTGAAAAAAGAAATTCCTTTAGAAATTTTGCAAAAAGACACATGGTTTGACTGTGATACATTATCAAAATTAAATTATGCAATTGAATATAACGATTGTCTTGCTACAAAATATCGCTTTGCGGTAGATTCAAACATTTCAAAAATTTTGAAATCCGCAGGACATTCAAAATTAGCTCAAGTTTTTACTGACTATCACACATGTTTGTTAAAACTATCGCATGAAAATGATATCTATATCCCTATAGCAGGATATGATACAGTTAAAGATATAGAAAATCCATTTTATAATTTTATTCGTGCTGGAACTGATAATAAAAATCAGAAACATCAAGTTGAAATAAAAAGAAAAGAACAACAAGCAAAGATGAAAAAGGAAAACTTAATGAAAATTATACCAATATCTCAAAAAACAAAAAACTGCTTGTCAAATCTCAGCCCTGAATTTAGACAGGTTTCAGAAATGGCAACGAGTGAGCAAGAGTTTCTCACAGAACTTATCTTGCAAAATAAACCAAAGAAAGTTTTAGAAGTTGGCGTTGCAGCTGGTGGCTCTTCTGTGCTTATGCTTAATGCTTTAACGCATATTTCTGACGATTTTGAATTTCATAGTGTGGATTATAGTAAAGAATATTATAGAGATAAAACAAAGAACTCAGGCTTTATTGTGGATCAATATCCTGAATTAGCAAAGAAAAGAAAACTCTATACAAATGGTTTAGTTTCTAATTTTTTAGATGAGATAGGCGATGGCATAGATCTATGCTTGATTGACACAATGCACATAATCCCTGGCGAAATACTTGATTTTCTTATGGTTTTGCCTTATCTTAAAGAAAATGCCATTGTAGCTTTTCACGATACTAATTTGCAAACCAACGCGCTTTACCCAGATTCCAATGTAAATAATTTATTGTTTTCTGCAATTTCTGGAAAGAAATTTATAGAATACCGCTATAATGAACTCTTTGATGCTTCTAGAAAATACGACGAAACTTATAGAATTTTTCCTAATATTGCTGCCGCCCAATTAGACGCAAAGCAAAAAGATGAAATATGGAATGTTTTTAATCTGTTGACACAAAATTGGCTTTATCTATTGTCTGTTGAAGAAAATCAACAACTCGTGAAAGTTTTTGAAAAATTTTATGGTATTGAATATGCAAATTATTTTTCTTTTGTTTATGAATATCAAAAAACTAGATTGCACAAGAAATGGGCACAAATATATGAAGAAAAAACAGAAAATTTAGAAACGAATAGAAAGGTTGAATTAGAAAAAATGCTTTCTACATACCTAGCTTTTAAAGTGATGCGTTATAAAGTATTATCAAAAATCACTTTTGGTGCTATGCGTAAAAAATATAAGAACAAAAAAAATAAATATAAAAATCTGATTAAAATGTCGAATCTGTAATAAATTAATGAACTTTTAGGTTCTCAGTAATGCGTTTATGCGATTTGAAATTTGAAAATGAGTTTATAAGGTAAAATATGAAAAATACTACTACTAATGATTTAGATTTTATTCCAATTGTTTTCTCTAGTGATAATAACTATGCTCCGTATTTATCTGTTATAATGTTATCGATTATTAAAAATTGTGATACCCAAAAAAAATATGAATTTATAGTATTGGAAACCAGTATAGAAGCAGCTGAAAAAGATATATTACTTACAATGATTAGAGAATACAATAATTTTACTTTAAGATTTATAAGAGTTTCAGATTATGTTGATTCTAAGGAATTTTATACAGATACATATTTTTCAATAGAGACCTATTATAGATTATACATTCCTACTCTTCTCAAAGAATATAAAAAAGTTATATATCTTGATGTTGATATGATTGTATTGGATGACATTTCCAAATTATTTGAAATAGAACTTAATGGAAAAACTATTGGTGCAACTATAAATCTTTCTACGATAGGCCTATACAATTCAGATAAAATAACATGGAAAGAGACAAATTGGAAAGATTATTTTGATAATGTTATTAAGATAAAAGACCCTAAAAGATACTTTCAAGCTGGTGTTATGGTAATTGATGTTGAAAAAATGATAGCAAATAACGATCAAGAGCATTTGGTTGAGAAAGCATTATCATTTTCTCATCTATTAGTTGATCAAGACGTTTTAAATTCGTATTATAATGGTGATGTTACATTAATTGATCAAGTTTGGGATTTTGAATGGCATTTTTCTTTTATGGATTTTCAAAAAATCCGAGATAGTTTAAATGATAATGCTTTATTTGCTAAACTTTTACAAGCTATGGCATCTTTCAAAATAATTCATTACGACGGTATCTTAAAGCCTTGGAAAAATACTGAATATTCACTAGCTGACATCTGGTGGGATTATGCAAAAACTTCACCTTTTTATGATGAAATATTAAAAAAATTAGAAGATTACAATGCAAATTTACAAAAAATTGATATAGATAAAGCTTTAACTAAGTCAAGGTTATCCCTTGTTTGGGGCTATCAATATAACAAATGGCTTTCTAAAATAGCAAAAGGCAATAAGCGTAAAAAATATTTAGAAAAAAAATATTCTTATAAAAACACACTACGAGAAGTTCGAACAATAAGAAGAAATAAAGGTTATAGAGGGAATTTTATTTTTTCAAAATTTAAAAGTCCTGAACTTACAGATTATAGATTTTTTGGAATTTCTGTATATAAAGTAGAAAGACGTGACCATACTATTCGAAAAAAAATCTTGGGAATTAGATGCTATAAAAAATTCAATGAAAAAGCCTATTATAGTGATTTGTTGAATACTAATATACTGCATCTTGAAAATGAGCTTGGCGAACAGAATAAATATCTTGAAAGCAAGCCAGATGAGCAAAACAAACAACTTTCCCTCATTGTGGCACAAGAAGTTTCGCGTGCACTTTCAGTATACAACCTGCATCAACAAGTGTTTCCTAAGTATAAAAATATTCATCAGGGTAAAGAAGTTGTGCTTGTGGCAACAGGCCCAAGCCTTAATGATTATATTCCTATCGAAGGAGCTGTGCATGTGGGGGTAAATAAAGCATTTGAATATAATCAAGTAGCTTTTGATTTCTTGTTTCTACAGGATTATTCTGGACAAACTCCAACCTACATAGATGAATTTGTAAATAATAAATCAAAGGGTAAATTTATTGGTATTCTTGACAGTGATTTTTATGCACAAAGCGTTATACCTGAAAATTATTCAGCATTTCAAAATGTTAACCGATATTACATCGATTCTGTAAATAAGAAAAAAAACTTTACATACGATATTGCTTCACAGCCTCTTGGTGATGCAAAATCAATTGCCTTTGCAGCAATGCAATTTATTTTGTGGACTCAGCCAAGGAAAATATATTTAGTGGGTTGTGATTGCTCACACAGTGGTTATTATACAAACACTGAAACAAACTACCTTGAAGTTGATATTGTTTTAGATGGATGGAAAAGATTAAAAAAGTTTATCGAAATTTATTATCCTGAAATTGAAATTGTTTCAGTAAATCCTGTAGGCCTAAAAGGCTTATTTAATGATATCATAACAAAAAAGTAAAATAATATAACATATAAAAGTAGTAAAATATGGAATATATCAAACAATATGAATTGCTTCATGCTGAGGCAAGTGAATACGGCATGTCTTCAATCAAGTATGTGCCAGAGATTTCTTTGGTTATAAATTACCTAAAGCCTAAAACTGTTTTAGATTATGGTTGCGGTAAGTCTTTTTTAGTCAATAAATTGTCTGAAATACATAAAGATGTTACATTTTACAGATATGATCCTGCTATCACGGAAATAAGCACTCTTACTTTAGATAAGTATGATTTGATTATAAATACTGACGTATTAGAGCATGTTCCTGAAGAATATTTTGATGAAGTATTAAAGAAAATTGCAAATCTTTCTGATAAGGCTTTTTTTGTTTTGCATCATACACTTGCTAATCAAATTTTGCCAAATGGAGAAAATGCACATTGTACTGTTCGCCCACCGCATTGGTACTATAAAAAGTTTCTTCAAGTGTATCCTGACTCTTACCCATTAAATGGAAGAGGGGTTGAACTTTCTGCTTTAAT
The DNA here is from genome assembly GCA_964368455.1 of uncultured Desulfovibrionaceae bacterium. Lineage (GTDB taxonomy): Bacteria > Desulfobacterota > Desulfovibrionia > Desulfovibrionales > Desulfovibrionaceae > CAYJAZ01. The sequence continues at coordinate 43,610 of CAYJAZ010000017.1, forward strand.
CACATTTAAGCCAAACTATCCCTTCTTGCTAGCATATAGTGACATAGTTGATTCAGCAAGGTTTGAGGCACTTTTTGCAAAGCATAAAGAGGAAAAATCTGGCTATAAGGAACACACAAACAAAGCTTTAAATGAGTGTTACAATAAGCTTTCAGATGATCCCATTGCAAGACAAGGCATAAAGCTTATTAAGCGTTTTACTAAACGACAATATTTATTTTATTCTATCTTATCTAAATTATGCTTTGGAAAAAGCAGGAAAAGATTTAAGCTAAAAAAACAAAACTGTAAAGAATTACTACTTTTGATTGCGGATAAGTAGTTTTTATGAGATTAGTTAGCTGCCTTTAGCAATGAATATAGATGAAATATATAAAATATTAGATTTAGGAACTTTAAAATGTCACTCTACTTAAAAGAATTAGAAAACGAAAGTCTTTATATTATAAGAGAAGCCTATGCAAGTTTCAAAAATCTTGCTATGCTTTATTCAATAGGCAAAGACTCCTCAGTGCTCTTACATTTAGCCAGAAAAGCCTTCTATCCAAATACAGTTCCTTTTCCTTTGGTGCATGTGGATACAACATGGAAATTTAAGGAAATGGTTGAATTTAGAGATATGATTGCTAAGAAGCATAATATTGATTTACGTGTTTATTCTAACCCCGCGGGAAAAGAGCACAAGATCACTCCTTTTAGTGTAGGGTCATCACGCTATACCGACACGATGAAAACTCAAGCTCTAAGACAAGCTCTTGATTTATATGGCTTTGACGCAACTATTGGCGGTGCAAGAAGAGATGAAGAAAAATCTCGTGCTAAGGAACGCATTTTTTCTGTGCGGACTAATCATCGCTGGGATCCACGAGCTCAAAGGCAAGAGCTTTGGAATAATTATAATACACATTTAGCCCATAACGAAACAATGCGTGTTTTTCCTTTATCAAACTGGACAGAACTTGATGTATGGGAATACATACGAGAAGAAAATATTGAAATAGTTCCTTTGTATTATGCAAAAAAAAGACCTGTGGTTTTTCATGCTAATACATGGCTTATGATTGACGATATATCAAAACTACCATCAGATTTTTTGGATAAAAATTCTAAAATTGAAGAAAGAATGGTACGTTTCAGAACTCTTGGTTGTTGGCCTCTTTCGGGCTGCTTTGAATCCTCTGCTTCTAACCTTGACGAAATTATTGAAGAGCTAAAAGCTACAAGATTTTCAGAAAGGCAAGGAAGACTTATCGACTCTGATCAAGTCGGTTCAATGGAAAAGAAAAAACAAGAGGGGTATTTCTAGTGCTTACAAATAAAATGAAAGATATTGTTCGCCTTATTACTTGTGGGAGTGTAGACGATGGAAAAAGTACACTTATAGGACGTATGCTCTATGATTGTGGAGTGTTATACGAAGATCAATTAAGGAAATTAGAAGAGTCAAAGCTTTCAGGTGGACAATTAGATTATTCAACTCTTTTAGACGGACTATTATCTGAGCAAGAGCAATCAATCACAATTGATTTAGCGTATAGAGCTTTCTCAACTGATAAAAGGCGTTTTCTTATTGCTGATGCACCAGGACACGAAGAGTACACAAGAAATATGATAACTGGTGCTAGTCAGGTTGATTTGGCTATATTGCTTGTGGATGCAATTAAAGCTCGTAAGAATATTGAAAATAATGAAACTTTACTTGTACAAACAAGACGTCACCTTTCTATTGTTTCTCTTATGGGAATCAATCACGTTATTATTGCTATTAATAAAATTGATGCCCTTGATTACTCTCAAGAATATTATGATAAAGTAAAAAAGTTTTGTGAAGCATATGCAGAAAAGCTTAACATTCAACACATCGATTGCGTTCCTGTATCAGCTCTTTGTGGTGATAATGTCTATCATACAAGTGTAAACACGCCTTGGTATACAGGGAAAACTTTGCTTGCTCTTTTAGAAGACTTTGAAAAATCAAAACTTTCTGATGATTTTATATTCCCTGTACAACAAGTTATTCCTTTTCAAGATAGTGATGATAAAGCTAATCTTAAAAGAGCCTTAGGGGGAACTATTTTCTCTGGGCAGGTAGAAGAAGGTCAAGAAGTAACTATTTTTCCCTCGAAGTCAAAAAGTAGAATTGAATCGATTTTTACTTTTGACGGTAAACTAAGCAAAGCTAACGAAGGCGAAGCAATTAATCTTGTTATAAGTGATTCTGTCGATATAGCCCGAGGATATGTAATTGCTAGCAATAATGAAACTGTGGGTGTTTCAGATATGTTTGCGGCACACATAATTTCTATGGATAAGAATGAAATTATTGTGGGTAGAACATATCTTTGCAAAATAGGTTTTTATGAAGCAACTGCTACAATACTTGAAGTGAGCTCTAAACTTAATTTAGAAAATCAGCTTGAGGAAAGTGCGAAAGTAATTAAGAATAATGAAATAGGCCGAATTAAATTTTCTTTATCACGTCCTTTACCTTTTGTTCCTTATAGTAAAAGTAAACAATTAGGTTCTTTTTTATTTATTGACCCCATTTCTGCGCAAACCATTGCATGTGGCATGATAAGGCATGATCTGTACAGAAGTCATTCAATTGTTTGGCATGAATTTGATCTTACATCACAGATGCTCGCAGAGCAAAAAAATCAAAAGCCAATGGTCTTATGGTTTACAGGTTTATCAGGTTCTGGAAAATCTACGCTTGCCAATGCTTTAGGTAAAATGCTTTTTGCACGGGGCAACCACATTTACCAATTAGATGGTGATAACCTTAGGCATGGACTCAATAAAGATTTAGGTTTTACGGAGACAGATAGAGTTGAAAATATTCGCCGAGCTTCACACATTTCTAAACTTATGTTAGATGCAGGACTAATTGTTCTTGCAACCTTCATCTCGCCTTTTGCGAAAGATAGGGAAAATATACGAACTATTTTTGGTGAAAATGAATTTTTTGAAGTTTTTGTCGACACACCACTTGAAGTTTGTGAACAAAGAGATCCTAAAGGTTTATACAAAAAGGCTCGTAAAGGTGAAATTGCTAATTTTACTGGTATATCATCTCCTTTTGAAAAACCTACAAGGGCAGATATTCATCTTGATGGAACTTTGACTACCGAAGAATTGTGCAAAACAGTTTTAGCATTTATTGATTCGCTTCATCTATAAGCCTTGTTGGACAGTTGAAATTTTATGGAGAAAATGTCTTGTATATGGAAAAAATTGTTTCCTTTTGTTTACACTGTAGAAAACTACAGTAAAGAAAAAGGGAAAGCAGATTTTTTTGCGGGCTTAACAGTTGCTATTGTAGCTGCACCACAGGCAATGGCATATGCACATTTTGCTGGTTTTTCTCCTATATACGGTTTATACACTTTGATTTTTCCAGTGATAATAAGTGCATTGTGGTCTTCTTCTCCATATCTTGTTGCTGGGCCTACAAATGCTTTATGTATGTTAGTATATGCTTCAGCTAATTGCATTATTTTGTTTACAACTTTTGTTAGTGTATTTCTCTTTGGTTTGGTACAAGCTATTTTTGTTGGAATTTTAATCACTCTTCTACTTCCAAAATTTTTCAGGAAAACAATTTAACTCTATAGAAAAATTCGATACACTATGAAAAATTATATTGATTTACACACGCATTCAACTGCTTCAGATGGCACTATGGCACCTAGTGAACTTGTCGAAAAAGCATGCGAAATTGGTTTAAAAGCTATAGCCTTAACTGATCATGATACTTTTGCAGGCCTTAAAAGTGCAAGAAATAGAGCCGAAGAATTAGATTTAGAGCTTGTGAATGGCATTGAGCTTAGTTGCGACTATATCAAAGGTGAAATTCATATACTTGCTTATTGGTTTGATAAAAATCCATTGCATGATGAAGAACTTATGAAAAACGTAGCTATCCTCCAAGAAATAAGGGTTCAAAGAAATGTAAAACTTTTTAATAAATTACATGAAGTAGGCGTAAATATAGCTGAAGAAGATGTGATTGCAGAAATGAAGGGCGAACGTATTATGGCAAGACCGCATTTTGCCCGTGCCATGATGAAAAAGGGTTATGTTCCTGATGTGCAAAGTGCATTTGATAAATATTTGGCAGAAGATGGCTTGGCCTATGTTCCTAAAGATACCATTACTCCTGAAACAGCTATAGAGATACTATTAAAAGCAAATGCCTTTGTATCGCTTGCACATCCTTTTCTTATTCGTTGCAAAACAGAAGAAGAGCGCAAAACTCTTATCAGTAATTTGAAAGATTGTGGTCTTCACGGAATTGAAGCCTATTATAGTTTAAATAGTGAAGAAGATACAAAGCTTTCTCTGCAATACGCAAAGGAGTTTGGGCTTGTTCCGACAGGCGGATCAGACTATCATGGTACAAATAAGCCCCATATTGCTTTAGGCAAAGGCACGGGAAACTTAGCGGTTGAGTATAGTGTGTTTGAAAATATGAAAAATTTTTACTTTAAAGTATAGTAGGATTACAAGTATGAAAAAAATATATCTTCACTTGGGTTTTTCTAAAACAGCATCAACGTCTTTTCAAGTAACATGTAAAGAAAATATCAAAGTTTTAAATGAACAAGGCTTTGTTTATCCCTTGTTTAATAGTTCTGCTATTACAGGAAGAAAAGATAATGAAAATCATGGAACAGCCATTTACTCACTTTTTTGTGAAGCTCCAGAAGACTTTGTGGGTAATATTAGATTTAAAGTTAGTGATTATAATTTACTTCATGAAGATTATAAAGCCACACTTGCGGAATGTTTTACAAATAATAACAAGATTATAATTTCTGGAGAAAGAATTTCAGATTTATCTATTACTGGATTACAAGCTTTTAAAAACTATCTTTTGCAGTTTAATGCCGAGATTTTTCCAATCATTTTTGTCCGTAGTCCCTATGAATACCATTGTTCGCAATATCAGCAAGCTATCAAAGGCGGATTTGTTGTTGATTTTACACAATGGGCTACACAAAGCATACTTATTAACAATATAAAAAGCATTTTTCCAAACACAGAATTTTTTTCATTTAGGCAAGCGTGTGCACATAAGCACGGGCCAACAGGTTTTTTATTTGAAAAAATGGATGTTTCTTGTGATAGCATTAACTTTCATAATTTAAATGAAGGTGTTCCCAATTCATTAATTCGCTTGCAGCAAATTTTAAATAAAGAAGAACCTTGTTTCATTGGTGACGTTGGTGAAAACTATGTTCTGCAGGTGTTGAATGAACAAAAAGCTTTTATTATAAATGGCTTTCTCAACAAAAACTACAAGTCAATTTGTAGTATTAGTAGTGATAGTTTTCAGTCAAAATTTTATTTAACTGAAGCAGAATTTGAGAAAATAAAAGTTGATTTTGAAAAAGAAAATGAATTTTTTGATGAAGTGCTTGGTGAAGGTTTTAGAGATACAAATATTAAATTCTCATCAATTTATGATTCTTATAGAGAAATAGCTCATTATATACTTGAGCTAAGGGAAACAGTTAATGCTGAAAAGCAAAATGGAATAAGACTAAATGAAAAAATTACTCAACTTAAGAACGAATTATCTCAAGCAACTGCAAGTACAGGCGGCATAGATCATTCGCTAACAGTCTACTCAAAAGACTATCGCAAATATTTAAAGAGTAAATATCGATACTATAGATTTCTTTCAAAGCTAACTTTTGGTAAAACGAAAGAGAGATATTTAAGAAAGAAGCGTGAATATAAGGTTTTATTAACAAAACCAATAGATATGAATTTTGAAAGGGGAAAAAACATAACTTCAAATAATACAAGTAATAAGCTTAGCAATGAAATAGCACCGCTAAAAACTAGTCAAGAAGCTAATGTAGCCCAATTTCATAAAAAGCTCAAATTGATGTGTCTCATGCTGTATTAGATATTGACCCAATAAAAGTTCTTTACGCTTTACAGATAGCACTCTTTAATGCAGAGATGAATAAAGAGAAAGAAGTGTATGTTCCAACCTTTGATAAACCCTCTAAACTTATAAAATTAGAAAGAACAAATAGTGGAGCTTTGTGCTTTGTATCAAACAAATCAGCGAAAAATTCTTCTCCTGTCGCTATAGTCACTATTCCAAAGGCAGATACATATTTTCTTGCTAGGGTTTTAACTAAACTAGGCTATATAGATACTCGTATACATGTAGCCGAAGAAAGGATGAGTGATTATCGCGAATATGATATTAACAACTTTACTGACGGAGATGCCCGCAGTAGGAAAATACCCCTTACTTCTCAAATATCGCTTGTAAGCAATGGTTCATTTTTTACTAGCCATTTACTGTATTCAAATGCTGAATTGCTTCAAGGCAGATCCATCCTTTTATCTGTCAGAGATTTACGTGCAGCAATTATTTCTCGTGGACGGTATTTGGCTGAGAAAAATGCAAGTACTAATTCTGAGAGATTAACAGAGCAAAATCTTTATGACTTTATGGCCTCAGAACGAGTTAAGGATACAATAGCTTCTGCTAAATCCATGCTACAGTATAAGGAAAAATACCCAAATAATCTCCTTCAATTTGAAGAAATTGCTCAAGCTCCTCTTAGTGAACATTTAACTAGTGTTAAAAACTTAGCAAGTATTTTAGATAAAGATGTTTCTCTTGTCGTTACAGCTTTAAATGAAGCGCGAGGAGAACAAACTCTTACATTTTCTGGAAAACATTCAACTCTTGATGGATTATGGTCAAATAGAGTTGAAGAAAAATTCAAAAAACTGGAAGGCCATATACTGAATGAGCAGCTTGGCTATGCAAAAGAGTGGAAGAATTTTTAAAAATTGTACACGCTGAGCAAAGAATAGATATATAGTGTCTATTCTAAAATAATATAGAATAGATATAAAATATATTTATAAATATTCATTGCAAAGATTGAGGAAATATTTTATATGAAAACTAAAATTCAAGTTTTAAAAGTATTTGAGATGTTTCCGCAAAAAATACTTGCAAAAGCATAAGAATTGCGAGAAGATAAAGTAGGGGAAACAGAATTTATCTATGCTTAAAATCTTAGTATCTTATCATAAACCAGCAAAGCTTATAAAAGACAGTATATTCACTCCTATACATTGTGGGCGTGCACTTGGTTATGTACAGCATAAAGACGGAGAAGTGAAAAATCAAAACTTTGAATGGCTTTTAGAAAATACTATAGGCGATGACGAAAATGAAAATATATCCTTATTAAACAGGCCTTTCAATGAAATAACAGGATCCAGAATTTTAAAATATAGTTGAAGACTTTAGAAAGAAGAAGTATTGAACACTTTCAATGTTTTTATAATGAAAAGAAATGTTTTATGAATATTGCGAATTTATCTTTTTTTTGCTTTTTGAACTTTATGAAAACACGGATTATTTAAACTATTCTATTATGCACTATAAAAGCTGTATGGTGTAAAGTATTCAATTGATTGAGTATATTTTTTTCTTAAAATACACTCGCTTTTTTATTCAATTCAAATTAGAAATATAATGCCTAAAATTATCTAAATTGAAAGGATTATAGTGATAAGTTTTGTTAGGTTAGAGCAATGTCTTGTATATTGTGATAGTATGTCATATGAAACAAGTTAGACAATAAAGTATATATTTCGAATAAAAACTGTTACCTTTGCTTTTGTCTTTCACTATTATTCTCTCACAATGCCTATAAAGTTATATAAATAATTTCCGATAAACATAGAATAAGCTATAAAATTGCACTTTTGCTTTTTTTTATAAGGAGTTTAAACATGTTTTCAATCGAGAAAAAATTAAATATATTGATAGGTTCACTATTGGTTGTGCTTGCTTCAGTGATAATATTTGTCAATTCAATATACGATAGAATTAGCATGCAAGAACAGCTTATAAATCAGCAAATACCACTTTTCTCAAGTGAGATTGTCAATACAATTGATAGTAAAATCCTTGAGCCGGGTAGAGCACTTGATCTTATTATTAAAAGTCCTACTCTTCAAGATTGGATTGCAGAGGGCGAATCGAATGATAATCTTGAAACTATATATTCCATGCTTGATTCTATTTTATCTACTTATGGCGTGCTTGGTGCAAACTTTGTTTCAAATCAAAGTAAGCAATACACAGATTTGAATGGCACTAAAAGAGATTGGTCTTATAAAATAAGTGAAAAAGATACATGGTTTACAGCCTTTAAAGACAGTAATGCACAAACGAATATTGTTGTGTATGTGAATGATCCTGTATGGGGATATAAAGCATTTATCAACAGAAGAGTTGATCACAAGGGAAAATTTGCTGGATTGCTTTCAGCTGCCATAGATATTCGTGATTTTGCTAAAGAGCTTAGTTCAAGAACAATTGGCGAAGACGGTAATACTTTTTGTATTGACTTGAATGGATTTATAAAGATGCATAGTGATACTTCGCTTATCAATAAAAATATTGTTGATGTCTATCCGCAATATGCTGAAATTTTTCCAAAAATGGAAAAAAAACCGACTTATTTTGCTGAATACGAGGGAGAAACAAAAGATAAATCAGATACAAGATATACATTAAGCACCTACTTACCTGCTTTAGGATTATATCTTATAACCGAAGCTTCTGAAAATGAATTCCTTGCCGAAGGGCAAAATGCAATGCTCGTAAGCGCTGGTATTTCTATTCTTTTTACAATTCTTTCCCTTATTTTTGCTTTTATTTTAATCAGAGGAATGGTTGTGCCTCTCAAGCGTACAGCACAATTTGCTGAAGATGTGAGCAAGGGCGAATTAAATAAAGAACTTGATATTTCACGCAATGATGAAATTGGCGTTCTTGCAGATTCCTTAAGAGCAATGGTAATAGCTTTAAGGCAAAAAATAGAACAAGCAGAACAGGCAAGTAAGCTTGCAAATGAACAAATGC
>CAYJAZ010000018.1:0-51914 GCA_964368455.1 uncultured Desulfovibrionaceae bacterium
TAAAAAACAAAATTGATGCTCTTTGGGATATTTTTGCAGCAGGTGGGCTTGTAAACCCACTTGATGTGATTGAGCAAGTTACCTATCTCATGTTTATACATGATATAGATAAGAAAGACATGCAAAATGCCAAAGATTCAGCTTTGCTAGAACTGCCTTTTACATCTTTATTTCCTGAAGAAATTAAGATAAACGATCGTCCTGTTAAAGGGAATGATTTACGTTGGTCAGTTTTTCGTGACTTTAATGCAGATAAAATGTATTCCACAGTATTAAATGAAGTTTTTCCTTTTATTAAAGGCTTGAATACCGATAGTCAAAGCACTTATTCAAAATATATGAGTGATGCTATTTTCAAAATTCCTACGCCTCAGCTTTTATCTAAAATTGTGGCTTCGCTTGATAAAATCTATCAAGAAATGGAGAGTTTACAAGATAGTGATATCCGTGGCGATGTGTACGAATATCTTCTTTCAAAAATCGCTCAAGCAGGGAGAAATGGTCAGTTCAGAACGCCACGTCATATTATTAAGATGATGGTTGAGCTTATGAAACCATTGCCGAGCGACACTATCTGCGATCCTGCTTGCGGAACTTCGGGCTTCTTGGTGGCAAGCGGTGAATATTTGAAAGCCACGCATAAAGACGAAATTTTTTATAATAAAGAAAAGAAAAGCCACTACGAAAATGCTATGTTTTTTGGCTATGATATGGATAGAACTATGCTCCGTATCGGCGCAATGAACATGATGACGCACGGCATTCCAAACCCTTCAATTGCCTACAAAGACAGTCTTTCCGACCAAAATATTGATAAAGATAGATTTAGCCTTATCTTGGCAAATCCGCCATTTAAGGGAAGTCTTGACTATGAAATTGTGTCAAAAGAAATTTTGCAAGTGTGTAAGACAAAGAAGACGGAACTTCTCTTTCTTGCCCTTATTCTGCGTATGCTGAAAATTGGCGGTAGATGTGCTTGCATTGTGCCTGATGGTGTTTTATTTGGTTCGTCAAATGCGCATAAATCTATACGAAAAGAGATTATAGAAAAGCATAAACTTGAGGCTATTATTTCAATGCCAAGCGGTGTTTTTAAGCCCTATGCAGGAGTTTCAACAGCTATCTTAATTTTCACTAAAACCAACTATGGCGGAACGGATAAAGTTTGGTTCTATAATATGACTGCGGACGGTTTTAGCCTTGACGATAAGCGCACAGCCGTTGCTGAAAATGATATTCCTGATATTATCGCTCGTTTCCATGCTAAAGAAAATGATAGTGATAATGCACGCACGGAACAATGCTTCTTTGTGCCTAAAGATGAAATAGTTTCAAATGCTTATGATTTATCAATGAATAAGTATAAAGAAAGCGTGTATGAAGCTGTTGAATATCCGCCAACTTCTCAAATTTTAGCTGATATTGAAGCTCTTGAAAGTGAAATTTCTAAAGCATTGAAAGAGCTTGGCTATGAATAAGAAATGGGAAATGGTAAAGCTTTGGGATTTAGGTAAAGTTATTACAGGTAACACACCTTCAACTTCAATTAGTGAATATTATGAAAATGACGATATTCCATTTTATAAGCCAAACGACATTTTGGAAGATAGAGTTTTGTATTTATCTTCTGCAACAACATATATAGATAATCGAGCTCTATCAAAAGTTAGATTGTTACCTGCTGAAAGTGTACTTGTTACCTGTATCGGGATTATTGGAAAAACAGCTATCACAACACAAAAATCTGCTACAAATCAACAAATTAATGCAATTGTTTCTGATAATAGCAAATGTACTGCAAATTACTTAGCTTATGCAATTTATTCAAAAAAAATATATTTACAGGATATAGCTAATGCACCTGTAGTTCCAATCATAAACAAAAGCACTTTTTCAGAAATTGAAATCCCTCTCCCTCCACTTGACGAACAAAAAAAGATAGCTCAAGAACTCGATAAATTACAGTCGATTATACAAATGCGTAAAGAGCAAATAGAAAAAATGGATTTGCTTGTTAAAGCGAAATTTGTTGAAATGTTTGGCGATCCTGTTTCTAATTCTATGGGGTGGGAAAGGAAAAAGTGTTTAGAAACTGGTAGTTTTAAAAATGGATTAAACTTTAGTGCTAATGAAAACGGTATTGATATTTATTATGTTGGTGTGGGTGATTTTAAGAATTTATTTAAAATTACCGATATATCTCAGCTATCAAAAGTATCTTTAAATTCTTTGCCAAGTTCTGAATATTTACTGAAGAATGATGATATTCTTTTTGTGCGTTCAAATGGTAACAAAAATTTAGTTGGTAGATGTATATCAGTTTATCCTAACAACACTCAGTGTGTCTATAGTGGTTTTTGTATTCGATATAGAAAAGATACTAGCGAACTCTCTACTGAATACTTACTTCATTTCTTTAAGCATTCCTCTACAAGGAAAAAATTACTAGGAAGAGGAGCTAATATACAAAATCTAAATCAAGTTATTTTAGGTGAACTATTAATTCCACTCCCCCCAATTAAACTACAAAATCAATTTGCGGACTATGTTCAAAAAGTGGAGAAAATTAAATCAACAATGCACGCAGGACTTGAAAAAATCGAGCTTTTGTATAATAGTAGAATGCAAGAGTATTTTGGGTGAGAAAATATATTTAACAATTGTTTTTTAAGGAAGAGGGAGAGCTCGAGAGGGGGAAAACTCGTTTTTTCAAAAAAACGTGGTTTCCCTCTCTCGAAAACCTCAGATAAAGGCACAAGCATGACAAACTTCGATTTCCTCCTCAATAATCCAATCTTTAAAGATTTTGCACAAGTCGCTGTGAATGCAGAAAAAGTCTATGCTGTAGATAAAGAAACTTCTGCACTTTCTTGCAGGCGAGCAATGGAATTTGCTGTGAAGTGGATGTATTCTGTGGATGAATCGCTTGTTATGCCTTATCAAGATAATTTAAATACGCTTATAAATACTCAAGAATTTTGTTATCTTGTAGATGATGATATACGCATTAGAATGAAATTCATTCAAACATTAGGCAATCAAGTAGCGCATAATAAAAGAAAGAAAATCAAAGAAGAAGAAATCAAACTTTGCCTTGAAAACCTCTTTATATTTCTTGATTTTGTAGATTGTTGTTACAATAAAAATTATAAACAAAAAGCCTATATACCTTCTTATCTCAATACTCAATCAAGCGAAAAACTCACTAAAACGCAAGACAATTTAGATATTGAAAAACTTGTAGAAGAAAATAAAAATCTTAAAGAAGAACTCACTAAGATTCGTAAGTCACAAGAAAAAAATTATGTAAAAAATCCGCTTGAACTTTCTGAATACGAAACAAGAAAAATGTATATTGATACTATGCTTGTTGACGTAAATTGGATTGAGGGCGTGAATTGGCACAATGAAGTAGAAATAAAAGAAATGCCAAATGCTTCTGGTATTGGATATTGTGATTATGTGCTTTATGATGATATGCTAAAACCACTTGCAATTATCGAAGCAAAACGCACTTGCAAGCATGTGGAAGAAGGCAGACATCAAGCAAAACTCTATGCCGATTATTTAGAAAAAGAGCATGGCAGACGTCCTGTAATCTTTCTTACAAATGGCTTTGAAACACGCATAAATGACGGATATTATAACGAAAGAAAAATTTCTTCTATTTATTCAAAAAGAGATTTAGAAAAACATTTTGTTTTGCATGACGAAAGAGAGAATTTGCAAGATATTGCTATCAATGAAGAAATAGTTGAAAGATATTATCAAAAAAACGCAATTAAAGCAGTCTGTGAAGATTTTCAAGTAAAGAAAAAACGAAGATCCTTGCTTGTTATGGCAACGGGTAGCGGTAAAACAAGAACTGTTATGGCTCTTTGTGATGTGCTTCTAAAAAAGCAATGGATAAAAAATATTCTTTTTCTTGCTGATAGAACGCCATTAGTCAAGCAAGCACATAGGTCATTTAATGCTCTTTTGCCTTCGCTCACAAGTGCTAATATTTGCACTAACAAGCCTGATTATTTAGCAAATTGCATTTTTTCAACCTATCAAACAATGATGAACGTCATTGACGAAGCAAAAGACGACAAAGGCAAGATTTTCACATCTGGGCATTTTGATTTACTTATTTGTGATGAAGCTCACCGTTCTATATACAATAAATACAAAGATATTTTCAACTATTTTGATGCGCCTTTAGTTGGACTTACTGCAACGCCTAAAGACGATATTGATAAAAACACGTATGAGATTTTCAACCTTGAAAACGGTGTTCCAACTTATGGCTATGAACTTGCACAAGCAGTTGATGACAATTATCTTGTCAGCTATCTTTCCATTGAATCAGAAGTGAAGTATTTGACGCAAGGTATAGTTTATGATGATTTGTTAGACGAAGAAAAAGCTGAATACGAAGATACTTTTGAGGACGAAAACGCAAACGTACCTGAAAGCATTTCATCTTCTGCACTCAATTCTTGGCTTTTCAATGTTGATACCATACGCAAGGTGCTTGACGTTGTTATGAAAAATGCTTTGCACATTGATTATGGTTCTAAAATAGGCAAAACAATCATCTTTGCTAAAAATCATAATCATGCAGAAAAGATTTTTGAGATTTTCAATCAAGAATATCCATATCTCAATGGCTATGCACAAGTAATTGATAACTATCTCAATTATGCACAAGATTTGATAGATGAATTTTCAAAACCTATGTCACTTCCGCAAATTGCTATCTCTGTTGATATGCTAGACACGGGGATCGACATTCCAGAAGTGCTCAATTTAGTCTTTTTTAAGTCAGTAAAGTCAAAGGCAAAATTTTGGCAGATGATTGGGCGAGGCACAAGAAAATGTGAAGGCTTGATTGATGGCGAAGATAAAAGCAAGTTTTATATATTCGATTTTTGTGGTAATTTTGAATTTTTCCGTATGAGTAAAGGCGTAAGTGCAAGTGGAAGTTTAGCTTTGCAGTCAGCACTTTTCAATTTAAAAGCACATATTGTTATGAAGCTTCAAGAAATGCAGTATCAAACAGAAGAGCTAAAAGCTTTTCGTACAAGCTTGGTGCAAGAACTGATTGTAAAAGTAAAAGAATTGAATAAAGACAATTTTGCTATAAGGCAACACTTGCAATATATTGAAAAATATTCTCTTGAGCAATCGTATCAAAATATATTACCGAATGATATTCATATATTAGAAGAAGAAATTGCTCCTCTTATTCTTCCAGATAAAGGCGATGCAGATGCTTTTCGTTTTGATGCCTTGATGTATAATATAGAACTAGCCTACCTTGAAGGCAGAGCAACAACTCGCTATATCAAAGACATACGCAAACAAGCGATGAATATCTCTAAAATCGCAAATATCCCTGAAATCATGGCTCAAGAAGAGCTTATCAATAGCATATTGCATACTGATTATCTTGATAGGGCTGAAATCAATGAATTTGAAAATATTTGCTTAAAAATGAGGGATTTAATCAAGTATATTGAAAAGAAAACACGCAGATATGATACTAATTTTACAGATGAAATTGTATCAACTGAATGGAAAGATGCTGAGCTAGTAAACGATGACTTGAAAAACTATAAAGCAAAAGCTGAATTTTATATCAATCAGCATTTAGACGATGAAGTTATCGCAAAATTAAAGACAAATCTTCCGCTCACATCAAGCGACATCAAAAAACTTGAGAAGATTTTCTGGCAAGAAGTTGGCACTAAAGAAGAATATGAGCAGGAGTTTGGCGATAAAGCTCTAGGTATCTTCGTTCGTCAAATTGTAGGACTTGATAAAGTGGCACTTCTCAAGGCTTTTAGTGACTATCTCAATGAGAACAACTATAATTCCGCTCAAATACAATTCCTTAGACAGATAATTGAATATATCAGCCGTAATGGCATTATGGAAGACTTTGCAGTCTTGCAGGCTTCGCCATTTATAGAAGTTGGCAGAGTTTCAGAAATATTTGAGGACACAAGCATTTGGATAGGCATAAGGAGTATTATTAAAGGTATAAATAATAATGCTGTGGCGGTGTAGGGGAAAACAAAAAAAATTTTCTGATAAGCACTAGAGAACTTTTCATATCTATAATTATAATAAAGGAAACTTTATGTTAAAAAAAATTACGTTAGTTGATTATAGGTGTTTTGAACGTTCAAGTATTAAAATTAAAGATTTAGCTGTGATTGTAGGGAAAAACAATGCTGGAAAATCTTCTTTTGTCGAGGCAGTGCGTATTATCGCTCATGCGACGCAAAAATTTAAACAGAGTCTTTATACATATCCTCCAGAAGAGCTCGGTTTGCCTACATACAGTAAAGGAATAAGACTTAATTTAAGTGATTTAAATATTAACACTAAAACAGTTGTAAATGACTATAAAGAAACTTTTGCCCAAATAATAGCAGAGTTTGAGGAGAATATTATAGTCAATATCTACCTCACTTTTGACTATGTTTTTGCAACTATAAAAAAAAATGATTTTCCTATTACTGAAAAAGCAAAATTAAAAAAGATCTTGAATTCAGATATATTCGTAATGCCACAATTAAGTTTACTCCAAGAAAATGAAAAATTTCTTTCTGATAAAACTATAAAAGATAATCTGTTTTCTCGACTTTCTTCTCGTAACTTCAGAAATCAGCTTTACTATCTTAAAGATAGTTTTTTTGAGAAATTTAAGGAAGTAGCTGAAACTACATGGGATGGCTTGCGTGTAGATGTTTTACAACAAAATTATGTCGAAGAGCGTTTAGAACTTTTTGTATATGACTCCGAATATATGGCTGAAGTTGGTCTTATGGGTAGCGGATTACAGATGTGGCTCCAAATTATATGGTTTATATGTCGTTGTCCTGAAAATGCAACTATCGTTTTAGATGAGCCTGACGTGTATATGCACCCAGATTTACAAATTAAAATTTTTAAAATAGTACAACAAGCATTTAAGCAAGTCATTATTGCAACACATTCTGTCGAAATTATTACTTCTGTTGAAGCAAGAAACATTGTTACAATAAGTAGAAGTGACAAAAAGCTATCATACCTTGATAACAGTAAAGGAGTGCAACAAATTATTGATAGTTTAGGTAGTCCTCATAACCTTTCATTAATACGCTTATCTGAAATGAAAAAATGTTTACTTATTGAAGGTAAAGATATAAAAATATTATCAAGACTTTATGCAATACTATATCCTAGCGCTACTTCTTCTATAAAACAACTTCCAAGTATTGAGCTTGGTGGTAGAAGCCGTTTTGATGAAGCCTTAGGTATTGCAAAGTTTCTTACAAGTGAAAGTAAAGGAGATATATCAACATATTGCATTCTTGATAGAGACTACTATTCTGAAGAGGAGGTTCAAGATCTATACGATAAAGCAAGTAGATATAATCTTAAACTATATATTTGGAAGAAAAAAGAATTGGAAAATTACTTAGTTACACCTAACTCTGTTTTTCGAACAGCAAAATTAAAGCAGTCAGAGTTTGAAGAGTTTAAAAAAGAACTCTTTGCTGAACTTGATAAATTAAAAGAGCAAACAATAAACTCTTTTTCAGATCAACTCCATGTAAAAAATAGAAACCTAAAGCCAAGCACCCTTCGCCAAGAAGCAGAAAAAATTGTTGAAGCAAAGTGGAAAGATTTAGATTCTATTTTTTCAGTGGTAAATGGCAAAGATTTAATTTCTCTCATAAATGAATGGTTATTTAGAAAATACAATCGACAGTCATCTATTAATATACTTTTAAGAAACTTGTATCCAGAAGATATTAGTAAAGAGCTAAAACAGTTTTTTATTGATTTAGATTTGAAGTAATATTTCTAACTCACCAAGTAACACTTGCCCACGCTCTTTAATTGTGCTTACAATAGAATCTTTTTCAGGGAATATTTCATATTGTCTATTAAAGTTTTCGCTAAATTCATCAATGCCTGTGAGAAGAGTTTGGGTAAGTGATTTTGAAACTTTAATAAACTCACTTTTATCCATGCCTATATCTTCAACAAACTTCAGCCAGTGCTTAGCTGTAATGCCAGAAGGCTTTAGTTTATCGCCAATTGCAAGAGCTAAATCTTCTGATATAGAATATGGTTTAGTGCTTACTAAGTCATAAAATGGAGCTAATCTAGGCTTCTTATGAATATCTATATAAAGTAAAGAGATATTTTTTAGATGCGCATCAGCATTGCCAATAAGATAATTGAAAACTACCCATTGAAGCAGTCTAATTTTATCTTGTTGAGGGTTTTCTACCTTATCAAGTAGTTCAAAGCATTTTACAAGAGAAGCATGTTTATGTTTAGAAGTTTGATATTTAAACTTACTTTCTAGGCCTAAAGCTTGGCAGAAATCTTCTTGGTGGAATTTTTTTATTTTTACGCCATCTACCTCTACAAGCTTTCTATCAAAACGCTCAACAATGAGTGCGCACGGTAAAGTGTCAGTCGCAAAAAAAGGAGCAACTTCTAATCCTAGCTGATAAGCTAAACCCATGCAAAATATTTCATTGTAAACAATATTGGGAAAGCGAGTTGATGGCTTCTTGATAATATGGGTTGTTGGCGAACCATTTATAGATTTATACATCGCCTTATCAAGTGCAATATAGACAGATGTTTTCTCTTGCGCTCCAGCCAATGACATACGTCTAGTTGGAGTGATGGAAGAGTCATCACTTAAGTCATCGTCTAAATCATCATTTTTAGTAGCTCTATGGCTTGTGATATACTCGATAAGTTCTTCTGGTGTGAATGGTTTATATCTTTGTTCAAAGCTTTCTTTGGTATCGCCATTATAATTTTCTGGAACAATTGATAAAGCACCAGAACAATCTTTCCCAAGTTTTTCTAAAAGTGAAAATGAAAGCTCGCTATTAATACCAAGTTTAGATGCAATAATTTTCCTAATTTCTTCTTCAGGTAATAAATTATCAAAGAAAGCAAAGCTTTCTTTGATACCATAGATGGAACTAGAAAGAGGAAGGTTTAAGGAAATTGCAAAAGAATCTTTGTCAAAAAGCCATGATTCGGCATACTGGAATTTAAATGTTTTACAATTTTTGCTTGAAAGTATTCCAACAAGTTTATCTTCGTAAAATACATTTAAAATTTTTGCCATATTAATAGACCTGCAAATTAAGCTTTAGTGCAGAAAGAATGCGTAAAATATTTTCAAAAGAAGTGTTAGAAGAGCCCAAAGTAATCATTTGTATTTCTGAACTTTGTAATCCTGTCATATTTGCTACATCATCATAATCTAAACCTAAAGAAAGCATTTTATTTCTTATGAGAAGAGAAAATTGACTTGCTTGTGTGCTTGCTATTGACATATTGTGTAAAGCTTGGTTCCTTTGCTGCTGTTCTTTTCTAAGTTTAAAAAGTTGTTCTTCTTTATCTTTTAGCATTTTTTGTTGAAGAGATAAATTATTCTGAAAAGGATTATTTTGGAAGGGATTAAATGGTTTGTTGTTATACATATTAATCTCTCTTGTTTATGTATTCGATAAAAAATTATAAATAGCTAGTAATATTTTGTCAATGCAAACTTGGTAAAACACTATCAAGTTAGGAATAGGTTAGGAAAGCAAAAATTACCCACAAAAAAAGGTTACGATTTTCATCGTAACCTCTTGATATTCTTGGTTGCGGGGACAGGATTTGAACCTATGACCTTCGGGTTATGAGCCCGACGAGCTACCGTGCTGCTCCACCCCGCAGATTGAAAGTAGTTGTTTTGCTATCCTTTGTCAAGCATTATTTATCTTTTTTTAAAAATAATTTAAAACGTCGATTTCATTCATTTAAGCTTGAAAAAAGTAAAAAAAGAAGATAATCTTCTGGTTATATATGAAAGTTTAGCAAAGAGATAAAAAATATTTATTAAATTATTATTTTATTTTAACTTTTTTCTATAAGAAAACTTCTTGAATTTATGTTTACAGAATTATTTTAGGATAAAACTATGAATGACGATATGAAACTTTATTATGATTATACAATTTCACCTTTAGGACAGCTTTTTTACAAACAAGTATTTAAACAATTAGAAGTATTTAAAAATAAGATAATTTTTGATTTCGGCTCTGGTTTTGGTTTTACTTCAAATTTTCTGGCTAAAAACAATACTGTAATAGCTTTAGAACAAGACAGTAGTATGATTGATTCTTCGTCTAATAAAAATAATTATCAACAAATACATGGAAATTTAGACGAAGTGAAAAAGATTCAATCTAAATCTTTTGATATTGTTCTTTGTCATCTAGTGTTGGAATTTGTTGATAATCAAGAAGAAATTTTGAAAGAATTGGTGAGGATTTTAAAAGATGATGGTATACTATCTATTATAAATCACAATAGAAATGGAAGAATTATTCAAGCATTAGTTCAAGATTGTGATTTTGAAGATACTCAAAGATTATTGGATGATGGTTTTTCTTATTCATCAGCTTTTGGAGACATTAAATTTTATAACAAAGAACAATTATTTCATTGGATAGGTTATGAAATGAATATCAATTTTCATTCTGGAATACGTGTTTTAGCCAGTTTGCACGACTCAAAAACTCAAGCAGAAGAAAATTGGCTTGAAAAAATGTTTATTTTAGAAAGTCAACTTCTTCAAAGGGAAGAATTTATTGCAATTTCCTATTTTAATCATTACTTTTTAAAGAAAAAATAAGACTTGAAAAATAAGAATTTTATTGCTATTTTCCAAACATAAAATAAATGTATAAGACATAATTAATGAGGTAGAAATATGCGTGTGTATTTGATAGGTGCTGGACCTGGTGATGTTGAACTTCTCACACTTAAAGGAAAGAGAGCCCTTGAAGAAGCTGATGTTGTTGTTTACGACGCTCTAGCTAATGAAGCAATGCTTAAATTTGCAAGAAAAGACGCAGAATTCATCTATGTTGGTAAGATTTCTGGCGATCATGCTATGAAACAAGAAGATATAAATCAACTTTTGATAGATAAAGCTAAAGAAAATGGCGGACAGATTGTTGCACGATTAAAAGGCGGCGATCCATATATTTTTGGTAGAGGTGGTGAAGAAGGCGAACAATTACACAATGCTCAAGTTTATTTTGAAGAAATCCCTGGCATTTCAAGTACAATAGGCGGCACTGCTTATGCTGGAATTCCTGTAACACACAGAGCCTATTCCTCTTCTTTCACAGTGATTACAGGCCATGAAGATCCTACAAAACCAGACAGTGTACACAATTGGGATGCTTTAGCAAAATCTGCCTCAACGCTTGTTTTTGTTATGGGAATGGCAAATTTACCACATATTTCAAAAAATTTGATCGAAGCTGGCCTTGCTAAAGAAACTCCTGCAGCCTTAGTGTATAAGGCCACAACTCCAGAACATCGTTCTATAACAGGAACTATTGAAAATCTTCCACAGCTTGCTAAAGAACATAATTTCACAAATCCTTGCCTTATAGTTGTTGGTAATGTTGTGAAAATGAAGGACAAATTAGATTGGTTTGAGCAAAAACCTCTTTTAGGCAAGAAAATTGTTGTCACAAGAGCAAGAGAACAAGCAAGCTCTATAGCACAAATGCTTTCGTCACTTGGAGCTCAAGTTGTTGAATTTCCGACCATTCAAATAAATCCTATTGCTGACTTTAGTGAAGTCGAAGCTGAAACTAAGAATATTTCAAAATACGATTGGGTCATATTTACCTCTATCAATGGGGTAGAGCATTATTATAATGCTTTAGAAAAAATGAATAAAGATTCTCGCGTCTTTGCACAAAGTAAAATTGCTGCAATTGGCCCTGCAACAGCACAAGGTTTGAAAGATAGAGGCATTATTGCAGATTTTATACCGCAAGCATACATGGCTGAGGGCATTGTTGAAGGCTTAAAAGAGCATGGTGTTGATGGAAAAAACATTCTTATTATTCGCGCAAAAGAAGCGCGTGAGCTTTTGCCAATAGAATTAGAAAAAAACAATGCAAATGTCAAAATTCTCACTATTTATGAAACTATTGCAGCAGAAAATGATAAAGATAAAATGCAAGAAATGATAAAGAATAATGAAATTGATTGTATTTCTTTTGGTTCTTCTTCAACTGTTACAAACTTTTTTAAGCAAGTGCCTGCTCAATTATTGTCTGAAAGTAAGGTTAAATTCGCTTCTATAGGCGAAATAACTTCTAATACTTTATCAACTTTTGGTTTTAAAGCTGATATTCAACCTGAAAACTTCACTATTCCAGAATTAGTGGAAGCTATTAAAGATTATTATTCAAAATAAAGGCAAAATATGAGATTAAAATTAGCAATATTAGCTTCTGGCTCTGGTTCAAATGCTCAGGCAATTGTAGAGGCATGTCAATCAAATGTACTAGATGCAGACGTGCAGCTTATTTTTACAAATAATCCAAATGCTAAAGTCATTGAAAGAGCAAAAAACTTAAATGTGAAATGCCTATGTCTTAATCATAAAGAATTTGCTTCAAGAGAAGAATATGACAAGCAAATGCTCGAAATATTAAAAGAAAATAATGTAGATACTATAGCCATGGCTGGCTATATGCGTATAGTGAGCCCTTTAATTATTGAAGCTTATAGAAATAGAATTATTAATGTTCATCCAGCTCTACTTCCATCTTTTGCTGGTGCACATGGAATTGACGATGCTGATAATTGGGGCGTTAAGATTTATGGCTTAACTGTTCATTTTGTTGATGAAATCATGGATAATGGCGCGATAATCATACAAGCAGCTCTGCCTGCAGATTTTTCAAATGTTCAAGCTAAAGAAGAAAGTGTTGAAAAATTGCATAAATTAGAACATAAGTGTTTTGTTCAAGCATTAAAATGGCTAGCAGAAGACAGATTATCTATTGAAGGTAGAAAGACACATTTAAAAGAAAATAAAGAAAAATTGAAAGACAATTCAGTAAATAAAGAATTTGAAGCACTCATTTATCCAAATTTAGAATTTTAGTTTAGATATTATATATTACTTGCATTATTCAAAATAATTGCTACAATTTTAAATATATTTAACTTTATCAGAGTGAAAGGTATTCTATGAAACACGTTAAATTTATCTTTCTCAAAGCTTTTATAGTTTCTCTTCTTCTTTTTTCAAGTGTAGTTGCACTTATTTCGCATCAAAAACTTTCTTATCTTGAAGAAATCCTTCATACAAAAAGAGAAAGAATTATAGATGTTCTTGATTCATCGCTAAAACCGCTTAAACTGCTCACGCAAATAGAAGCTTCAAGAAATAAATTATTGACTAAAGAAGAATTTCAATTTTTAGCAAAAGCCTTTTATGATGAAAATCATTATTCAGCCTTTGTCTATATTTTTGATGATGCCATTCAGTCGATTTATCCGGAAAAATACGATGCTGATTTAATCGGAATAAATAATTTTGAAAATGAAATTTATACAAAAGCTGCTGATAATTCAATTTTATATGCAAAACCTTTCTTTGCAGGCCCTTTTGAATTTGTTAAAAACAATCAGGTTTTCTTAGTATTTTATCCACTTTTTATTAAAAATGAGATGGATATTAATGTTTTTCAAGGCTTTTTATCTGCTTCAATAAATATTTTAGATGTCATTAAAGACAGTTCAATTTTTGAAGAAAATTCTTCTAGCACCTTTGAACACAATTTGACTTTTAAAATTGCAAAGAGAAATATTAATATTTCATCTGATAATGATTTTTTCTCATTATTTTCTGTAAAAACTTCATTTTTGTATGAAAATATCGATATAGAACTAAAATTAGCTTATACTTTTTCTAACTTTATAAGTCTATCCCTCTATATCACAATTTTTGCTTTTATATATGTCTTTGCCTTACTTATATTCTATATTTTATTACCTTATAATAGAAGATTTTTATTTGTAAAACATAAAGAATATTATGATATTCTAACAAATGTATACACAAAAAGAAAGCTTATCGACTTTATTAACACAAATGACAAAATATATAAACAAAGCTTTACTCTTTTATACGTTGATATAGATAATTTTAAGCATATAAATGATGCTTATGGTAATCATGTTGGCGACAATTTACTGATTGAATTTGTTGATAGATTAAAAAATTCAATCAATTTGCCGCATAGTATTGTCCGTTTAAATGCTGATAAATTCATTATACTTTTAAAACAGAACTTTACTAATGAAAAAATATTAGAGTTAGAATTTTTCCTTTCAAAACTCTTACGTGAAAAATTTGAATTCGATGGTAATGTAATTAATATTACAGTTCGCATTTCACATGCTTCTTATCCAACACAAGGAAAGAAATTCACAGAGCTATTATCTTTTCTTGAAAAAAGACTAGCTCCAAAATAAGCAATAATACAATATATAAAATAAAAAGGGCTTATAAAAGCCCTTTTATGTATCTTATTTAG
Organism: uncultured Desulfovibrionaceae bacterium; assembly: GCA_964368455.1. GTDB lineage: Bacteria > Desulfobacterota > Desulfovibrionia > Desulfovibrionales > Desulfovibrionaceae > CAYJAZ01. The sequence goes on from CAYJAZ010000018.1 coordinate 14,424, forward strand.
TAGATTTACCTATTTGCTATTGCACGATAGATATAGTTATAATGATGCTGGAATTTGATCTAAAACACTTTTTCCTGTCTTTGATTCTATAGAATATTTAAAGTCAAATTTTTGTGAAAGCAAGTGAGATAGGAAGTTATCAAAACTTGTATATGCATTGAGGTCAAAATAAATATCTAATGTACCAGGGTTGGATATTTGCTCCTTTAAGGCGTTTGCTGTTTTATTTGCAATAGTTGCAATTTTTTCTCCGCCAAACATAGCAAAAGCATTTAAAGAATTAATTTCTGAAAGAAGATTTTGAACACTTTGTTCCATAGTTATAGAGGAATTTAGTGCATTATAAGCTACAAACATTGGTATAAGACCTTGATCTTTATAATCTAAAGAAAAATCTTTATATTCAACAAGATCTAAAAATGGAGTATAGTCATCATAAAGAACTGAAGTAAAATTTGGTGCTCCAGACATGCAAAAGAGCCAAAATTCAGCTGCTTTATAAAGCATATTCATTTCAAATTCTCCATTGAATAATTGAGTAAGATTAGAAGCTGAGCTAATGCTCATTTTACCTGTAGTCAAATCAATTTCTGTTTTTGTATCAGAGGAGAAATTTACTTTTTCAAATTTGAAAGCATCTACAAGCTTAGTCAGTAAAGGATTATTAAATTCTGAAAAATTACTCATATAGTTGAAATCATTTAATTTTGAAGCAACTCTTGCTTTTCTTTCATCCTTTTCTTCAATATAATCTAAGACTGTTTCGCTGTAGGCAAAATTGAGATCAAAATTACCTAAATATTCATTATCTAAATTGAGCGATGTTGCTGTAATGGCAAATTTGTCAAAAGGTTTTGCGTGTGTATAGGAAAAAGTTTTGTCAAAAAGAGCGAGTAAATGTGCATCAAAATTGTTAGAATCAATGTCTTCTTTTGAAATAATACTTAACATTGAAGCAAGATTTTCAAGATCTGGATATAATAAATCCACAAGTTCAACTTTCTTTGTATTAAATTTAATGTCTTCTGCTACAAAATCTAATTTTTCAATTAAATACGAAGAAATATTATAGTCATTTTCTTGTTCAATTATAAAATTATCAATACTGGTTTTAAGAAGAACTTGGCCATTATTGATATAGGAAAGGGCAATATCATCAAGCACTACGCCTTGATGAGCAAAAGAAAGAAGTGCCTGATAAAATGCTTTACTTGTATTGTCAATTTCAGCTTCTTTTTGAAGATTTATCAAATTATGTTTATATTCTTTGATTTCATAAGACTTAGTCGTAAAAGTCCATGTTTCAAGACTTTGAGAATTTTTATAGTCAAAGATAATGTTTTGAGCAAGTAAATTACCAAAAAGGTCAGCATAAGGCTCTTCTTCAAACATGATTTTTCTATTAAAGTCATGAACTACAAGCCTTTCAACCATTACTGTAAAAAGTTCATTTTCGCTTCTTTCTACAGAACTTAACTGTGTGAGCTCAAGACGATTTTTAAATAATTCATAACTTACACTTTCGTATTTTATACCTGCATCGTCTAAACTCTTTTGTATTTCAGCTACTGCTTTTGTTTCAACTGTAGATTTTAGAAGGTAACCTCCTATAATTACAAATAAAACAACTAAAATTAATATAATTTTCTTTTTTTTCATACAAACTCCTTTTGCATAAGATTAAGAATATAGTTAATGCATTTAATGTCAAGAAATTCTTATTAGCTTACTATTCTTATCTGTAATCATCCGATAAAGCACAAGAATATAATGAATATAATTTTTTTAATATATATTGACAAAATCTAAAGTAAATTGTAAAATATTCGATAATTCTATTAAGAAAGGATAAAGAGGTATTTTATGAAAATTGCGAGTAAGATTTTAGTACCCATGACAGCATTTATCATGCTCGGTATGTCATATATCGCGTATGATACATATAAGTTGAGTGCTCAAAATATGCAAGAAGCACAGCAAGAACTAAATGTTATGGCTGTAACAAACACAATTTCTGAACTTGATGGTATACACGAATTTAACGTTTTAAATGCGATTTCACTATCTCAAACAGGCTTGTTACAACCCTATTTAATAGGTACACCAGAAGAAAAACAAGCAAATACACAAGGTGCAATTGATCGTATTGTCAACATGAAGAAAACATATAGCTATGTAATGCTTGGTATTGTTGATTTAAATGGAAAAATTTTACAACATACAGAAAGAGATAGAGTTGGCCAAAATATTGCTAATGACTATATGTTTAAAACGGCTATGCAGGGCGAAGTTAAAGCTGGTATTCCATTTATTTTTAATAATGAAGTTGTGTATACTGTTTCTGCACCTGTTTATAAAACAGGAACTAAAGAAATAATTGGTGTCGTTTTCAATGCAACCAAACTACTAGATTCATTTAGCAAAAGAATTCCACTTGGCGAAAAAGGAACTTTTATAGTTGCTGATATTAATGGCCAAATCTTTATGAGTAATGATCAAAGTCAGGTGTTGAAGGCAAATCTTTCTTCAAGCGATTGGGGTAGAAATATACAAAATCTTAAATCTGGTAGTCTGAATTTTGAAATAAATGGCGAAGAAAAATTTGCTTATTTCGAAGAACAAAAAGAAACTGGTTGGATCACAGTTGCTGCTCTTGACGTGGCAGAATCAAATGCTTCAAGTTTATCACTTGGAAAAAGAATTTTTACTATTGCAGCTATAGTAACAATTATAATAGTTGCTATAACAGGTATATTTGTTCTAAATATTAGAAAGTCATTAATGAGATCTGTAAATTTTGCAAAAAATATTGCTCAAGGAAAACTCGATGCAGATGTAAGCAAAATCTCAAAAGATGAAACTGGTGAAATAACACAATCTTTACTCAATATTGCAACAGTTTTACGTTCTATTATTGAAGAATACAATAATTTAGAAGAGGGTATAAAAAAAGGCGACTTGCTTATGAAGGCTAATTCAAAGCAATTTAGCGGACAATTTGCCCATCTTGTAGATGGCACAAATGCCATTATAGCTTCTTATATTTCTGTTATTGATAATATTCCATCTCCAGTTGTTGTATTAGATGTCAACCTTTGTACCAAGTATCTGAATAAAGTTGCAATTTCCTTAGCTGGTGAAAACTACAAAGAGAAATCATGTAAGAATCTTTTCAATAGAGATGACGACTCAACTGAAAGCGATGGACTAAAAAAAGCTCGTATGACAAAACAAGCTCAAAGAGGCGAAACAAGAGCTCATCCACAAGGAAAAACGCTAGATATTATTTATAATGCAATTCCAATTCTTGATCCTCAAACACAAGAAGTCAATGCAATGCTACAACTTATCACAGATGTAACAGCATTTAAAGCAACACAAAATACAATATTGCATGTTGCAGAAGAAGCGACACATATTTCACTACAAGTTGCTTCAGCTTCGCAAGAACTCGGTTTACAATTACAAAATTCAGACACAATAGCTTCTGAACAAGCTGAAAAAGCATCTACTGCAAGTCATATTATGGAAGCAATGGATAATGATGTAGGCATTATGTCATCAATGGCAAAAGATGCGTCAGAATCTTCTATGCATGCAAAGAATGAAGCTCAAAATGGTTCTCAAGTTGTTGAAAAGGCAGTAAAAAGTATTTCTGTTGTGGAAGAGCAATCACAAAATCTTATATTAGGCATGGAAAAACTTAATGAAAATGCCAATGCTATTAACGAAGTTATCACAACTATTAGTGATATCGCAGATCAAACAAATTTACTCGCTCTTAATGCCGCTATTGAAGCAGCAAGAGCTGGTGAATCAGGACGAGGTTTTGCTGTTGTTGCCGACGAAGTTAGAAAACTTGCTGAAAAAACAATGGCTTCAACAGTACAAGTACAAAGTGCCATCACAACCATTCAAGACAGTGTTTCAAAGAGTGTTGAGCAAGTGAGCCAATCTGCATCAGAAGTCAAGAAAACAAGTCAATTAGTAAATGAAACTGGTTCAGTTTTCAAAAGCATCATGGTTATGGTTGAACAATCAAGCATCAAAGCTCAAGATATTGCACAATCTAGCTACCAACAAGCTGAAAATAGCCATAAGGTGAATACAGCTCTTGGCGAAGTGAATCAACTTGTTGCAAGAACATCTGAAAACATGCAAGAATCATTAAATTCAATTGCTGATCTTTCTTCTCAAAGTCAGGCTTTAAGCGTCTTGATAACAAAGATGAAGCAAGGATAACTCTTCTTCTAGACTAAGTAATAAAGGCTCTTTTGTCATAAAGGAGCCTTTATTTTATTATATTTCATTGCTTGACAGTAAAAGACTAATAATTTATCAACATTAAAACAATTAACCACCTATATTTATGAATATAATATCAAAAACTAAACATCCAATCACAGCAGAAAGAAATATTTATTTGTTTAATAAAAAAATTTTTTCTTATACGCCATCTCATAAAAAAAATGATAAGATGAATTTAAATACAATTAGAGAAAGTTGGCGTGCTCATAATCAAGGAAAAATTTTTGTTATTGGTGATTCGCATGTTAATTTTTTTAGCGGTAATGAAGAAATAAATTTTATTGAATTATGCTTTCGTATAAATTCCTGTAATGATAAATTAGAAAAATTTGCAACTTTACACCTTGGACCAGCCCTTGCCTATAATTTAATTAATAATAATAGTTCAAGCAAAGCAAAAGAAAAAATCGAATTTTTAATTGATGAAAAATTTATATTTCCTGAAGATAGAATTTTATTCTCATTTGGTGAAATTGATCTTCGTGTACAAGTTATGAATCATGTGAATAATAAGAAGAAACCCTTAGAAGAAGTTATTGATACTATAGTAAATAACTACTTTAGTTTTTTAATATATATGAAAGACAAAGGTTTTAAAAATATTTCTCTATGGGCTCCTATTCCAACTGGGCGCATTACAAGCGATGAATTTCCTATGAATGGAAGTGAAGAAGAAAGAAATATTGCTACCCAACTCTTTATATTGAAATTAAAAGAAAAACTAAAAGACATTGATATTAAAGTTTTTTCATTATTTGAATTTCTTATAGATGAAAAACTGATCACACGTATAGAATATTTAGCAGATAATATTCATCTTAGTCAAAATACTTGGGAAGTTATACATTCACATATGAAAGACTTCACTAATTATATTCAAAAAGATTAAAATTTTATCGACGACTTTAAATAAAGACTTCGTATCTCTTAAACAAAAATGACAAAGATTATCTTTGCCATATATGTATAAATTCTGGCGGTGAGGAGGAGATTCGACGACTTTAAATAAAGACTTCGTATCTCTTCATTAAAATAAAAAAGACTTTTACAAAAAGTCTTGAAATATTAGTAAAATTCTGGCGGAGAGGAAGAGATTTGACTACTTTTAAATAAAGAGTTCGTATCTCTTAAACAAAAAATGACAAAGGTTATCTTTGCCATATATGCATAAACTCTGGCGGAGAGGAGGAGATTCGACTACTTTTAAATAAAGAGTTCGTATCTCTTAAACAAAAATGACAAAGATTATCTTTGCCATATATGCATAAACTCTGGCGGAGAGGAAGAGATTCGAACTCTTGGACGGGGATTAGCCGTCACACGATTTCCAATCGTGCTCCTTCGGCCAACTCGGACACCTCTCCGCATAAAGTTATATATAGTAAACGCATTTACATTGCAAGCATTTTTTTATGAAATAAAATTTTTCATTATTCAAGACATATGAAAGTAAAAAATTTATTTTATTCCTCGTCCAGCAAAAATTCCTTGCAATGTTCCAGCAAGAATAATCAATACCATTCCCATAATTGCGAGCAAAGGAGGTCTTTCATTAAAGAAAATAATTCCAATAAATATAGTTGAAACTAATTGTACGTAAGTAAGAGGAGCTAAGTCAGATGCTTTAACATATCTATAGGGTATTACAAAAAGAAATTGTCCTAAAAATGTTGTCATACTTGCCAAAAATATAACTGAAAGTATATAAGGCGTGATTAAGTCGTAATTTGTATCAACAAAGAAAAAAGAAAATATACAAACAAATAAAGCAGAAATATTTCCATAAAAAAGAAGGACATAAAGAGGAGTTTTACCACTTACTTTCTTTGTAAGTATTTGTGAGAGCATATAGGTAAACATACCCAAAAATGCTAAAATATAACCAATAAAAGAAGTATTTGAAAATAATGTATCTGATGAGAGAGAAAAAGGATTAATAATACAAAACATGCCTGTAAATCCAAGTAAAACAGTAAACCATTGTCTTAAACCAACTTTTTCTTTTAATAAAATTGGTGAAAATGCAAGTAAAACAATCGGTGCACAAAAGAAAATGCTTGCAGCCATTGATAATGGAATAAAGTGCATAGCAGCAAAATATAAAATAGTGGCTATTCCTTGGGTAGCACCACGAAGAAGAAGTAGTGATTTGTATGGAGATTCAAGAATTTCACTTTGTTTAGAATTGATTATAACATAGAAAAATAAAATTACCGAAACTAAAGAATAACGCAAAAAATTTAAAAAAGGAGAAGAAACACCTGCAAAAATTGCAATATTTGCAATACCGTCGCCAATAGAAAAAGTTATCATTGACAGTGCAAAAAATTTATAGCCTTTTGCTGGAGTGTCTTTAAGCATTCTATTTCCTCAAATATTTTTCACTTCTTGTAGAAATTATCATGAGCTTTGTCAAGCTAATTTATTAATTTATAGAAATATCTTTTAAAATACAATTGCATATAAAGCTCTAATAATACGAACTATTTTTTTTGTTCTCAAATAGATAATATGCAATGTCTTGCTTTTTTCTATTTTCGACTTACTTATAACAATAATACAGAGGAGAGAATATATGCAATTATTTGAAAAATCATCAATAAAAAACATCGAAGTTAAAAATAGATTCTTTCGTGCAGCCACATGGGAAGCTTTAGCTGATGACGATGGCCACATAAATGATAAACTAATTGAAATTTATGAAGAACTTGCTTTAGGCGGTGTTGGAACCATTATCACAGGTTACGCATTTGTCACAAAAGAAGAAAAACCAAATCCAGGAATGTTAGGTATTTATGACGATTCTTTTATAGAAGAATACAAAAAATTTACAGATAAAATACATTCCTACAAGGACGAAAATAATATATCAACAAAAATCGTTCTACAAATTGCCTATGGTGGCACAATGTCTGGCCTTGAACCACCTTCTGAAAAAATCTTTGGCCCTTCAGCAATTGAAAATGAAGTAACAAAGATTATGCCTGTAGAAATGACTAAAGATGATATAAAATATATTGTAAATGCTTTTGCACAGGCTGTGAGAAGAGCAAAAGAAGCAAATTTCGACGCGTCCGAACTTCATGTTGCTCATGGCTATCTTTTATCAATGTTTTTATGTCCACACTACAATAAAAGAGAAGACGAATACGGCGGCTCTATTGAAAACCGTATACGTATAGTTGTTGAAATTATTGAAGAAGCAAGAAAATTAGTGGGTGATGACTATCCAATATTTGCAAAAATCAATTCAGAAGATTTTATGAGTGATGGATTATCTCAAGAAGACAGCTTAAAAGCTATTAAGCTTATGGAAAAAGCTGGCCTTGATGCAATTGAAGTAAGTGGCGGAAATGCCTCCTCAAATGAAGCAATATCAGCAAATAAAATACCAGCTCGTTCTAGATTAAAGGTTGATAATTCTTCATACCACGCAGAATTTGCATTAAAAGCTGTAAAAGAAATTTCTATACCTCTTATACTCACAGGCGGAAATTTATTTTATTCAAAAATCGAAGAACTCAACAAAGAAGGAATTGAATATTTTGCTATAGCTCGTCCTTTAGTGCGTGAACCAATGCTTATAAATAATTGGAAAAAAGACTCAAATCATAAAGCTCTTTGTGTTTCATGCAACAAATGTTTTTCTACAGAAGGCAAGAGATGCATATTTAATATAAAAAAGAATAAGTAAATAATTTACAAAATAATCTAGAGAAAATATTTTTTCAACTTTATCGCCGTGCCTATATTCCTAATAAAAAAATTATGAGAGTATAAGCACGGTTTCTTTTTTATTTTTTCTTATCCTATTGAATTTATATTCTTTTAAAAAATCTTTTCTTTTCATAAAAGTGTGTGTATAGTTTCTTTAAATTTTAGAAAATGTAGGTTATTATGATTGAAGCAAAGCTTATTTTAAATATGAAATTAGAAGTAGAACACAGAGACGAAATAGAAGATTTTTTTGCTGAACTTTTTGAAGAAACTGGTTTAGGAAAAATTGCTTACGGTGGTGGTATTTCTTATTTAGATAATAATGAAGTTGATTTTTGCGATATAGATTTAGATTTTAAAGACGAAAAATCTATCAATGCTTTTATAGATAATGCTGCACATTTTCCAATAGCTAAAGATTCTACTTTAATTTATGAAGACAAGAAAATTAGCATAGGCGAAAAAGAAGGCTTAGCATTATACTTTAATAATAATGACTTACCAGAACTTCCAAAAGAAGATTTAGAAGAAGATCCGCTTATCGATCTTATCGATGAACTAGATTCTTCTTTAGAAAAAGAAGAATGCGATTTCTTCTTTTCTTACTTTGAAGATTCAAAAATAACTGCACTTTATTATTATGGTGAATCTTTTGATGAAATGCTTAGTCTTTTCGACACTACATTAAAAAACAATGTATTATGCAAGAAAGTTAAAGTAGTTCAACTTGTATAAAACATTGTTTTTATAATATAAAAAATAAAATTAGTTCAAGCTTAGCTTTATATATAGGTTTTAAAATGGAATTTAGATTAGCTCAAATAGAAGATTGTAAAGAATTAACAAAACTCAGATTGGCCATGCGATCAGAAAGGGAAGAACAATTTGATGGCATTGACTTTGAAGGCATTGTTTATGAATTTTTTTGTTCGAATATATCACAAGGCAGTCATGTTGAATTTTTAGCCATTGATGACAATAAAATTGTTGGTACAGTTGGTTTATCCTTATATCAAGTTGCACCGTCTCAAAAAAATATCTCTGGCAAAGTTATGGATTTAGCAAATGTTTTTGTCTTACCAGAATACAGAGGGCATGGACTTGCAAGAAAATTAGTCAATCAAGCCATTAAATACGCAAAAGAGCATGGATATGGTAAGATCATACTTAATTCAGCACCCTTAGCAAAATCACTTTATGAATCTGTAGGATTTAAAGAAAATAAAAATGAATACGTTTATTATGTAAACTAAATCATAGGCTTAAAGTGAGGCATAGGTAATAATTTATGCTTATTTGCCTTATTGAGCCTATCTATTTTTTCTTTTATCATGCTGTCTTCACAAATATTTTCACGTATATATTTATCTAAAAGAACATAACTAAAGCCAAGATTTTCTTCATCACTCATACCGCAAAGGCCATCTATAGGTGTTTTTTCTATAAATTTTTCTGGTATTCCAAGAACTCTACCAATAGCCTTTACTTCCGTCACAGTAAGATACATGAGAGGAGAAAAATCTCCAGCGCCGTCTCCAAACTTTGTCGCATATCCAACAAAATCTTCTGAAAGATTACAAGTGTTTGCAACTCTACCATTAATTGTGCCAGAAAGAGCATAGAGAGTTGTCATTCTTATTCGTGCAGGTGTATTAAATTTTGTAATAGTTGAAATTTCATTATATTCTAGTGTGTTGAGACCAGCTTCATAAAGGTGCATGGCTGAATCAACAATTGCTTTAATATTTATAATTACATATTTAATACCTAGAAATTCGCATATTTCTTTACTATAATCGATGTCAAATTGTTCGCCTTGTGGCATCAAAACACCAATAACTTTATCTTTGCCTAAAGCTTTTGTACACAAAGTTGCGACTAATGAACTATCTTTACCACCAGAAATACCAACAACAGCTTTAGCTGTATTGTTTTCTGGAAGTGCAAAATAAGATTTAATCCAATCTATTAATTCTAGACTAGTTTTTTCAGCATCAAATGTATACATAGTCACCTCTAAATTTCTATAGATAAGTTATTAGTAATAAAGTATAATTTATTGAGTTTTTTCTAAGTTTTCTCTAATATCATTTAGAGTAAATTCTTTTACTAATTTTCCATTATAAAAAACTGTTTCAAGTAAATCTTTCTTAGTTTTAGAAAGTTTATCATAATCTCTTTGGTACAGATTATCTATAAAATCAATCTTATTATTTTCTTCATAGACTAAACAAAGACCTTTCTGAGATTTTTTTAATTTTGCTTTATCAGTTTTTGGATTTTTATATATTTGAATTTCTTCACCATCTATAATAGAATGAGTAGCTTTGAGAGCAAAACCAAGTGTATCTCTAGTATTGTATTGATATGCATAAGAGCCTATGCCAAATGTCATATTTTCAGTAGCAAAGCCTTTTTGTTCAAGTTTTTCGCATATTTCAATACATCTTTGATGTGTGATACTATCGCCATAAAGTGCACCAATATGCGGATCAAGAACTTTATAGCCTTTTTCGTTGATTGTACCGCCAAAAACTTCCCACAATATTTCAACAGTGCCTTTTTCTTCTAATTTTGCGTATTCTCGATCGCTTGCACTCAAAGACATATCTTCAGATTTTTTATCACTTGAACCGCAAATAATCGCAACAGGATCTCCACTATCGCCACGTATAAAGATCTTGCCATCTCTATTTAAAATATCGTTTTTAAGCTGAGGAAGAATTTCTGTAAGAACCTTGAAATAATCATAAGTATCGCTCACAATACTTAAATTTCCTTTTGGAAAAATATTATTTATAAGATGCTTGAAACATTGAAGCTCTTCGTGTCCGTAGGAACACATTACACTATGCTCCATTGAAGGAGTGCCAAAAGCAATGTCGTCTTTTTCAACATCAACATTATAATACTGCTCAAGCCAATTCACAACAGGGATAGTTGCAGTTGCTCTAAAAGTGAGCAAATGCGCTCCAGCACTGCGAAGAGCACTTTCTTCACTAGACATACCACGCATAGAAAAATCGCCAACAGCTTTTCTTGGATCACGCTTAGAACCTGTTTTAATATAATATTTCTTAATCACAGAATAAAAACTATCTGCAACGGTAGCACTAGTGATACTTTGCCAAATGCTACAAGAAATAAGCGTTTCAAGATAATTTACAAGCCAAGCAAATTCTTTATTAGTGTTTGTGATGGAAAAAACAGGACAACCAATAAGAGCTTTTCTGCCTTCTGCTATACATTTGATTTCTATAGGTAGATAGCCTAATTTATGTAATTTTTCAATGTGTTTAGTGTCTGTATATTCTTCGCCTAAAGTATGTTTTATAATTCTTTTATATTCATTCAAAACATCTTGAAGTGGACGAGAAAAAAAGTCTTTATTAAATCTTTCAATAAGCTGTTCTTTGATAACAAATTGCATTCCAAAGACAACAACTTCATTCACATCTTCTAAACGTGATTTTCTTGGTGTAAAATATGAAACAAGTTTTTCAAGGCCTTTTTTATAGGCCATATGATGAACTATTTTATAAAAATCTGTAGAAAGCAGGGGATTTAAGTTTTTCATGTGTTTCCTTTCTCTATTTTTAGAGAACAGTGATTTGGCAGGATTTAAGTATTTCTAAAGCAGCTTCGTGCTTTTCAACAGTGACACCTGCACAACATTTTGAATCTACTTCAATTAAAATATTTGGAAAATGTGCTTTGAGCAAAAGTGCGTTTGAAACAACACAAATATCTGTGCAAATGCCAATTAATTCAATATGATCAGTATCAATCTTTGTCAATAAATCAATACTTGAAAAATATTCTTTTTCGATAATGGCATAATGTTCATTTTCTGTATAAGAAGAGAGTAAGTTTTTAAGTTCATCGCATAATTCATGTCCATGCGTGTTTTTAATACAATGAAGCACAGGAAGATTTTTGCCTTCTAAAGTTTGAAGATAATCGTCTTTATGTGTGTCTAGTGTAAAATAAATAAATATATTATTTTCAAGACTTTTTTTAACTTTTTCAACTACAAGTGGTATAATGGCTTGTGCTTCTTTTGTTCCTAAAGAACCACTAATAAAATCATTTTGAAAATCTATAACTATGAGTTTTTTCATCTTTTTACTCCAAGAAGAAGAGAATTTTTAGTTTATATCTTTATTCTTTTTAACAGAATAAAGTTTTGCTTTTCTATGGCCTAAGGCATGGTGGTTTTCTTCCAATATTGTTTCATCCAATCTTGGAAGAACTTTTCTCCTAAAATTGGCATCTAAAAGACTTTTTCCAAGAATTAATTCATAAACTTTTTGTAATGTTTTTATACTAAAATTTTCAGGTAAAAGCCTGAATGCAATATCCGTATATTCAACCTTACCTCTTAAACGTGCTATTGCATAAGAAATAATTTTTGCACTAATAGGTGAAATACCTGAACAAAACGAAACTTCATGACTATTATCAAGTTCGTATTCGTTCTTTTTTTGTAAAATTGTTGCTTTAAGAAATTGTGTAGAATTTTTTAATTCAAGTTGATATTCTGAAACATGAATATTATCAGAAATATAAGACTTAATAAAATTATAAGAAACTTTAAACCACTGAGCTTGTTTTTTTTCATCACTACTATTTGCTGGCATTTGTGTTGTTTGAGCTTTGTTTTTATCTTGATTGTCAAAAAGAGCAATATGCGAGATAGTAGAAAAATTACCGCTTGCTAATTGCTCTTCATCTATAGAATAAGCAAGATTATTAAAGTCAGTAAAAGTAAAGAGTTGTTCTATATAGCATTTTAATATAGCAGCTCTTTCAAGAAGTTCTCTTTGAATAGATTGTAAAGAATCTTCACTTTTTTTAATTAAGGAAGTAGGTAAAGAAAATCTTTGTTGCTCATTATTGTCTTTTGTTTTTTCTTCTACAAGAAGAAGATTTAAAGAAAGAGGAGGAAGTTTTCTATAATTTTCTTCGTATTCACTAAAAATAGAAAAAGCTACAACAGTAGAAACAATAAAATTATTCCTATAAAGATTTTTGTTTTCGTAATTTAAATCTGTGAACATGTATACCCTAAGTTATTTATATAAAAAGCAAGTTGATATTACCAAATTGATATAATCAAAATGATAGTATCAGCTTGATATAAACACTTACACAAAAGATAAACTTTGTCAATATTGTGAAAAAAGTTATAAATTTATGTTTTTTACCTTAATTTACTTAAAGACGATAAAATATAATTTAAAGAGCAAAAAAAGAGTTTAAATCTCTTTTAAATTCAATATCTATAGAATATCAATATATTAAAATAAAAAAGCCTTTCTATAAAAAAGGCTTTTCATTCAAAACATTGAGATTTAACTATCTGTATTTATAAACTAAATCAACAATACCATTATAATGGCAAGTAGAAATCAATTTTAGTTGTTGTTCTGTATTTAGCTCAGGAAACAATCTAATTCCTTTACCTAAGAGGGTAGGAATAACTGATATATGAAAAATATCAATGAGTTTTGCCTCAAGCAATTGCATCACAACATTAGCTCCGCCACAAATCCAAATATTTTTCTTTTCCTTTCTTTTTAATTGAAAGATAAAATCTGCTGCCTTTTGATTGACAAATTCGATATCTTTGTCCTTAAGATAGATATTGTCTAAAGCCGATTTCTTAGCTAACAAAGAATCTTGTGAGCTAAGAACATAAGTTTTATGATCTGTATAAGGCCAAATCTCAGGAGAAAGTTCTGTGACAATTTGATTATATGTCGTGTTGCCAAGAATAATAGTGCCTACAGTTTTAATAAAATCATCGTAAGTTCCAGGATGATTTTCATCACTACCATCGCCACACAGCCATGATACATTACGATTTATATCTGCTATATAAGAGTCTAGACTCATTGCAATATAGAGAATTACCTTTGTCATTATTTTATTCCTTGTATTTCAATACTATACGTCTAAGTATATTCTCAAATTTTCTAAAAATACATCTAGGCTATTGATAGTTAAAATTAATTATTTACAAATTTTTTCTTTATTTTTTCGATTTTGTAAAAGTGAATTAATTTTATTCTTTCTTCTTTTGGGAATAGAAAGTGAGAGTGTATTAAATTTATTTATTGAGAGCTCTGTATGCTCTGAATGCGTCATGAAAAAGACATTTAATTTTTCTTTAAGGAATGTTTTTTTAGATGTTAACTGTTCAACTAATAATTTTGTAGTTTTAAATTCTTTTTTTTGCATGCTCTTCCCCCGATAGGTACAAGCTTAAAAGCTCATGCAGCATAGATACTATAAGTTACATATATAATCCTTTTTCAATTTTTCTACTAAATTCTCCTTTGGTTATATATATAATTAACATCTAATATCAAAAATGTCAATACAGTATTTATAATATAAAAACTCATATAAATACTTAGGTTTATCTTTAATATAATTGAGTTAAAAGCAGAAAGTTACTTAACAAAATAAAATTTATTAATTATTTGCTTTGTATTCTTCGACGAGCTTTGCAGCAAAGATATTGATTTCTTTATTTAAAATTATACAGTAAGCTTTTTTTGCTTTTCTATCTTTTTTATATTCTTCAGTAAGAATCTTGCAACAAGTTTTGTTGTATTTGGATTCAAAATAGGCATAAAGTTTTTTTGCTAAGACTGCTGAAACATTTTTTTGAGGGGCTAGCTTTTTTCCACTAGCTTCACTTTTTTCTATTTCTTCTTTAGTATAAGGTGCTTTTTCATTTCTAAAAATAAAGGCAAAAGCTAGAACTGCTCCTGTGATCGCACCGCAAACACAGCCACATCCGCCAATACCACCACCAAAAGCTGATGCAAGACTGATGTCGTTTTCATCATGAGCTACATTATTATATTCTAATAAAGATTTCAACATAACTTCTGCACAGCAATAGTCAGTTTTTGTGAAATAATATTCTACTTTATTTTCTAATTCTTCGTAAGTCATACTTTATCCTATAAACACAATATTTTATAAACAATAATTGATTCTTAATTATTCTTGTTCGTCTAGTGAAACCCAAAAAGATCCTTCACTTTTAATGATACGCACCATACCAGGGCCGGCATTCTTCATAGATTGTATATTTTTAGCTAAAGAATATTGAATCAAAGCTTTTTCATCGTATTTGAAAGGGCTTTTTTCAGCCACCAATCTTCCTGCTTCTTCAAAAGTTGCTTCTGGCACTACAATAGCATTATGATCTCTTTTTATAATTGCATGTGCTGAAGCTCCGTCTGCTGTATGCAGCCAATAGTCGTTTGGAGCAGCTAATTTCAATACTAATTTATTGCCTTTTACATCCTTTCCTAAAAGTATTGTAAAACCATCTTTTGACTTTCTTAACAAAACTTGCTTAGGCAGATGTAATTCATTTGAACTTTTTGAACTGTCTTTTTGATTGTTTTTATTTTCTTTTATTTTTGAACTAGTTAAAGTTACATTTTTTGGAACTGCTGAAAGAGCTTGACTTTCAATAAGTTTTTGCTTTGCTTCTTCAAGTTCTGCTTCAACTTCTTGTCTTCTTTTTACAAGATAAATCAAGCCTCTTTTTCCTCTTTGAGCAAGATGAAACAAATTCTCCATATTTTCTTTAATTGTAAGTTTTTGATTTAAAGTAATTTCTTCATTATCTATCAAAATACTTTCTTTCTTACTGTCTTTATCTAAAGAATAAAGATGAGCTTGTAGTTTGAGAGCAATTTCTCTTTTATCAAGCATGGACTTTAATCTATTTTCTTCTTCAACAAGCTTGTCTCTAAGGTTTTTAATTTTCTTGATTCTTGCTATATGTGGTTTTGAAGCATTTTTCCGTATATCTTGTGAAAGATGAGTTAAAACTTGAGTTTTGCCAAATTCATTCAAGGCATATAGAGCATTATCATAAACTTCTTCAATCTTATCTTCTTGTAACTTTTTAGGAAGTTGCCATGCAAAAAGCTCTTTTTTCTCTTCTTTTTCAGATTTATTTTCATTATTTGAAGAACTTGTATATAAGAAAAGATCGCCTTCAGCAGATTCTAAATCTATCAATAAAGACTTTATTTCTAAAAATGCGTCATTTTCATCACTTTCTTCTTCGATAATTGCTTGAAATGTTTTTCTTAAAGCTGGAGTGAAGTAGGGTGAAAAGTTTTTATTTGTAGGATTGAGTAGAGATAAGATTTCATCTAGATTTTCAAATTCTTCTAAATAAGGTTTAGGATAGGCAGTAAAAGGATCTTCACTTGTAAGATTAACTCCATTTTTGAGATCTATTTTAAACCAATAATTCTTTCCCTCTTCAGCTGCAACTTGAAAAAAGACAACACGAGACCACCACGCACAATACATATTGATTATGCGTTTTCCAACTAAATATTTTCTCAACCTCATCACGCTTGCAGGCGGCGTTTCGCCTCTTGCTTGATGCGTGTCAGATAAAAAGAGAAAAGGAATATTTTTTCCCGTTCTTACGGTTAAAAAATTCTTCTTTGCATTTCCATAAAGAGAAAATACATAGATATCTGAATCGTATTGATATATTTTTGATATTCTTGAGCCAACAACAGTTTCTAAAGACTTTGAAGCTGCATGTAATAGATGTGCATCCATAAATGTAATTAGATGTATACAATGTTAAGAAAGAAAAGGATTAAATTTCTTTTCTTCAAGTATTGTAGAAGGGTAGGCATGGCCAGGATAAACTTTAGTGTCATCAGGCAAAACAAGAAGTTTGTTTTTTATAGATGCTATCAATTGCTCGTGATTTCCGCCAAAAAAATCACTTCTACCAATTGAATGTTTAAATAATGTATCACCTGTGATGAGAATTTTTGCATCTTTAAAGTAGAAACAAAAACCACCTAAAGAATGGCCAGGAGTGGAAAATTGTTCACAAGAAATTGAACCATATTCTACAAGACCTTCTTGCAATTCTGTAGCTTCAAAATCTTTGAGTTTTGGTGTGCCGTATTCTATGCCACCTGCGAGAAAATCGTCTTTATAATCTAAGTCGCCTTTACCAGCATAGGCTTTTGCCTTAGTTAATTCAATAAAATCAGCAACTCCACTTACATGATCATAATGTAGATGTGTGCAAATAATAGCTTGTACTTTAAGATTTTTTTCATTTAATATTTCTAAAACTGGTTCTACAAAGTCGGGTGCATCAAAAATAAGTGCGTCGACTCCGTTTTCTACTATATAACAATTTGCATTTAAAGGCCCTATTGGCAATGTGTGTATCTGCATTTTTCTCTCCAAAATGTGTCAAATAATCTTGCTTGAACTTCGTTCGTTTATAGTATATAGTTTTTTTTCAATTAATCAAGTACACTAAAGATGCATAATTGCTTTTTGCAAAATGTTACTAATCGTGTATAATATATTGAAATTTTAGCACTTCGGAGAGTAGAATGAAGAAGCTTTCTCTTGCACTTCTCACACTTATCTTAATATCAGCATGTACGCCAAAAGTTGTCATTCAAACTAGTGGAACAGGTTCACAAGGACAACAAGGCGGTATACAACAAATCGCCCAATCGCAAGCAGCCTTAGAAAATGCCGCTGCAACATGGGCACAGTCCTTGACTTCATTGTCTATAAATGATCAAGTTTCAGCTGCTTTAGCAAAATACAAGACAATTAATGCAAATGATTTTGAAAAAGAATACGCTCTTTATATTTTAGCGACTAAAACAAATGATAATTCTTTGTTTTCACAGCAAGTTCTTTCAAGACTTTACCAGAATTCAGATTCTGTGAAAAAATCACAAATGGAAGCAAATCTTTTAAAATTCCTTGAGCTTACAGATTCTCATTCTCTTGAATCAATTGCAAGCACAACTCCAAGAACACAAGAAATGCTGTATCCATGGAATGTTATAGTATGGCAGGCTGCAACTAAGGGCTTATTAGTTGATAGCACTGGCGCATTAGACAGAATTGCAAAAAATGCACATTTTGCCTATCCAACGCTCTTTGGTTTAGCTCCATTACAAGGTTCAATGCCTTTTGATGGCTTATCAGAAATGATGTATAATCCAAGCACTAGATATTCTTCTGCATGTGTGACTTTAGCCTTGCCTTTATCTGGTAATTTTTCAAAAATCGCAAGAAATATCTCTCATGGTGCTGAAATTGCAAAAGCATTTTTAAGACAGAGAGGGGCAGAAATCACTTTAAATATTATTGATACTGACAATCCTTCTTGGACATCAAGAATTGCTTCATTACCTTCAACTTGTATTTTTGTTGGCGGTCCATTGCAAGCTGATAGATTAATGGCTTTAGAAAGAAATAATGTCACAGCTTCTAAGGCTATATTTGCCTTTATGCCTGGACTTACTTCAAACTTTACCGAAGGTTCTAATGCGTGGAGATTCTTCACTTCAACTGACGATCAGCTTTCAACTATTATAGATTTTGCTCGTTTAAACTTGAATATTGATGAAATAGCTTCAATTTATCCAAACGATACTTATAGTACTAGAATGGCAGACTTATTTGACGAAAAAGCACGTAGTCAAGGAATATATACTTCAGCCTATTCTTATGCTCTTGAAGAAGAAAAAGAGTGGACAAATGGTATAGGCGAATTTTTAGGCTCTCGTATTTATAAAAGTAAAGATCCAAAAGCTAAAAAGAATGAATTAGTACCTGTTGTATCATCTTCAGCTGATGCTGCTTTTCTTCCAGATGGCTGGAATAATATGGAAATGATTGCTTCTATCTTACATTATCATGGAGCGACTTATTTTCCTTTATTTGGCACAACTTTATGGGAACAAGGACTTTCTTCAATGAAGAATATTCCTATGAATTATTTTAATCTCGCTCTATTCCCTGGTGAATGGAATGAAAATTCTAATTCCTATGGAACTTTAAATTTAAAAAATGCCATGCAAGCTTCAGGCTCTTCAGCTGATAACTGGGCAGCCTTAGGCTATGATTTCGTTCAAATGGTTTCTGCATTAAATTATTCGAGTGCAGGTTTAAATCCTCAAGAACTTAATCAAAAACTTGCTACTCTACAAGAAATGGCATGGGCAGCAGCTCCTTTTGCATGGGATTTTAGCGGTAAAGCACATAGAAGATTGTTCTTATTTCAACCTGATGTGAATGGAAAAAAAATTCTCAATCAGCAAGAATATATACAAAATTATCAAAAAGAATTGCAATATGCCAATTAATATAAGAGGTTAAAATGACAATAACAGTAGATGACATGAAATATCTTTCTAAATTAGCAAAGATAGAACCAAATGATGAAAATTTAGAAAAATATCGCGAACAATGCGGTAAAATAATACAATATATGGATGAATTATCACAAATAAATACAGACAATGTTGAAGCTTTATATTCACCTGTAATGCACAATTCTCTTTTTAGAGAAGATATTGCTAGCCACAAACGTAGTAGGGAAGAAATTCTTTCTAACGCACCTCTTACAGACGGCACTTTCTTTATCGTGCCAAAAATTGTAGAAGGAAAATAAAGGAAATACTATGTCTGATTATACACAATTATCTATACAAGAACTCACAAAAGCATATTCCGAAGGTCTTCAAGTTTCTGATGTTGTCAATCAATGTTTAGCAAATATTGAAAAAACTGAAAAAGATATTTCAGCTCTTTTACATGTTTCATCAGCTTATGCACTAGAAAAAGCTGCTTCTTTTGATAAAAAAGGATACGATTCTTCTTTACCACTTTATGGTGTTCCTGTAACTATTAAAGATGTTATTTGTACAAAAAACATTCCAACAACAGCGGCTTCTAAGCTTTTAGAAGGCTTCACTCCACCTTATTCTGCTACTGTTGTAGAAAAATTAGAAAAAGCTGGTGCTATCATACTTGGTAAGAATAATATGGATGAATTTGCAATGGGATCTTCCTGTGAAAATTCTGCCTATTTTCCAACCAAAAACCCGCATGATATCACAAAAGTTCCAGGTGGTTCTAGTGGTGGTTCTGCTGCTTCTGTTGCTGCAAGACAATGTTTTGCCTCATTAGGCACGGATACTGGCGGTTCTGTAAGACAGCCTGCTAATCTATGTGGTTGTGTTGGATTAAAACCGACTTATGGCAGAGTTTCACGCTATGGCGTTATTGCTTATGCTTCTTCTCTTGATCAAGTTGGGCCAATGGCAAATTCTGTAGAAGATGTTGCTTCAACTCTTCAAGTAATTGCCGGACACGATCCATTAGACAATACTTCCTCGCCTCAAGCAGTTGAAAACTATTTAGAAGCAATAGCTCAAAGACAGTCACTCAAAGATGTGACTATTGGCATACCTCTTGAATTTATCAAAAATGAAAACATAGATGCCGAAGTTTTAGAAGCATGCAATAAAACAATTGAAAAAGCGAAAGCGCTTGGTGCAAATATTGTTGAAGTAAGCCTTCCGTATACAAAATATTCACTTTCTACTTATTATATCATTGCAACTGCTGAAGCAGGTTCAAACCTCGCTAGATACGATGGTGTGCGTTTTGGTAAAAGGGCAGAAGAGGTAAAAAACCTTGAAGAACTTTATGTAAAATCAAGAACAGAAGGTTTTGGCCAAGAAGTACAAAGACGTATCTTGCTTGGTGCATTTGTGCTTTCTTCTGGTTATTATGATGCTTATTACAAAAAAGCAGCTCAAGTAAGAAGATTAATTAAAGACGATTATCTCAATGCTTTAAAATCTTGTGATGTCCTTTTATCGCCAGTTTCACCTATTCCTGCTTGGGATTTGAATGCTGTGCACGACCCTATTCAAATGTATCTTATGGATATATTCACACTTTCTTTAAATCTTGCTGGTCTACCAGGTTTAGCTATTCCGCAAGGTAAAACAAAGAAAGGCTTGCCTTTAGGTGTTCAATTACTTGGAAAGCCATTTGATGAAGCAAATATGCTTGCTTATGGCAATCTGCTTGCTGAAAAATAGTTTTACCATTTCTTATTATGGCAGAAAAGAAAAAATCAGATAAAGATTTAGATTTACCAGATTTAGAAGAAGCTCAATTCAAAGGCCAGCAAGTTTCAAAACTCTTGTCTTCTGCAAAAATTCAAGACTTGCTTCCAAGATTGAATATGTTGAGAAAATCTCCTCCACAAGTATTGCTTCTTGAGTCAGGTACTAAAGAAATTCGAAAAGCACTTGCCCTTTATTGGGCTTGTCTTTTGAATTGCACGCAAATGGACAATGAAAGTCAAAAAGCCTGTCTTAGCTGTCAGTCTTGTCTTGAAATACTCAATACTTTATCCGCAGATTTCTTTTTCTATGATTGCGATCTTGAACGCTTGAAAATAGATGATGTAAGAACTTTAAAACCTAGCATTGCACTAAAACCTAATTTTTTAAAGCAAAGAATTGCTTTATTTTATGAACCTGTATTCAATCGTAGTGAAGCAGCAAATGCTATGCTTAAAATTCTTGAAGAACCAAATAACACTACTTCATTTATTTTCACAGTGTCGCAAAGACAGAGCATGCTTCCAACCATAGTTTCGCGTTCCTTTGTTCTCACTTTGCCAAGTCAAAGCCATAGAGAACTCACGCAAGAAGAAATTGACATAAGACAAGCTCTTTATGTATTTTTTACTACAGGTAAAGAATGGTTTAATCTTTATACCTTTGTTAAAGGTTTTAATATTCATCATGCAAATATGGTTTTATTTGTGCTTTCTCAGTCTCTAGCAAAGGCTTTAGCGTATAATACAAATCAAAAAGATCAACACGCTTTAGTTGACTTGTTTTATA
This sequence comes from uncultured Desulfovibrionaceae bacterium, assembly GCA_964368455.1. Taxonomy (GTDB): domain Bacteria; phylum Desulfobacterota; class Desulfovibrionia; order Desulfovibrionales; family Desulfovibrionaceae; genus CAYJAZ01. Next base: position 36,209 of record CAYJAZ010000018.1, read on the forward strand.
AAAAGATAGACGCAAAAAAATCTTTTGAATTCAACCATTATTTAGAAGAAGCACAAAATGCATTATTTGCTACAGTCAATCCTGCTTTAGTAACAGACAGTCTCTTACTTCAAATTTTTATGCTTTTATATTCCAAAGATTAAGCAATATTCAAATAATAATATAAATAAATTTTTCACTTGTGAAAGATTGACAGATAGAACAATGAGATTTATATTTCTTTTTAGAGTGAAATTTCTGATTACACTTAGAAATAGCAATAAAATCCTATAAAATTGAAATAGAAAAACAAGGAAAAACATATGAATTGGGACTGGGACAAGTTAAAAGAAAAACAAAAATCTCGTCAAAGTTGGCAACCATTTGACAAAAAATCAAATAATAAACATGACGAATCAAATAATACATCTGATAATGATTATGATGATTCTCGTAATCAAAATCCTAGAAATTTTGAAAATGACGATAAATATATCGACTTTTCAGAACTTTACAAAAAAAACAATAGAAAAGATTCACAAAATAACCGTCATAATGGCGGCAACAATGGCAACAATGGTAACGATGGTAACGATGGTTTTAATTTTAACCAATTACCAAAAGCTCCAAAGAATTTGATTAAATTTGCTTTACTAGGCGTAGTTGGCGTATGGCTTGCTTCTGGTATCTATATTGTACAACCTGATGAAGCTGGTGTTGTTTTACGTTTTGGTAAATATGTTTACACAACTGAAGCTGGCCCTCATTATCATTTGCCTTATCCAATTGAAACAGTCTATAGACCAAAGGTCACACAAATCAAACAAGTTGAAATTGGTTTTCGTTCACAATCAAATATCAATAGCTTCCAACAAGGAAGAATTCAACATGTCACAGATGAATCTTCAATGCTAACTGGCGATGAAAATATTGTAAATATTAAATTCAGTGTTCAATATAGAATCAAACCAGACGGTGCTGTAGATTATCTCTTTAACGTAACCGATCCTGACGCAGTTTTAAAAAGTGCTAGTGAAGCAGCTATGCGTGAAGTAATAGGTAATAACAATATCGATGCTGCTCTTACTGATGGTAAAGTGCAAATTCAAAACGATGTAGCTTTATTATTACAAGAAATTTTAGATAAATATAAAGTTGGTTTAGAAGTTGTTGCTGTGCAAATGCAAGACGTTCAACCGCCAGCAGAAGTGAGCGATGCATTTAAAGACGTTGCGTCAGCAAGAGAAGATAAAGAAAGAATTATCAACGAATCACAAGCCTATAGCAATGAACTTCTTCCAAAAGCACGAGGCGATGCAGCTGCTATGATCAATAATGCAGAGGCCTATAAACAAACTCGTATACGTCAAGCAGAAGGTGAAGCAAGCAGATTTAACGCTGTTTTAGAGCAATATAAAAAGAATCCAAATACAACAAAACAACGTTTAGTGTATGAAACTTTAGAAAATATTTTCAGCCAGCCAGGTATGGAAAAAATCATTCTTTCCGAAGGTATGCAAAATCTTATGCCTGTTCTGCCTTTGTCTCCACAAGTTTTACAACCAACACAAAGCCCGAATAAACCAGGCTATCAATACGTACCACAAGTTATTCCTGATACAGATTCATCATCTTCATCACGTTCAAGCAGAACTTCAAACAATGCAAATATCAGATAATTGATAAGGAATAATAAGGAATAATCATGAAAACAATCACAAGTATATTAATATTTCTTGTTGTTGCAGTTTTACTTGCAACACAATGTCTATTCAAAGTAGAGCAAACTCAAAATGCTCTTGTAGTTCAATTAGGTAATCCTGTTGAAAAAATCTACAGACCAGGTTTGCATTTCAAATTACCATTTATACAAAATGTAATTTATTTTGATTCACGTGTTCTTGACTACGACGCAAGACCTGCAGAAGCATTAACTTCTGATAAAAAAACTATTTTATTAGACAACTATGCTCGTTGGCGTATAATTTCACCTATTCAATTCTATAAAACAGTGCGTACAATTCCAGCTGCACAAGCAAGATTAGACGCTGTTGTGTATTCACAATTAAGAGCACAACTTGGTTCACATACATTGACAGAAGTTGTTTCAAGTCAAAGATCTGAAATTATGGAAGCTGTGACAATGGCTGCTTCAGCTCAAATGAAAGAATTTGGTATTGAAGTTGTTGATGTGCGTATCAAAAGAACTGACTTACCACAAGAAAACCAAAGAGCTATTTTCGAAAGAATGCGTGCTGAACGTGAAAGACAAGCAAAACAATACCGTTCTGAAGGTTCTGAAGAATCCACAAAGATTAAATCAGAAGCAGACAAAGAAAGAGCACTTATCTTAGCTGATGCAAACTATAAATCACAAGTTATTCGAGGCGAAGGAGATAGTGAAGCTGCAAGAATTTATGGAGATGCTTTTTCAAAATCACCTGAATTTTACGAATTACAAAGAGGTTTAGAGGCAATGCAAAAATCCTTGAATCAAGATTCAAGAATTTTCTTATCGCCAGATCATCCTTTATTGAAAGTTATTAACTAAATAAAACTTCTATAAAAACATGAAAAGCCTTTTGTATATTGATGACAAAAGGCTTTTTTGTATTTAGGTCGAAAGTTTATAGATAATTTATTTGCTAGATGTATAAAAAATACATTTTTTTATTAAAAAGCATAAAATATACCTAATAAAATAAAATTATAATAATAAAAAGTTAAAAAAACAAATTATAATAGAACTTGCAGTATTTTTTTTTTTATGCTATAACGATTAAAGAAGAAGTCTATAACTTTTCTATACTTTATGTCCAAGTAAATCCTTTCTTTTGTATTTAAAATATAGAAAAAGATTTCTCGTATAAACATATACTTATAGTTTTGCTCATAAAAAATAATAGTGTGTTTTTAATATTTATGATAATAAGTTTAAGGGGGCAAGAATGACTAAAATGTCAAAGGAGCAACTTTTTAAAGAACAATTAAAAAGAATTTATGAATGCACTGGAACAAGAACACAAAAAGAATTAGCTGAGGCCTTAGGGGTTCAACAATCAACTATTTCCTCAATGCAAAAAAAGCAAAACATACCAGATTCATGGCTTGTAACATTAATGAAAAAGTTTTCTGTTAATATCAACTGGATTGAAAATGCTGTTGAACCTATATATATATCACTTGACAGCGACATCATCATTGATTTACAAAAACAACAAGAAAACAATATTTCAAAATCACTTCATGAACCAACAAGCTTGAATGCTTTTGATAGTTACAATCAATCTGCAGCAAAAAGGGTAGCGGTATATTCTTCTTATTATACAGGAGAAATGAATGAAAACAATGAAAGAGTTTTTGATTTTGAAAAATATATCACTTTACCAGAAATTCTTTTTACAAAAAATTTAATGGTTTTTTCTTACAAAAATAAAAATATGGAACCTAGTATATTAAAAAATTCTATAATAGGAATTGATCTAAATTTTAAAGATCTTACAAATGGCGAAATAATGGCTTTTTGTATTCCTCAGCAAGGCATATCCTTATATAGAGTATATCATTCAACTACAAGTAATGAAGTTAATATGCTAGACTTAAAACCTGATAACAACACCTTTCCTCTTCTCACAAAATCTTTAGATGTTATTAGAAGCTACTTTTTAGGAAAGGTAAATTGGACGTTAAATGTATTTTAGGAGATTAAATGAAGTATATTCCTCTGTCTTTTATAGCTTTATCAATGATGATTTGTGCCTGCTCAAAAAGCGAATCTAATGCCAATGAACAGCAATATGTCAATAAAAACAAACCTATAATTATTGATAATGAACTTGAAGTCTACAATAAATATGTTTTAGAAAGCAAAAAAAAGAATAATGAAAAGAAAATTGTTCAATTCAAGCTTGCAGATGAAATGACATTTAATAGTCTAAAACCTTCAAGCCAAACTAAAACTGTAAGCACACAAAGCAACAATCAACCAAAATATTATTCAAATTACGATAATAAAAAATCTACACTCTTAGTATACACTCAAACATCTAAAAGTAGCTATCCTGCTCAATACGAGGTTGAAAAGCTCTCTCACACGCCTTATTCCCTTAAAGGTAGTGCTTTAGATTTTGATTTATCCAATGCAAAAATTGATAATAATTGGAAGGGAATTTACCAACAATTAGTTCAAGATGGCTTAGATCCACAATTATCTGCCTATTATATTTCAAAACTTCCTAGTTCTATTTCTCAAGATCCAATGGGTCTTAAAGTTAAAGAACTCTATTCAATAAATTTTAAACCAAAAACAAAGACAACAAGCAAAAAAAGTCCACGTAAAGACTATACTATTAAAGGATATAAAACTCCTGGCCCATGGTACAAAAATCATGTCACTGCAAAAAATGCACAAAATTGTATAGCTTTCTTAGACGAACATCATGAAGCTTTTGCAAGAGCTGAAAGAACTTATAAAGTTCCAAAAGAAGTTATTGCGGCTTTGTTATACACAGAAACAAGATTAGGCAACTATCTTGGCAGTGAAACAGCTTTTTATACTTTAGCAAGTATGGCTTCCTCAACAAATTACAAACAAATCCCAGAATATATTTCAAAACTCCCTAAAGGTGCAACAAGTAGAACAAAATGGATCAATACAAAGATGCAACAACGTTCTAAGTGGGCCTATACTGAATTTAGAGCTTTAACAAAGTATCTTATTGAAAATAATTTAGATCCATTTGCAATGCCTGGTTCAATGTATGGTGCTATTGGACTTTGTCAATTTATGCCATCAAATATTGATAAATTTGGTGTAGATGGAAATAATGACGGCATCATCAATCTCTTTGATCCAGCTGATGCCATTGCATCTGCTTCTAATTATCTACACAAACATAATTGGAAAACAAGTTCTTCAATAGCTTCAAGACAAAAAGTTTTGAGAAGATACAACAACCTCACTATATACGCTAATTCTATTCTTGCTTTAGCAGAAAGAATAACAAAAGAAAGAAGAGTAGCGGCAAAGTAAATATCTACTAATAATAAAGAAATAACAAAGAAAAGAGCAGAGATAGAAATATTTCTGCTCTTTATTTTTTTGATAATTTATTAAAGTTGATTAGATCTTGCCCAAGTTTGAAAAGCAGTAAATAAATGCTAGTGATAAAAAAGAGTATAAAAAAAGAGCCTTGAAACTTCAAAGCTCTTTTATATTTTAAACTATCTAAATTTATTAGAATTTATATGTGAATCCAACAGAGAATGCATGTGCTCCAGAACCAACTGATTCACTTTCATTTACAATTACAGGCGATAAAACTTCGTCGTATTCCAATGTATTGATATCGTGGTAGTTATAAGCTAAGTCAATTGCCCAATTATCTTTATGGAAGCCAACGCCTACACCATAGTTGAATCTACCATCAGTAGGTAGGAGGTATTCAGCATATTTATGGTTCATAGGTGAAGTTTCATAGCTCACACCAGCTCTTAAAGTCATCCAATCTAAGACTTGGTATTCAGCACTAAGTGAGAACAAGAAAGTATCGTGCCAATGCTTAGGGTTAACATGTTCTTGTCCAGCTATAACCATATCTAAATCTCTATATTTACTCCACATAACATAGCCAAAACCTGCTTCAAAAGAAAGAGTTGGCATTGGTGAATAAGCGACAGCAAAGTTGATTTGATCTGGAGTGTAAAGAGTTGCAGAGCCAGTCGTTTCTTGTAATACAGTAGTGCCATCAGGAGCATATCTTATTACATCGCCTTCTAGATCGTATTTAGGTCCCATGCGATAAGTTAAGCCCATTGCCCATTGATCGTTAAATCTGTAATGAGCAGCTAAGTTGAAAGCAATTCCTAAAGATAAATCACCAGTCAAATCTTGTGAACCTGTTCCAAGCGGGGTAGGTATACTTTGTTTTAAATCAACTAAAGCACCAGATAATTCAATGCCAGCTGCAACAGAAAGTTTATCTGTCACTTTATAAGCAATAACAGGATTTACTGTTGATGTTAAAATAGTTACGCTATATGTGCTAAAGCTTCCAACCCAATCGTGTGGATATTTTGCACCTAAGCCAAAACGAGAAAACATACCAAGACCTAAGCTCACTTTATCGTTGAGCTTATGTGTGAAATAGGCATTTGGAACAAAGAAGTTATAAGATTTTGAATCCACAGAAGCAAAATTATCAAATTCATAATGCACTTCAGGCATAATAAATTCGCCACCAACCATGATTTGTGTGCCTTCTAATTCTGTGATTGCAGCAGGGTTATATGCTACAGCTGATGGATCGCCACCACGAGCAACCAAACCACCTGCTAAACCTGCACCACGTGCAGACCAGTTTTGTAAAGCAAAACCTTCAGCTTGAGCAGTTGTTGGAGTTGCAAGTGCTAATGCAGCTAAAAGTGGAAGACTTACTTTTAGCGTATTAGATGCCTTCATTTTTTTTGTATTTTTTTTCATAATTTTCTCTCCATATTTAAACATTCGATACATTATAATTTATATATATAATAGTCAAGGATTAAATCATAGATAAAAAGATAAAATATTAATTATTATATAAATAAATTTATATTTTAGCTAAAAATGCATTTACACATTCATCAAATTTTAATAAATTAGATAAATTAAAATTCTCATTTATTCATTTATTTTAGGCTTTTTCTTAAATGAATTATCGGCTAACCAACCAAATAATTTTAATTTTGCATCAACCTTATCAAAGAATGAATTCTTTGTGTAAGACTTATCTTTTCTTAGATTTCCACATGGTATACCTGTAAGTAGTTGAAGAGCTTCATTAATTGTTTTAACAGGATAGATATGAAATAATCCAGCTTCAACAGCTTCTTGAACTTTTTTGTCTAGCATAAGATTATCTTTATTCACATATGGTATAAGAACGCCTTGCTCGCCAGTAAGTCCACGATAATTACAAATAGCAAAGAAGCCTTCAATCTTCTTTGTCACAGAACCAACAGACAAAATCTTGCCTGATGGACTTAATGCACCTGTAAAAGCAAGAGAAAGATTTATAGGATGCTCGGCTATAGCGGATAATAGAGCAACAAGCTCAGCAGCAGAAGCAGAATCGCCTTCAATACCGGCATAACATTGTTCAAGACAAAGAGAACCAGTAAGGACTAATGGTTTGTTTTGTGCAAATTGATTGATCAAATAACTTTTGAGAATCATCACAGCCTTTGTATGTATAGGGCCGCCAAGTTCTGCTTCTCTTTCTAAGTCGATGATGCCGCCATGTCCAACGCCAGCAGTACAAGAGATTTGATGCGGTAAACCAAATTCATAATCTCCATACACAGTCACTGAAAGAGCATTCACTCTGCCAACAGCATGTCCAGAAGTTTGAATATGTATCATATCTCTACAATATTCATTAATAAGTTCTTCTTCAAGATAGTTATGTCTAAACCTTCTGTCTTCTAAGGCTAATTCTAAGATATCAACATCAACTATTTTTTTCTTTGCAATCTTAGCTAAAGTCGAAGCCTCAAGCATAACATCTCGAATAACTGTAAACTTGAGCGAGAGTTTTTTCTGATCATGGCAAAGACGTGAAGAAAAATCTACCAATGCAGCTAAAGAAGCCTTTGTAAAAGGAAGTAAGTTTTCATTGTCTAATATAGAGGTGAGATTTGTGAGCCATTTTTTAATATTTGTAGAATTTCTTTCAGCTGAATCAATAAGTTGTGCTTTAATTTTAAAGTATTTTGCAAATCTTTCATCGTGTGAAATAAGCTTTTCATAAAGCATATCAGTACCAATGAGAATAAATTTTAAATCTATTGGAATTGGTTCTGGTTCAATACCTTTTGTTCGAACTGCTTCACTTTGTTCTGCAGATTCATGTATACGTGACACACCAGCCCTTAGCGTACGCATAAGGCCTTCCCACGCATTTGTATGTTGAAGAATATCTTCAATATGTATGAGCAAATAACCGCCTAATGCTTTATGCAAAGAACCTGCTTTAATAAGAGTGAAATCTGTAATTAAAGCACCCATTTCAGATTCTCTTTCGATACTTCCTAAGAGATTATAGGAAGTTGGATTGTCTTCATAAAGAATGGGAGCACCTTTTGTTGTTGAATTATCAACAAAAAGATTGATTTCATAACGAAAAATCTCTGCTTCATGTAGGGCAGCTATATGATCGTTTTGTATAGAATTTTGTCCTTGATGCTCTTTTGGAAGAAAAATATCAAAATTATCAAGCATATCAAGTCTTAACTGTTCGAAATAGAGCTTAATCGCTTCAACATTTTCTTGTTCTTTTTCCACAGCCTTGAAAAATTTATTCATAAAAGGGTAGAGCTGTCTATTGAGCACTTCTTCCATAATAGATTTATCAAGATTTTTTTCAGAATCTTTATAATCAGCTTCAACTTTTGAAATTTTTCTAATTATTTCAGTTAGACTTTGTAATAATACATCGCCGTGTTGATTGTATACATCTTGCACTTTCTTATCTAATTTTGCAAATTCTTCATCAGAAATCTTCTTTCCATCCATAACAGGATAAAGAGTGATAGAAGTTTTATCTTCAAAATCTAAAAGGAAGTTTTTTTCAATTGCTATACTGTTCATTTCTTTGAGTAAAGCATTTTTTTGCTCATTGAAATCATCTAAGAGCTTTGATCTTTTTTTGATATAATTATCAGTTTCAAATTTTGCTATAAGTTCTTTTCTGATTTCTTGTACAGTTTTTGAAAGTCCAGACTTTAATATTTTGCCCGTGCCAGCAGGAACTGAAAGCAAGATAGGTTTATCTTGATTTTCAAAATTATTTACATAGAGTAAATCAGGTGGAGTTTGCTTTTTCTTAGCATATGGTTTTAGAAATTCCGTCACTATAGATGATCTGCCAAGATTTGGTTCAGACGAAAGATAGATATTATAATCAATCTGATCTATATTGATAGCAAGCTCTAAAGCTTTGAAAGCTCTTGGTTGGAAATGCTTTATTTGCTTTGAGCGTGGAATATCATCACTTGTTTCATAGGGAATACGATCCTGCGTACATAGTGCATGCAGTGTAATTTTTTGTTGAGACATAGTCTACCTTCTTTGTTTTTATAAGGCTTTATTCATTCTCACACACTAAATCATCTAAAATCTTTTTTGCACCTAATTCTAACATTTTATCAGCTAAGTCAATTCCTAATTGAACAGGATTATCTGAACTAGCTTGAGCATTGATAGTTTCTAAGCCATTTGGTCTTGCAACTCTGGCTTGTAGACATACTTTTTTATCTTCTGCTATTGTGGCATAGGCTGCTATAGGAACTTGACAACCGCCTTCTAATCTTCTCATAAAAGATCTTTCTGCTTCTACACAATTTCTTGTTTCTGCATGGTCTAAAACTTTTAATAATTCAAGAAGAGCAGTATCGTCTTCTCTTACTTCTAATGCAAGTGCTCCTTGTCCAACAGCTGGCAAAAAGTCAGGTGGCAAAAGGTTTTGCATATATGTTGCAGAAAGGTTTAAACGTTTAACTCCGGCTTGTGCAAGGATTATAGCATCGTAATCATTTGCTTTCATCTTATTGATTCTTGTTTCAACATTACCACGCAGAAGTTTTACATCTAAATCAGGTCGAAGTTTCAGGGCTTGTGCTTGTCTACGCAATGAAGAAGTTCCAAGTATTGCATTTTGTGGAAGTTCTTCAAAAGATTTGTATTTTTCTGACAAAAAGAGATCAAATGGTATTTCACGTTCTAAATATGTGGCTATAGTCAAGCCTTGTGGCAAATTCATAGGCACATCTTTTAAGCTGTGAACAGCAATATCAGCTCTTTTATCCAATAAGGCTTCTTCAATTTCTTTTACAAATAAACCTTTACCACCAACTTTTGCTAAAGCAACATCTAAAATTATATCGCCTTGAGTTTTGATAATTTCAAGCTTAATTTCTAAACTTGGATTTATATTGTTTAAAAGTGTTTTTATGTGATTTGCTTGCCATAAAGCAAGCTGAGAACCGCGTGTTGCAATACATAGAGTAGTCATAGATATCTTTTCCATTGAATAAAGTTCAATTTTATTTAAGGCCTAACCGCAAGATGAACAATTTCCGCCAGAACAGCCAGAACAAGAACTCGCTGAAGATTTACCCATTGCTTGTGAGGAGAAATCGCCGCCAAAAGTCGAACCTGATGAATGTCTACATTTTGAAATAAGTTTTCCGACATCTTTTGAAGAACAAGATGGACACGAAATGACTTCGTCAGACTTAATAACAAGTTCTTCAAAATTATTATTGCATGTTTTACATGTAAATTCAAAAATTGGCATGAATCAAACCTCTTCTCTATCTATAATAAATATACTTTTTTTTGTTATTTTTAGCAAGTGCTATTTTTGTGTTTGCTAATGTACGAGAAATACAGAAGAAAGTAAAGAAATTTAATACAAAAAAAAACCACCTTTTTTGAAGGTGGTTTTGAAATTGTTATATTTGCTCTATCCTTGATTGTAAAAGAGTTTTATTGTCTAATTTAAGTTTTTTCAAATTTTTTAGATTGAGGGCTTCATCCGGCGTATGAAATGGTTTAGATGCGAGTTTTTCAACTTGTTTACTGAGAATTATATGTTCATCTAGCAAAGTTTTAATTTCAGGGTTTTTATAAGCAACTGACTCGAAAAATTCTAATTCTTTATTCTCCATTGCGAACTCCTTAAAAAAAGTTAAAGTTGAGATCAAATAAGTAAATTTAAATAAATATTTTCTTATCCTTAACTATTTAATAGCATAGTTCAAATCAAATGTGAATACTTTTTTTATAATTTTCTCAAATTTTTTTTAAATAAATTTTTATCCTTCTCAATTTATGAAAAAAAAAGTCATTGCATTTATCAAAAAAAGCAATGACTAATTCAAAAAGTATTTTTTTACATCCTACGTGCAAAATCTGCAATAGACTGTACAATAGCTCCATCAATCAAAAATAAAGCAAGTAAGATAATAAGTGGGGTAAGATCAATTGCACCTGCTCTTGTGAAAGGAACATAGCGACGAACAAAATCGTACACAGGTTCAGTTAAGGAACGTAGAATACGTACAACCGGATTGTATGGATCAGGATTTACCCATGATAAAAGTGAAGATACCACGATAACAATGGTATAAATATTAATTAAAGTATGCAAAAGGGCAGCAATTGTGCCTAAAATGTTTCCAAGTACGAACATGTTTCCTCCAAATTCAAATGCTTTAAAGCTAAGAATAGATTAATACCTACATTTAAAAAAGCAAGTCAAAAAGAATAAAGAAAAATAAATTTACTATTTACTAATATTTGTTGTCACTATTTCCATATATTCTAAAACATCTGCGTCGTCAGCAGGAAAGATTTCTTTTGCTTTTTTTAGATATGTTGTAGCACGTTTGTATTGTTGGGCATCGCATAATGCTTTTGTTATCATAATAAATAACTTATGTTCGTTTTTATAACATTTAACAGCTTCTTGAAAAGCTTGATCTGCTTCTGAAAATTTACCTTGTGTGAGAAGTTTTTTACCAATATTCAAGGCCTTATCCATACGCATCTTTCTTTTGTATGCATCTTCTCTATTTTCGATAGTAGCGGCTTTAGAAAAGAAATTATAGCATTTTTCAGCAAGCATTAAAAGTTCTTTTTCATTGCCAGGATTATAGGCAAGTTTCTTTTTAGCAATAGCTTCTATTCTATCGTCTTTTGATATAATCACAGTTGCTTCTCTCAAAGGGCCACGTAGAGTTGATGCTAATGGGGCACTTGATTTGCAAATTTCTTTGAGAGCTTTTACATAATAAGGAAGAAGATCGACTCCCTTTAATTTCATTTGATGTGCTTTTATCTTACCCAAATTTTCAGAAACGATTTTCGCATTCATATATTTTCTCACATAATGTCTTAAAGTAATATATCTAAAATAAGTCTAAAAAAGAGCCTATTAGATATTTATGACGTATTTTCATTTCTTTTGCAAGAAATAATTAACTCAATAAAAGATATAGTTAGAGGTAAATTATTCTGATTATACAGAAATTTTGCTTGAAAAAAATTTAAGAAAAGGATAACTCTATTGAATATATTATTGAGGTTTATGATGCAATTTTTAACAAAAGAATTTACAAAAGCAAATCTACAAGGCTTTAAACATGCCTTGCCAATTTTTCTTGCTTACCAACCCTTAGGTTTTGCATTTGGCGTGCTTGCTGTAAAAAGTGGGATTCCTGTTTTTTATGCTATTAGTATGTCTGTTCTTATTTTTGCTGGTGCAGGGCAGTTTATTACTGCAGCTATGGTTGGAACACATGCGCCTTTCTTTTCTATTATAATTGCAAATTTGCTTATTAATTTAAGATATTTTCTAATGGTAGCTGCATTATTGCCTTTCGTTAAATCATTTACTTTTCTACAAAAAATACTTTTTTCAATGGAAATCACAGACGAAATTTTCGCTGTACATTACGCAAAACTAAGAACAAGATATCAAGAATTTACTTTCTTTGATAAGGTTGAAGCTTTTTCCATAAATATTTATTCCCATCTTGGCTGGATTATAGGCACAGCTTTAGGCTCACTTTCAGGCGAATTACTCACGGATATCAAACCTTATGGTATTGATTTTGCTCTTCCTGCAATGTTTATTGCTTTACTTGTCCCTCTTTGTTTAGAAAGACTGCAATTAATTGTTGCTCTAATAAGTGCAATTTTACTTTTAGTTTTTATTATGCTAGGTTTTTCAAACTATAGCCTTATCTTAGCTTCTATACTAGCAGCAGCTTTTGGGGCTTATGTTGAAATAAAAAAAGAAAACAAGGCCTTATATGACAAATAATTACTTTATTCTTTTAACTCTTTCATTAGCTGCTGTTATGCTATTGATCAGGCTTTTACCTGTATCGCTCTTATCAAATCTAGAACTTCCGCCTTTTTTAAAGAAATGGCTCTCCTATATTCCGCCGGCAATTCTATCAGCCCTTACTTTATCTGAATTAGTCGTGCGTTCAAACAAACTCGATTTTTCTTTATCTAACACCTTTTTAATGGCTTCAATACCTACCTTTATTATTGCTTATTACACAAAATCATTGTTTATAACCTTAACTTCAGGCATAATTATTGTAGCTATGTTACGTTATGGATTGAATTATGTATAATAAAATTATTCTTCTTATTACCGTATTATTTATTTCTGCCTGTGCATCAAAACCAGAACCTTATGTTTTTACAGATGCACAAAGAGCAAAAGCCTATACAGTTCGTGGCCAAACCTATTATCCACTTGTCAATGCTGACGGATTCATAGAAAGAGGGCATGCTTCTTGGTATGGTCCTGGTTTTCACGGTAAATTAACAGCAAATGGTGAAGTCTACAATCAAAATGGTATGACTGCCGCCCATAAACACTTGCCATTAGGCGTCTATGTCTATGTTCAACATCTTGAAACAAAAGAAATTATCCGTGTAAAAGTTAACGATAGAGGGCCTTTTATTGGCGATAGAGTTATAGATCTTTCTGTAGGTGCCGCAAAAGAATTAGGCATGTATGAAGCTGGTGTCGCTCAAGTTGCTATTGCTACTAGCAAATCAGATCTTGACAATAATCCCACCTTTATAGCTTCTAGAGACAATAATGCTTCTTCTACGCTTTTTAAGTCTACAAAACCAAAACCTACTTCAAAAGCTGTTGAAACTCTAGCTACAAGCCTTCCAGCAACAGCTTCTACTTCTGCCGCACGTCCAGGCACGAAAACATGGTCCTTTCAAACAAGTGGCAAAACATATCACGATTTAAGAAAAGAAAAATACCCTGAAAGCTTAACCACTATATATGAAGACGATGGCACGCATCCAAATCCATCTTATGCTTCAACTCTAAAACAAAATACTGCAACAAGCACAAAAAAGAACACAAGTTCAACAAATTCAAGTTCAACAAGTCAAAAACAAAGCTATGCTAGCAACAATTCAAGTGCCTCTTCAAATGTAAATACAACTATAAGCCAAGCAGGCGAGACACAAAGCACAACAGAAAATAAAACCCAAGTTGCTCAATATATGCCAATTATAGGCAAAGGCACTGTATTAATCAGGCTTGCTAGCTACAAAACAAAGGAAGAAGCACAAAAAGCAGCTCAAATAGTGCATAGTCTTGGCTTGCCAACAACTATAAAATCTGGCACAAGTCACACTCTCTATTCAGGCCCATACGAAACAAGAAAAAAAGCTTCAAATTCTAGAGCTGTTCTACAATTTCGTTTTCCAAAAGCAAAAGTTCTTTAAATTCAACTCTATCTATGGCAAAAGCAAAAAATACAGGCAAACAAGAAAATATTCTTGATATATACACAGATACTCAAGAATTCTCTGGCAAAAAGAATAAAAAAACATATTCTCTTGCCTATAAAAAAGAATGGCTCAATTATCTTATTGTTGAAAGAGCCTTGTCCAAAGATTCAATTGCTGCATACAAGCAAGACATCAATCTCTTTGAAGAATTTATAAAAAAAGCTCAGCAAACACTTGATGAAATCACAGATGATACGCTCTTGCTTTTTGCTGTGTATATAAAAAAAGAAGGTAATAGCCCAAGAACCCTTACTAGGAGGTTTTCTACATTAAGATCTTTTTTCAACTATTGTTGTGCTGAAGGTTACCTTGCAGAAAATCCAGCTCTGTTCTTAGATTCGCCAAAATTTATTCAAGAAATACCGCATATTTTATCAAAAGAAGAAATACATAAATTAATAGAACTATCACAAAATGCAGATAAATCCGCTCAAAGAAATTCACTCATAATTGAACTTCTTTATGCCTGCGGATTAAGAGTTTCTGAATTAATCAACATAAAAATCAACGATATAGACTTTGAAAGGCATGTTCTCAAAACACATGGCAAAGGCGATAAAGACAGATTCATACCCATTCATGCAAAAGCTGTCGAGAAAATCAAATTCTTCATTGCAAATACAAGAGTTCTTTTCAAGCCAAGATGTGATGAACTTTTTGTCAATAGATCCGGAAATTCACTCACACGTCAGTATGTATGGAAAATGATACAAGAAAAAGCCACGCAAATCGGTATACAAAGCAAGGTAAGTCCACACACTTTTAGGCATAGTTTTGCAACACATCTTTTAGAAAATGGGGCAGATCTACGTTCTGTTCAACTGCTCTTAGGGCATAGCGATCTCGCTGCAACGCAAATCTATACGCATATTCAAAGTCATAGATTAGAAGAAAGTATCAAAAAACACCATATCAGATCTGTGTAAAACATAAATAAACAAAAACATGCCTCCGGCGGCCAAAGGAGTTGAACCCCTTTGGAAACCCCAATCTGCAAGGTGAGTGCGTAGGGGAGTGGTTACAATTTTATTATTTTTTTTGTTTGCGAAAAAGTTTTAAGGGCGAGGAGCTGTGCCCCTCACCCTTAAATACTGTTTCGCTGAAAAATGAATAGAATCAATTCTCATTCAAATCAATCTACCATTTGTCACTGCGTTCCAAATGTACCTTATTTATTTTTCTTCTTTTATATTGACAAAAGAAGTCACATTTGGAAAATAGTGACAAATGGCAACTTGATTTGCGAAGAAGTTAATCCCAACTATTTTAAAGCGAAACAGTATTTAATGTTTTGGTGCGAAGCAGCAAAAGATTAAAACTTTTTCGCAAATAAAAAAATAAAAA
>CAYJAZ010000019.1:0-50581 GCA_964368455.1 uncultured Desulfovibrionaceae bacterium
CAATAGTTGCGTGTGAACCTTCGATTTCGTGATCAACTGCCTTACCTATATCGTGTAATAAGCCAGCTCTTTTTGCCTTTTTGATATCCATACCAAGTTCAGCAGCCATCATTCCACAAAGAGCAGAAACTTCAAGTGAATGCTGTAAGACATTTTGTGTGAAAGAAGTACGGTATTTCAACTGCCCTAAAAGACGAACGATTTCTGGATGTATTCCATGCACTCCAGCATCGAAAGTGGCTTGTTCGCCAACTTCTCTGATTTGCACTTCAAGCTCTTGCTCGCATTTTTGTACAATGTCTTCAATACGTGCTGGATGTATTCTGCCATCTTGAATAAGACGCTCGAGTGACATTTTTGCAATCTGCCTACGAATAGGAGAATGAGCTGAAAGAATAACTGTTTCAGGTGTATCATCAATAATAAGATCAACGCCTGTTGCAGTTTCAAAAGCACGAATATTTCTGCCTTCACGACCGATGATTCTGCCTTTCATATCTTCACTTGGAAGAGTGAGTGCTGTTACTGTTTGCTCGCCAACATAATCGCCAGCATATCTTTGAATAGAAGATGCAAGGATTTCTTTTGCCTTTCTATCAGCTGTTTCTCTTGCTTCAGATTCAATAAGACGCATCATCTTAGCAGCTTCATGTCTTGTTTTTTGTTCTATATCGTGGAAGAGCTGATTCTTTGCTTCTTCTTCGGTAAGGCCTGCAATTTCTTGTAGACGCTTGCTTTGTTCTTCTTTTTCTTCTTGAATTAATTCACTTTGTTCTTCAAGATGTCTTTCAAGTTTTACTAAGTCTTTTTGCGTTGAAATTATTTCTAATTCACGCGTATTTACTTTATCTATTTTTTCTTCAAGCTTATCAGTTTGGGCTTGAAGGTATTTTTCTTTTGATTTTATTTCTTTTTCTCTTTCTTTATTGTCATTTTCAATTTCTTTTTTCAAATTGTATAATTCATCTTGACCTTGAATAAAGAGCTCTTTTTTCTGTGCTTGCGCTTCTTTTCTTGCTTCATTGATAATTCTTTTCGCAAGCTCATTTGCATCGCCTATATGCCTTGCTGAATAGTATCTATTCAGAAAAAAGCCTATTGCGATACCAACTATTGCCCCTAAAATAAGGCAAATAATTGAATACATTTCCATAACCAACTCCTATAGTTAAGACAATTTGCATTGTCTGTAAAAAGATCCATAAAAGCAACAAGGCTTTTAGGTTTAAAAAAAAGGTTTCCCCTAGAAAAGCTAGAAGGAAACCAATTTATGTAATTACGTGAACCCAAAGTGCCGTGCATTGAAGCATGTAACAGACCTATGTTAATAGGTCTGGTGCCGCTGCTCTGCTTTAGGCTCTTCAATACTGAATATGCACACCACAGAAACGATTAGCACCAATATTTAAGCTTGTGAGGTCGACACATGCCAACAAAACACGTACACTTCAGGATATTTTTAGATTAACACAGTTCATTTATATTTGCAAGTCGAAAAGATAAAAAGTATTCTTTCAATAAAAGATTAATATAAAGCAAAAACAGTTTCATAGGAAACTATTTAGGCTCAACAGAATTCACTATATCAAGTAAACGTTCTAAACGTTTATGCATCATTTCATCTTGACCATCTTTCCCATCAGAGGCATGAAGCTTTCGAGCTTGCTCATCTTGAATCTGTAAAAAATCGTCAGCAATTCCGATAGCAAGAACAAGCATAAGCTTTTCCCTGCTCAATTGATTTCCATGAAACTGCAAATTTTTGTAACTTTCTTCAATAAGCTTAGTAGCCTTGTACACTCTTTGAGCGTCAACGCTAGTTTTGAAGGAAATTTCTAATCCGCAGACAGTAATATTATAGGTTTGCATACCATACCTATAGACAAAGATTATATACCATTGCTATTTTCTTGAAGTTCACTGCGAACTAAGGAAAGCAACTTGTCAATACGATCATTCGTACTCTTAATCACTTCTTCTTTTTCAAGTAAAACATCTTGCACGCTTTCAGAATTTGAAAGCCTTGCCTTTGTTTCAGCCAGTTCGTTTTTCAAAGTATTATTTTCAACACGAAGAGTTTTTAATTCTTCGGTTAAAGCAAGGATACCTTCTTCGAGCTTTTCTATCAGTTCCATAATTTAACCTTATTATAATTCCACTCAAATTGCAAGTCAAAGTAAGATTTTTTTTACTTTTTTTTTGCTCACTTTTCCTCATCTATAAACAAGAAAAGCTTAAGTGCAGAAAGTCTATTTTATTATTGACAAAAGTTTTAAAACTTTTCTCAGCCCAAAAAGAATATAAATTTTTTTATTATTTTGCAAGTCTTTATTTTATTTATTTTTAAAATACATTTTCTTCTCTATCAACTTGAGCTTTGAATAAAATTTGTAATTTTTTATAGCATAAATTTATTCTTTCTTATTTTAGCAGAAAAAAATAAAAGCAAAATTTTTAACGCAAAGGCTAGAAAAAACTCTCAATTATTTTATTTTAGCAAAAAATCATAAGCATTGAAGCTATAAAATTAACTCTTTACAGATGTAAAGAAAAAGACTAAGGTGCTTTTTATTACTTGACTACATAGTAGTATGAAATTAAGGAGATATCTATGTCACAAAAGAAACAAGAAAGAAAAAAAGAATTAGATCGTAAACGCAAACGTCGTCAAGAACGCTTAAAAGAACGTGTTCGTGAAGCTAAAGCTGCAAAGAAGTAGTTTGCTTGAATAATTGAAGTTAAAGGTGGCAATTTTTCTTGCCGCCTATTTGTATTTAATACATAACAATAAAAAAATGTATAATTATGCCTATTTACGAATTTCATTGCCAAAAATGCAATACCACTTTTGAAGAGTGGTTAAAAATGAGCGAAGAAAAAGAACCGCAGATCTGCCCAGAATGTAATGCATTAGCGCAAAGACAAGTTTCTCAAACTTCCTTTGTTCTCAAGGGTTCAGGTTGGTATGTTACTGAATACGGAAAAAATTCTGCTTCAGGCTCTACAAATTCTTCAGCAAATACAAACAAGACAAGTGAAGAAAAAACAAATCAGCCTCAGAATACAAATGAAAATTCTGCTGATTCAACTAGCACAAGTGCCCAAAGTGTAAAAAACACTGAAACAAAAAGCACTACAAGTGATTCTTCTCAAACATCTTCAAACAAGACATCAAACACTACACAAAATTCACAAATCTCTGCTTCAGTAAACAAAACTGCTGTATAAGACAAAAAATAAGCGAATAAAGTTGGTAAAATTATGATAGAACGCTACTCCCGCCAAGAAATGGCTGCACTTTGGACTGTGGAAAACAGATATAATGCTTGGCTTGAAGTCGAACT
Organism: uncultured Desulfovibrionaceae bacterium; assembly: GCA_964368455.1. Lineage (GTDB taxonomy): Bacteria > Desulfobacterota > Desulfovibrionia > Desulfovibrionales > Desulfovibrionaceae > CAYJAZ01. The sequence continues at coordinate 3,345 of CAYJAZ010000019.1, forward strand.
TGCTGTGTGTGAAGCATGGCATAAAGACGGCAAAATAGACAGCCAAAGCATGCAAACAATTCGTGATAAAGCTGCTTTTGACGTAGCACGTATCGACGAAATAGAACAAGTGACAAGGCATGACGTGATTGCATTTTTAACTGCAATCGAAGAAAAAGTTGGCCCTGCGGCTCGTTTTATTCACTTAGGTTGCACTTCTTCTGATATCGTTGACACTGCAAATGCTCTTTTATTAAAAAGAGCTGGCGAAAAGATACTCAAAGATTTCGACATGATGCTTGATGCATTAAAAGAAATTACTTTAAATCATCAAGGCCAACTTTGCATAGGTAGAACGCATGGTATTCATGCTGAACCAACTTCTTTTGCACTTAAAATGGCTGGTTTTTATGCTGAATTCAAAAGAGATAAAGAGCGTTTTAGCCAAGCTGTAAAAGGTATTGCAACTGGAAAACTTTCTGGTGCTGTTGGCACTTATTCTCTCTTGCCACCGCATGTAGAAAAAGATGCTTTAGAAATCATGGGTCTTGCAGTTGATGAAATTTCTACTCAAGTTATCCAAAGAGATAGATACGCACATTATTTCACAGCATTAGCTATAACTGCTGGCACAATTGAACGTCTATGCGTAGAATTACGTCATCTTCAAAGAACAGAAGTTCGTGAAGCTGAAGAAGGCTTTAGCAAGGGACAAAAAGGTTCTTCTGCTATGCCACACAAGAAAAATCCAATTTCAGCAGAAAATATGACTGGTTTAGCTCGTCTTATTCGTACAAATGCTATGGCTGCTTTAGAAAACCAAGCTCTTTGGCATGAAAGAGATATTTCACATTCTAGTGTTGAACGTGTTATCATGCCAGACAGCACAATCTTAGTTGATTATATCATGCATAGATTGACTAATCTTATAAAAAATTTACGTGTTTTACCTGAAAATATGGCAAAAAATCTCAAAGGATCTTTTGGCCTCTTTTTCTCACAACGTGTACTTACAGCACTTATCGACACAGGTTTCCCACGTCAAGAAGCCTATGTTTTGGTTCAAAAATGTGCTATGCATTCATGGGAAACAGGTTCTTATTTTCCTGATGTTGTCAAAGCTGAAAGCCAAATCACAGACAAAGTTGATGCTGCTGTTTTAGATTCAGTTTTTGACGCAAATGCCTACCTCAAAGAAGAAAAAACTATCTTAGACAGAGTTTTTAGCTCATAAGGATATAAATATGCAAAATAATATTTTTGAAATAAGCAATGATTTTGAAGCATTAAGAATTGAATTAGCAAAACTTCTTATAGAAAAATCCTACAAAGAAGGCGACTTCACCCTTGCTTCAGGAAAAAAATCTTCCTACTATTTTGACGGCAGACAAACAGCTTTAAATCCAAAAGGTGCTTGGCTTATAGGCAATTTATTCAACCACTTGCTTAAAGATATTCCAAATCTTCACGCTGTTGGTGGTATGACTTTAGGTGCAGATCCGCTTGTCACAGCAACTTCTCTTATTTCCTTTGAAAAAGGCCAAAATATAGCTGCTTTCATAGTTCGTAAAGAAGCAAAAGGACATGGAACTGGCAACTATATTGAAGGCTTAGGAAATATCCCTAAAGGTTCAAAAGTTGCTATGCTTGAAGATGTTGTAACTACTGGCGGCTCCTTACTTAAAGCCTGTGAAAGAGTTGAAGCAGCTGGATTAGAAATTGTTTCAGTTGCTACTATCTTAGACAGAGAAGAAGGCGGAAAAGAAGCTATAGAAAAAGCAGGTTATTCACTTCGCTCAATTTTCACCCGCCCTCAACTTGTTGAGCTTGCAAAAAAATAAGAATTGAAGTATTAAAGAAAGAAAACTTTTGTTTAGACTTTTTCTAAAATTACTTAAATTATAAATTTCAACTATTTAATACTTGCATTTTGCTAGGATACGCATGAAGAAGAACAAAATTTTTGCAGCAGCGCTCTCAGCTAGTTTTATGTTTGCTCATAATTATGCTCTTGCATGGGAAGTTAATATAAAAGACAATCCATTTGCACCAAAGAATTTCATTGGTGTTTCTAAAGAAGATAGATATCTTTATGTTCTTGAAAACAAAGAAGATTTAAAGGTAAATAAAATCTACCCAAGCATTCATGGGAGAGTTGAAGGCGATAAGCTTGTTGAGGGTGATTTGAAAACACCTGAAGGTGTTTACTTTGTCACAACAAAGATACGTGCTAAACTCGACTTTGAGAAATACGGCTCTGGTGCTTATGTTTTGAACTATCCTAATCCTATTGATAAAATTAAGCAAAAAACAGGACATGGAATTTGGATACATTCCAAAGGTCTACCTATTGAAGGCCAAAGAACTGAAGGTTGTGTAGCTGTTGATTTAGACGACTTTGCTGAACTTTCAGAATTTTTACCTTCTGGTATACCAGTTGTTCTTGCAAATAATTTGCTTGAACCCTCAGATATATTACCTGAGGACATGCAAGCAAGACAAGAAAATTATATAAAATCACAAACACTTGACGAACAAAGCAGTGGACAAAGAATTGCATTAGAAATTCCTGCTGGCCAAAATTCTGATATTACTCTTTCTTCAAACAATTCAACTCCAATAAACAAGACAAGCAATGAAAACATTGACTATAGTGTTGAAATGCATCCTGAAGAATTAGAAGGCAGTATGTCTGTCACTACTGATTCTGAAGGCGAAATTCCAAGTGCACTAGAGCGTGCAGAAAAAGCTTTAGCTTCTGTTACTTCCTTAGTAACAGGCAAGTCATCTGATAAGGTTTCAGAAGAAAATGCTGTCTATGAGCAAGAAAATACTGCCAAATCTTTAATTGATGTTGACGCAAATAGTACAGAAATAAAACCACTTGAACCTCAAGCAAATAATGCAATACAAGAAGATAAAATTGTACAAGTGGCTGCACTTGGCAATTTAGCTGAAAAAAACATCTTGAAGAAAACAACTTCAGATGCTGAATATCTTATAAATAAGACAAAAAATTGGAATAATGCATGGGAAAATCGTTCTAGTGAATTCTTCAATTTCTACGACACAACAAAATACGGCTTAGCTCAAGGCGAAAGCTATCTTAAATTTGCAGAACAAAAGAACTATTTCTTCACTGTATTACCTTGGATTAACATCACTTATGGCGATATTTATGCCCTTGAAGGCACAGATTATTGGGTGACATGGTTTGAGCAAGAATACAGAGCACCAAATATTACAAGCACAGGCGTTCGCCGTTTATATTGGCAAAAAGACAAGAAAAATGAATACAAAATCGTTGCTATGGAATGGCTTCCTCAAAAGCTCAACCTCTACGAAACATATTTTGCTGGCATAAAGACTGAAGTTGGTGCTGTCATAAACAAATGGCAAGCAGATTGGCTTGCAGGCGATCTAGATAAATATCGAGTATATTACGCAAAAGATGCTGTTCAAGGAAAGCTTAAAGGCGAAGAAATCTTTGAACATAAAGAAAATATTTGGAAAAGAAAACAGCCTACAAAACTTGAATTCACAGAAATTGAATACGACGAAAGAGGCAATAATATCATTGTGAGAATGAAACAAAGATATGCTGATTCCAAAGGTTATACCGATTTAGGTAGAAAAGAAATTGAACTTACAAAAGTCAATAATGAATGGTTAATTGTTAAAGAAACTTGGAAAAGAATATGAACAAAGTAAAACCAATTCTCTTAATTTATTCAAGAGAAAATGGCAATGTCACACAAAGAGCATTTAAATTAAGTACATTTGTCTTTTTCATTGTTGCTTTTTTTTCATTACTTGTGCTTTTTTCTATTTCAACCTATGGTTTTGTCACATATTCATTAAGAACTTATAATCTTAACTACGAACTTGCTGAAGCTAAACAAGAACTCACGGCTCTAAAAATCGAAAGAGAAAGATTTAAATCTTATTTAACCTTTATCGAGCAAACAGATCCGCTCACTCTTGCTTATCTTTATGATGCTAATGATATTTTAAGTCCAGAAGCAGAAAGCCTTTTACAAGAAGAAATTGATTCAAATCATCCTCCTCTTGAAAATGCTCCAACAAGCGAATTAGTCAAAGCAAAACCTGAAATAGTTCAAGACGATGGAATTATAAAACTTGAAAATGCTCGCGTAACTCTTCATAGCGATGAAAATATTATTAACCTCTATTTCAACCTAAGAAATACAAAAATAATTCCAAAAATTACAGGTGATGCTCTCTTCACACTTATAAAAGCTGATACAAATGAAGAAATTCCTTTCACAAAACTAAAGGCAACTTCCTTTGTTTTTTCTAATCTAAAAGAAATTCATGCAAGGCTTACACCGCAAGATAAAAGGGTGACAAAAGACGATTTAATACAAATCAAGCTCATTGTTGATGGCAAGCAAGTTTATTCTGAAATAATACCAATAAAGTAGTACAATGGCACTTACAAAAGAAGAAATACTTGAATTACCGCTTTTATCCTATCCTGGGCCTGTACAAATCATTTCAAATAAAGATGAATGGGCTAAGGCATACGAAAAAATAAAAGAAGAAAAAGTTCTTGGCTTTGACACAGAATCAAAACCAACCTATGTCAAAGGCCCTTTGAATCCGCCTGCAATTATGCAATTAGCCACAGAAGATTGTGTCTATATTATTCAATTCTATCGTTTAAAACTCTTACCAACTATGATAGAAATTCTTTCTGATCCAGACACTTTGAAAGTTGGCATTGCTATTCGAGACGACTTTACCTTCTTACAAAAAAGAGGAAAATTCACTCCAGATGGCCTTGTAGATCTTGCACCAATGGCGAAGAAAAAAGGCTATACTTCATCTGGATTAAGAACATTATGTGCTGAATTAATGCAAGGCAGACTTAGTAAAACTATGCGTTGCAGCAATTGGGAAAAGGTAAACCTCAGCCCATCTCAAATCCTTTACGCAAGCACAGATGCATGGATAAGTAGAGTTTTGTATTTCAAAATACTTGAAACGCAAATGCCAGAAATAAAATTATAATAAAGATAAAAAAAAGAGCAGGATAAATTCTTGCTCTTTTTTATTTGTATTTTATTCTAAAATATTATTTTTCAAAATAAGTGTAACCACGCACACCTTCTTCATATGCACGCATCAATTCAAATCTTTCTTTAGCACTAATACGCTTTTCACGAACAGCTTTTTCTGCCATCAATCGAATATCTTCCACAATTCTTCTTGGTTCGTATTCAACATAAGCAAGAATATCTTCTACTGTATCACCCTTGATTTCACGCACAAATTCATAAGAACCATCTTCATGTATACGTACAGAAACAACATGTGTATCGCCTAAAAGATTGTGTAAGTCACCCAAGGTTTCTTGATAAGCACCAACTAAGAAAACACCAAGATAATATTCTTCATCATCAAGCAATTTATGTAATTCAATAGTAGATTTATAACCTTGCGGATCTATGAAATGGTTGATTCTACCGTCAGAATCGCATGTCAAATCAGATAAAATTCCTTTTTGGCTAGGGAATTCTTTCAATCTATGAATAGGCATAATCGGGAAAAGCTGATCAATAGCCCATGAATCAGGCAAAGATTGGAAAACAGAGAAGTTACAATAGTAAATATCAGCTATAGTATTGTCTATATTATCCATTTCTTTTGGAGTGTGCTTAAGTTTGCCCTTATCAGCAGCAACCCTTTTCATAATAGCCCAAAAATATTTTTCTGCTAATGTTCTATCACGAAGATTCGCACGGCCAGCATTAAATAATTGTTGCATAGCATCGTAATAATAAAGAGCATCATTATAAGATTCTTGAAGATTTCTCAAAGTAAGATTTTGATAAGCTTCACGTAAATTCACTACAGGTTCAGGCGTGTTTTCTGGTAAGCTCTCAGGTAAAACACCAACTTCAATGAAATTCACGTCTAAAATATTAAATAAAAGCATAGAATAATAAGCAACTGTCGCCCTTCCAGACTCTGTCACAATATGCGGATGTTCAATTTCAAGTTCATCCAATATTGTCATCACAGATTCCAAAACGTCAGTACAATATTCGTCTAAAGAATAGTTTCTTGAACACACAAAATTTGTATGCGAACCGTCATAATCAACTGCAAGTCCGCCACCAAGATCAAGATATGCCATATTCGCACCCTCTTGAACAAGGCCAGCATACACACGTGTAGCCTCTGTCACTGCAGCACGAATGTCACGAATATTTGGAACTTGAGAACCAAGATGATAATGCATAAGTTGCAAGCAATCAAGCATGTCATGTTCTTTTAATGTGTCAATAACATCAATAATTTGTGCCGAAGTCAAACCAAAAGAAGAACGTTCGCCACCAGATTCAGACCAATGTCCGCTCGCCTTTGTGCTCAATTTCACCCTCACACCAAGTAAAGGACGAATATTCAATTTCTTACAGCGTTCAATAACTATATTCAATTCGCTAGGCATTTCTAAAACAAAGAAACATTTCAAGCCCATACGTTTAGCGTATAAGCCTAAATCAATAAATTCTTCATCCTTATAACCATTGCAAATAAGGCAAGCTTCACGGCTGCGAAGTTGAGCAACAGCAGCAATAAGTTCTGCCTTAGAGCCAACTTCAAGTCCATGGTGGTAGGACGCTCCGTATTGTGTTATCTTTTCAACTACTTGTTGTTGTTGATTAACTTTAATAGGAAATACACCACGGTAATTTCCTTTATAGCCAAGTTTTTTAATAGCTGTACCAAAGGATTTATGTAGAAGAGTGATCTGCGAATCAAGAATATTTTCCACTCGCAAAAGCACAGGCATATCATAGCCACGCTCTTTTATGCCTTGAATAAGTTCATACACACTCACATGCGTATTACTGCCAGCATCTCCAAATGGGCTAATCGTCACTTCACCCTCTTTTGAGATGTCAAAATAACCTGCACTCCAGTTGCGAATACCGTAAAGTTCAGCGGAGTCTTCAACGCTCCAAGGCTGTAAAGGGTTTTTCTTTGCCATTTTCTTCTTCCTTATAAACTCTATAAATATACATCATGCTTCATTACTCACAAAGCTTCTCTACTATGCTACATTATTAAGCATTATTCAATAATTTTCTTCAAAGAAATTATCTTGCAGATTTAACATTAAAATGATAAAAAAGAAAGCACTTAAGATATTTATTTTTATCTATTATTTTTAGGAGTTTAGCTCATAATGCTTGCAAATAAAAGGCAATTATCTCAATGTATTTTCCATATTGATATGGATGCTTTTTATGTGAGCGTTGAAAGATTGCTCAATCCAGATCTCTGTTCAAAACCTGTAGTTGTTGGTAAAGACCATGCAAGAGGCGTTATTTCAGCAGCTTCTTACGAAGCGAGAAAATACAATGTTTTTTCAGCTATGTCATGTGTAAAAGCAAAACAACTTTGTCCAGATCTCATCTTTGTCTATTCTGGCAGAAAATATTATGAGCATTTTTCTAAAATTGTGATGGATTGCATACGCACTTATTCGCCACTTGTCGAAGTTGTCGGTATTGATGAAGCCTATCTAGAAGCAACAGGCATGCATTATCTCTATGCAAATCCCTTTGAAATGGCAAAGAAATTACAAGAAGAAATCTACCAAAAAACCGGCGGATTAACCTGTTCTATAGGTATAGCACCTCTAAAATTTCTTGCAAAAATTTGTTCCGATTTAAATAAACCACATGGAATATACGAATTAAAAGAAGAGAATGTAGAGGAATTTATCAAAAATCTAGATCTCTACAAAATCCCATCCGTAGGAAAAAAATTTCTCAAATCATTACACGAATTAAATATACATACAGGAAATGACGCCCTTTTCTATAGTAAAGAATTCTTTGAAAGAAAATTCGGCAAGCAAGGCACCCTGCTCTACGACAGAATACACGCTATCGACGATTCAACTATTCAAAATCATAGAGAGCCAAAATCAGAAAGTGCTGAAATCACATTAGAAGAAGATACTAAAAATAAAGAAATCTTAAAAGAATATCTCAAAATTCACGCACAAAGAATAGGAAAAGGCCTAAGAGAAAAAAAGAAAACTGCCGCCGTCATCACACTAAAAATCAAATACAAAGATTTCAACCAATTCACAAGGCAACTCTCACTCTCCGTACCCACCTGTGCCGATAAAAGCATTTATGAAGCAGGCCTCTACCTCTTAGATAAAGAAGAATTAATCAAAGATGTCAGACTTATAGGTTTAAGCGCTTCGCAATTTGACGCAAAAATAAAAGCAAGTCAAGCTTCACTCCTAGATCTCATTCCAACACAGAAAAACAACAATGAAACACAAAAAGCTCAAAAAGAAAAAGTCTTCGATACGCAAATAAATACAGAAAATCAAAGGCAGAAAGTTGACAATTTAATAGATTCAATAAAAAATAAATACGGCACAAATATCGTAAAATAAGGCAGCTAAATATGAAAAAAATTGGACTCTTTGGCGGAACTTTCAACCCAATACATATAGCACATCTGCGTATGGCTCTCGAAGTCTATCAAAATTGTAAATTAGATGAAATCCTCTTTGTACCCGCATATCTACCTCCGCATAAATCCGCAAAAGGTATACTCTCACTCGAAATAAGAACAAAATTAATCAGGCTCGCATTAGAGGAATTTCAATTAAATCCAATATTTGACATAAGCCTACACGAAGAAAAAATGCAAGGTGCTTCCTATACCTACAATTCACTACAACTCTGGAAAGAAGAAAATCAGCATACACCCTATTTTATATTAGGATTAGAAGATTTCGTACGCTTAAATACTTGGCATAATTGGCAAGAATTACCCCAACTTACAAATTTCATAGTTGTAAAAAGAGCACATTATTCCATAGATGACTTTCACAGCACAGTGCAGAAATACTGGCCGCAAGCCACAAAAAATAAAAATCTCTACTCAATACACAGCAATACTATAGAGTATATAGAAAGTTCAAGACTCGATATCTCCTCCACAACCATAAGGAATGCCTTCATAGAAAAAAAAGACGCAAGACTCCTATTGCCACAATCCGTGCATAGCTACATCAAAGCAAATCAGGAAATCATACAGAAATGGAGCGAAGTATAATTTTTTTCTCTTTTATTTTATGCCTCCGGCGGCCAAAGGAGTTGAACCCCTTTGGAAACCCCAGCAAGGCAAGGTGAGTGCGTAGGGAGTCGGCTAAAGTAGTTTTTTATTTTTTTTATTTGCGAAAAAGTTTTAAGGGTGATGTGCTTTGCACCTCACCCTTAAATACTGTTTCGCTTTAAAATGGGTGTAAATCAATTCTAATTGAAATTAATTTGCCATTTGTCACTACGTTCCAAATGTGAGCAAAGCGAGGTTTCGTTCACGCTGTTGCCAAAACAAATAATTTAAAAACATGGATTGCCACGTCGTTACACTCCTCGCAATGACGAGTTTTGAACATTTCATTCATTACTTACGATTTTACTTCTTTGCACAAAATAATGAAGTCACATTTGGAACGCAGTGACAAATGGCAAATTGTTCTTTGTAAAAGTCAATTCTCCACTATTTTAAAGCGAAACAGTATTTAATGTTTTGTTGCGCAGCAAGAAAAGATTAAAACTTTTTCGCAAATAAAAAAAATAAAATAAACTTCTTTAGCCATTTCCCTTTGTACTCATCTTGCCTTATTCGGGTTTGCAAAGGGGGCGTGCCCCTTTGCCCGCCGGAGGCATAAAAAAACGTCGTAGGCATAAAAAATCGCCAAAGCCAACAAAATTAATCTTGCATTTACCCCGAAGAAAATGTAGATTTAGACTTAGAAATGACAATTTTGGAGAATATTATGACAAAAGTAGCTATCTTTATTGGTTCTGCATCTGATGAAAAAATCATCGCTCCTTGTGCTGAACTATTGAAATCTTTAGATATTCCTTTTCTTTTTACTGTGAGTTCTGCTCATAGAACACCTGAAAGAACGCAATCACTTATAAAAAAGCTTGAAGCTGATGGTTGCCAGGTATATATTTGTGCGGCTGGCATGGCGGCTCATTTAGCTGGAGTTGTTGCTGCGCACACTTTAAAGCCAGTAGTTGGCATACCTGTGAATGCTTCTTCTTTGAATGGTATGGATGCTTTACTTGCAACTTTGCAAATGCCTCCGGGATTTCCTGTGGCTACAGTTGCACTTGACAAAGCTGGTGCGAAGAATGCTGCTTATTTAGCGGCTCAGATACTTGCTTTGCATGATGCTGATTTGACACAAAAACTTAGAGAAGTTCGTGCACAATTTATTACTGATGTTGAAGCGGCTGCGGCTGAGATTGAAGCTAAGTATTAATTTATTTTATTAACATTGAGATTTTGAGGTCTTATTATGAAACTTCCTATTTATGCAGAAAGGCGTGAGAGATTACGTGAAAAGATGTCTGCATTGAATATTGATGCTCTTTTAGTTTCTTATGCACCAAACCGCTATTATTTATCTGGCTTTGAATTGAAAGACGGCCAATGCAATGAAACATCTGGTTATCTTATAATTACTAAAGATGGCAAGGACTTACTTTGTACTGACTCACGTTATGAACTTGAAGCCCATTCTTTATGGGATAAGGAACAAGTTCATATATATAAAGGCTCTATAGCTGAATTTTATAATAAAATTTTCAAGCAATTTGCTTTTTCAAATGTGGGTTTTGATGAACAATGCCTTACTTATGCTTTTATGCAAAAGGCTTTTGATGGAGTGAGCCATACAGCGGCTCATGGTTTGGTTGAAGATTTACGTGTGATTAAAGACGCACATGAGATTAAGCTTATACGTGATAGTGCTAAATTAAATCATCAACTTATGGAACATTTACCACATTATCTTAAACAGGTGAATGAAAAAAAGATCACAGAAAGCTCATTAGCTTGGTATATTGAAAGTTATTTTAGAGAGCATAATGCGAGTGAAAATGCTTTTAAGCCAATAGTTGCGAAAAACGAACATGCGGCTTTACCACATTGTAATCCTGACGATACTATTTTGACGGAAAATTCTTTAGTACTTGTGGATGTTGGTGCGAGGTTGCATGATTATAATTCAGATCAGACACGAACTTTCTGGATAGGCGATAAGCCTTCTGACAGGTTCTTACAAGTTTCTGATCAAGTGAAGGAAGCTCAAAAAGCGGCTATAGACATTTTGCGTCCTGGTTTGACTGGCAAGCAGGCTTATGAAGCTTCTTATAATAGTTTTGTAAAACATGGTGTGGAGAAATACTTCACTCATAATCTTGGGCATGGGGTTGGCCTTGAAACACATGAAGCACCACGTTTAGCACCTTTTGCAACATCTGCACTTGAAGCTGGAATGGTTGTAACAGTTGAACCAGGCCTTTATTATGCGGATTGGGGCGGATTTAGGTGGGAATATATGGTTCTCATTACAGAAGAAGGCTGTGAAATTCTTTAATTGAGACTTTAGACAAATCTTGACCCTTTATTAAAATTTGTATACTATTAAGAATAGTATTCTTTCTATTAGGAGTATTTATGTTAAATAAAATTAAAAGTATGTCGATTTATTTGCTGATGTTTGTTTTGATAGCTTCTACTTCTGGCTGTGCGTCACGAATTGGTGGTAATCAAGTAAATGCTAATAATGCTAATGTCATAGGCAATGTTTATCACGGTGTTGTGACTTCAGTTGCTATGGTGCATGTCAATGAAGACACAAGCAATCAATATTTAGGTGCTGCAGCTGGCGGTATTGTTGGTGGTATTCTTGGTTCATTATTTGGCGGTGGTTCTGGTAAAACAGTAGCTACTGTTGCTGGTGCTGCTTTGGGTGCTGGTGCTGGTTATTATGGAACTGATGCTGCAACAAAGCAAAATGCGTATAGAATTGAAGTTAAGCTTGATTCAGGCAGAAATATTGTTGTAGTGCAAGGACTTGATCAAACTTTTTCTGCTGGCCAAAAAGTTTCTGTGACTGAAACAAATGGCGTTGCAAAGGTAACACCTAGATAATTTTCGATCATAAGCATAGAGACTTTTACTTTCCTGTTTCGTATTTATTTCGGCACGCTGTGCACGAAATCTCGCTTACAAGAGGCGTGGCTCTTGTTTTGCTCGCTAAAGCCTTTGTTCGCTACGCTCACTTTTTATTATAATTTTAATAAAATAGATGTCAAACTAGACTAACATAGAGTATATAAGCCTTTCCTGTTTAATAATAGCTACACTATATTTTTTTCTGCTATATTCTTTTGAAAAGCGTTAAAAAATATATTTTAATAAACTGTGATTATATAAAGGAGATTTTTATGAAATTGGTTAAATTGCTTTCACTGACTTGCCTTTTTATTGCCTTTATGTCTTATAATGCTTATTCTGTGGACACGAATAATGGTGCTGAACTGTATAAGAAATGTGCTTCTTGTCATGGTGCGAAAGCCACTGGAAAGGGTTTAGGTAAACTTGATGAAAATCAAATGATGAGAAAAATTGTTGAAATCAAGAATGCTGATAAGCCAAAGTGGAGAAAAATGAAAACAATCTTCATCACTTTTTCAGATGCTGATGTAAGAGACATTTCTGCTTATATGATGTCTTTGAGATAGTTCACACACTTTATTTATCTACACTTAAAATAAAACCTTGCTCTTTGGGCAAGGTTTTTTTATGCTTATTCAAGATTTTATGTGATAATTGTCATAGATATTATCATTTTTACCTATAGTCTGTAGAGAAAAAGGAAAAGAAAAAATGATGAAATTTAATTTTGTAAAAAAGTACAGAAAATATACCACGATTCACGATCTTTCTTTAGTAAAATTGCTTTATTTGTGGTTTGCTTCTTTTTGTATGATAGGCCTGCTTTTTCTTGTGGATTTTTTCATTCTAGACGCATACGATGCAAGCCTTTTGATCGCTCCTTTTGGTGCATCAGCGGTTATACTCTATATTGTACCGCAATCAGCATTTGCAAGGGCAAGGGCTTTGATAGGTGGGCATATTGTTTCTGCTTTTATTGGCATAAGTCTTTATAAACTTTTAGTTATTTCCGGCCATCTTCCTCTTGGCCTTGTTGCCGCTCTAGCTGTTTCGACTTCATTAGTTGCTATGCTCATTACAGACACTATGCATCCTCCTGGTGCTGCAACGGCTTTTAGTTTAATTTTTGCTGATCCTTTAGTCCATGATATGGGTTATTTCTTCTTGATAATTCCTTGTTTTTTAGGAACTTCTATCATGTGGCTTATCGCCATTGCTTTTCATAGAGCTTTTATTTTATTGAACCTTTATAAAAATAAATAGAAAGAATAAAAAAATCCTCTTTCTTGAGATGATTTACAAGAAAGAGGATTGGAGTATTATTATTCAAATCTTATTGTGTGAGCTGTGTGACTGCAAGAGAATTGAGTGCATTATAGGCTTTGTTTTGAGCTATATTCATTTCAAGCACATTGACTTTATTCATAGTATGATCAAGCAGACAAGCAAGATGTGAGCAGACAAGATTTATACAATTTGTCATATCCTTGCCATAATCCACATAAAAATCTTTTCCAGGCATGAGCTGTAAAACCACAATACCCACACATTCACTATTGATAGATAGAGGCAAAGCTATATGCCCGCCTTTTTCTGGACTAGAATTTGTTAAGGCATAGGTTCCCATGCTTTCAATTTTATGAGTGAAGGCTTTGTTTTCGCTGTAATAATTTAATAGAGAATAACTTAATGCTCGGCCAAGCGAGTCTAAATTTTCATTGGTTTTATTCAATAATTTTTTATTTTCTACTATTAAAGAATTGACTACTTTTTGTAAATGAGCGTCTATTCTTTCTATCCAATGCTTTGATAATTCAGAATAATTGTCGTTTATTCCAAGTAGATAATGCATTCTGCCCTTATCTTTTTCTAAAAAAGCTATATGCATGGATTGTATAGGAAAAAGTCCTTCAAAAGCAGATCGAGTAGAATCGAAAAGATCTTGAATATTTTTTGCCCTATCAAGTTCTTGTAAGGTTGGCAAAATGAATTTAAGAGCTCTATCTTTTTGATCATAAAGATCTTTGATTAAGGAATATTCTAACTTTCTATCCGCTTGTGCTTTCAAAAACCTAGATCTTTCTTGAGCTATGCGTAAAAGTGAAGCTATGTGCTTACCCTGAATCGGATAGGCAATTTTTGCTTGTGTGATTGCATTATTCTTTGCATTTATTTCCTTATAAGTGAAATCTTTGTCGTGAATAAGAAAAACAGGAAGATGCGACATGCATTCCTCAAGTTTTTTTGTGGAATGAAGACTATCTGTACTTTGATTATAGCGCACTAATAAGAAAAGTGCAGAAGACAATAAAGACTCAACAATTTCAGTTAGTTTTGAAAAGTTCTTTACATCAATAGCATATAAAACAAAGCTATTTGTAAAGATTTCTTCCAAATGTCTTTCTTCTTCTTTATTAAAACCAAATGTCAAAATAAGATTATCTTTTGCTTTAGTATATTGCATTTTTTTCCCTCTTAAAATCATATAGAGAAAGTATGCAAAAAATGTACCAATTAAAGCAATATTCCACCTGCTAAAAGCAAACCAGAAGAAGAATAGACAGCAAGGATTTGCCCGCTTGCAGTTAAACTATCTACTTCACTTTCCTTTTCAAAAAATACTTCAAGTTGATTAGAAGAAGAACGATAAAAAACTTTCGCCAAAAGCATTTTTTGCCTGAAACGAGTGCGTACAAAAACTTGACAGCCCTCTTCATTATTTTTATCTATAGAAAAATAATCTTCTTTAATTTCAACATTTTGAAAAGCATTTTCTTCTTTGATTTCTTTTTCAAGTTTTTGCCATTGATCAAAAGGCACAAAGAAATTGATATTTTTTGCAACACAAGAAGCTTGTGCGAGATATTTTTTTTCTCCTACATAAAGGCAATTTTCTTCTTTATCTTTTTTAATGACATAAAGAGGATTTTGCCAAGAGATACCAAGCCCTTTTCTTTGGCCTTCTGTGTAATGCCACAAACCTTTATGCAAATGTTTTTTCTTTTTGAAGAGGATTTTTTCATCTGCATCTTCTGAAATCAATTCAACCTTACCTTTTTTTGGCAAGCTGATATTAAATTTTCTTGCTTCTTCTTCTATAAATAAAGTGTGTGCATTATTTGGCACAAAACAAATTTCTTGGCTTTCTTTTGGAATTGGAACTTCTATGCCTTCTTTTTCTAAGATGCTTCGAACTTCTTCTTTTTTTATGTTTGCCAAAGGAAATATAGCTCTATCTAACATTTCTTGAGGCACTAGAGCAAGAAAATAACATTGATCCTTTGTTTGATCTTCTGCTTTTTTGAGCAATGCACCGTATTTGCTTTCTTCTTTAGCCACATAATGTCCTGTTGCTATATGACTTGCATTATATTTTCTTGCTTTTTCGTATAAAAGACCGAATTTTATTTCTTTATTACAATGAACGCAAGGATTTGGAGTTTTTAATTCAGCATGTGCTTCTACAAAATCTTTAATAACTTTCTTTGAAAAATCTTCTCGTAAATCTTCAATATAAAAAGGAATATCCCATTCTTTGCAATAGTTTTCAAGCAAGTCTAAAGAATATTCTTTTTCTAAAAATCTACCATGCAAAGCAAATACATCATGCCCTGCTTTTTTTAATATATAAAGAGCGTATAAACTGTCCACTCCACCACTTACTGCTACTGCAATCTTCATACTTCCTCTTTGCACATTAGAATGTGTTTCTAAATTAATTCTTTTGATTTTTGATGTTTACTTGAAGTTGAATGAAGCACTTTGATAAAAAACCGATATTTCGCTATCAGACATACCGACAAATAGCTTCGTCAAAGTGAATTTTCCTCAAAAGAGTTTGGAACATTTTTCATTTAGGGTCAATCAAAATTATCTGCCTGTGATAGCTTTATACTTATAGATATTTTATTTTTGAGAATGAATGTATATTCAAGCAGTTGGAGCTTTATTTTTATTCACACAAGACAAAACTTGACTTTAACGCTCTAATACAGTACTAAAAACAAAAATTTAAAGGTTGTATTATGGCTTTTTTAAATGATCTCGTTATTGTTTTTTGTCTATGCATAGCTGTTCTTTTAACATGTTATAAATTCAAAATCCCTTCTATTGTTGGTTTTCTTATCACTGGTGTTTTGTGTGGTCCAACAGCTTTCAAACTTATCAGCGACGCTCATACAGTTGAAATATTAGCAGAAATTGGAATTGTTCTTCTGCTTTTCACCATTGGTATGGAAATGTCTAAAGAAGAATTGAAAAGGCTAAAAAAACCAATTTCCGTAAGCGGAACTTCTCAAGTCTTCATTACCCTTACCATGACGCTCATTTTTGCCTTCCTTTTCACACAAGAATTTGCAAATAGCATCTTCATAGGTTGTCTTGTTGCTCTGTCTTCTACGGCTATTGTGCTTTCTTTACTTCAGTCAAATGCACAAACAGACTCTCCGCATGGCCGTGTAACACTGGCTATCCTTATCTTTCAAGATATAGCTATTGTTCCTATGGTGCTAGCTATTCCATTGCTTGCTGGAACTTTTGAAGCTGATGCTTCTTCAATGCTTATACAATTTGTTATAGATTTTCTTATTATTGCTGGCATCTTGATTTTTGGTAAATTTATCTTACCAAAACTTATGTTCTTAGTTATGAAAACAAAAAGCAGAGACTTTTTACTTTTTGCAACTTTAGGCATAACTTTTGCTATTGCCCTACTCACTTCTTATGCTGGCCTCTCACTATCACTAGGTGCTTTTTTAGCTGGCGTCTTGCTTGCAGAATCTGAATATTCACTTTCTGTTTTAGAAAATGTTCTTCCATTTAAAGATGTTTTCACTTCTGTTTTCTTTATTTCGGTTGGCATGCTCCTAGATATTCCATTCTTTTTTGAAAACATAATTTCAATCCTACTCCTAGCAATAGCACTTATTGCCATTAAAATACTTGCCGCCTATCCTAGTGTGCGTTTCTTGGGATATTCGCCTCGAACTGCAATCATTGTTTCTTTTTCTTTAGCACAAATAGGTGAATTCTCATTTGTTTTAGCAAAATCTGGTATGGCAAATAATCTTATAGGACAAAACGATTATCAGCTTTTCCTTGCTGCTTCTGTTCTTACTATGTCTTTCACGCCTGTCTTGATGAATATAGCACCAAAATTTGCTGACTTTATTGTAAAAATCTTCTTTTCTGGCAAGAATGTACAAAGTGCAGAAGAAGGCGATGTGCATGACGATCATTTAAAAAATCATCTTATCATCATTGGCTTTGGTGTTGGTGGTAAAAACCTCGCTCGTATATCAAAAGAAATGCATCTACAATACACTATCTTAGAAGCTAACCCTGAAACTGTTGCTAAATTCAGAGATGTTGAACCGATTAGACATGGTGATGCAAGCTTACCTTTGATTTTAACACATTCAGGCATTAAAACAGCCAGAGCTCTTGCTATTCTCACACCAGATCCAGCTGCAACAAGAGCAATTGTTTCTAATGCAAGAAAACTCAACCCTCAACTCTTTATCGTTGCAAGAACTCGTTTTCTTGGCGAAACAAGCCACTTACTTGCATTAGGAGCTGATAAGGTTATTGCTGAAGAATTTGAAGCTTCAATAGGCGTATTTGCACATGTTCTTGATCATTATCTCATCCCACAACAAGAAACACAGAAATTAATCTATAAAATTAGAAAAGAAAATTACACAAGCATTGACGCTTTTGAAGAAGGACAATTCTTTAATGAAATGCCACAAATTTCTGCGGATCTTTCAAGCTCTTGTTTTGAAGTGGAAAAAAATTCATTTGTTGTCAATAAAAGCTTGATTGAATTAAGCTTGCCATCTGTGTATGGAATTTCTGTTTTGGCTATCAGCAGAGATAATGAAGTTATCAAAAACCTTAGTCCTCAAACTCTTATTAAAGAAAATGACAATGTCTATCTTTTTGGTGATTCAGAAAAATTAATCAGAGCTCAAAGTCTCTTTTCTCCTCAACAAACAAATAGTGAAATCGGAAAAGACGATAACACCAATGATGCAAGTCTAGCTTAAGCTTTTTGCTTTCAATCTTACACATAAGCTCTAATTTCGGTTAGAGCTTTTTTATTTGCTAAATTTTATCCATAATTTCTTTTATTCATGCATAAAAAAAAATAGAATTTAACCAGCCAAATGCAGTATCAAAAGAAGATCTCTCTTGTAATAAAAAAATTAAAAACATTTCCTATTATTTCATAGTGTTATTGAAAAACAAAAAAAAGTTAGTCAAAACTAACTTTTTTTGCTTGACAAGTATTTGCTTTTTCGCTATACCTATTTTTAGAGAGTTTGACTACTAAAACTTCTACCCCCTAGAAAGTTCGAGTTATAAAACTTTTCTTGAGAAATTGAATTCAAACTGAAAACTACTTTTTGAATCGATTTCAATTTGACATCAAACATTCCCTCTGAATGTTTACCATATTTATTAGTGTAAGGGCTATGCCTCAAATAAAGTTCCACAAAAATCTCCACAGTGTTAAAAAATAGTAGCAAAGAAATAAAATTCCACACCTTTGGCCCTTACACTAATAAACTACAAACAATAGGCTTTGCCTAAAATTATAAAGGAATTTTTTAGAGTAGATCAACTTGATTCGCAATAGAGTTGAAATACTCCTTGTGAGTTCCTCCACTCACACAAACACTTGCCTTTCCCACAAGTGTAGCTTTCCCCAAAAGCGACTCCACAGTATTCTACCAAATTATTAAGAGGTTATACAGAATTTTTGCCATTTCACACAATTTAATTCTTAACTCTCCCCCCCTAGTCTTTCTAATAAGGTAGCAAATAATCCAAAAAGCAGCATACTTTTTGGATTATTTTGTTTAAAAGATCTATTCATCTTTTTCAAAACTCATGCTCTTTTAAATTATTGCATTAGGGGAAAAAATCTATTAAAATAAAATTATATATTTTAAATTTTATATAGTGTGGAGAATACTAATGAATAAAATCATAGCAATTGAGTGTGGGAAATACAAATGAATAAAATCATAGCAATTGTTGGAAGTGGGCGAAAAAAGGGAAATACCGATATCTTAGTAGACAAAACTATAGCTGCTTTAAATTCAGAAGAAATGGAAGTGGAAAAATTTTATCTTTCAGATTTAGATTTCAGTCCTTGTATAGCTTGTGAGGCTTGTAGTAAAACTTGTAAATGCGTTCTCAAGGATGACATGCAGATTTTATATGAAAAAATGAATAATTCTCATGGACTTATTCTTGCTTCTCCTACTTATTTTTATAATGTATCTGCTCTCACTAAAAAATTTATGGATAGGCTCTATGCCTATGATATTTTCGACAAAGACAATAGATCTGTTTGGTTGAGTCCAAATGAAGTTTTTGGCTTAAAATATTCTGTAACTATAGCAGTTTGTGAGCAAGAAGATGTTTCTGATATGGGCGTAACATCTGATGTTATGGTCAAAACACTTACTGCTGTTGGTTATAGAACTGTGAGTGCTGTAAAAGCCTTGCATGCTTTCAAAAAAGGCGATGTAAAAAAACAAGAAGAGATATTATTAGAGGCTGAAAATGCGGGTATAAAACTAGCAAAAACTATTAAATTAGCAAATTATGTGAAAGAAAATCTTGCTTAGAAAAATTCGATGAAAATTAATAAAATTTAATCTACATTTATAAAACAATTTTATAAACATTTTTTAATTCAATCGAAATCCTTAGTTTTATTCATAGTCTTTAAAAAATCAAAACCATCCCTCTCAAGAAATAATGGGGATGGTTCTGATTTCTAATTTTACTAGAAATATTTTGAAAAAGCTTCAAGCTCTTGGTTTGGAGTTTTTTCTTGTCTTTTCTTTTGCTCTTTTTCTTTAATTTCTTTTATATGGTTTTTTCTCAAATTTTTATATTCAGCGAGCCAATCCGAGTGCTGTTCTTTATTTGCACGCATATAGAGCAAGAATTGCCCCATTCTTTTTGTTACATCAAGTGGAACTACATGTTCAAGAGCACAAGCAACTTCATCTGCTTGCTTTTCGCTAATACGCAAGATTTCAGCGAAGAAATCTTTATAAATTGTATGCCTTTGACTTAAATCAATACCAAGTTCTTTACCTTTTTCTGTCAAACGGATTAAACTATAAGGCGAATATTCAATATAACCTAAATCTTTTAGATTTTTTAGTGCACTTGTAATAGTAGAACGCGAGACGGCAGCTTTGTCTGCTATAGAGCTTGCTCTCGCCGCTCCTTCATGTACTTCTTCTTCATATATAATTTCTATATAGTTTTCTAATACATGTGAAAGTTTTTTTTCTTCACTCATAGTCACCACTCTTTAGTAATAAATTAATAGCTTTCTTTCTCAATAGCATGCTTTTAAATCATTTGCAACTGTAATTATTCAGTTAGTGCCCTCTAACCTTTCTTTTTAATTCAATAAAAGACTAATTCTATAATGAAATCCTAGATAGTGTATGCTTTTAAAAAAGTAATTCCTCAAACCAAAGCTTGAGGAATTACAGTATTATTTTATTTTTTATTTCATTCGAGAAGTTATATTATTTCTCACCCATTTTGGATCTAACCATTCAGCTGGTTGTACGGGTATACCACCAATATAAAAAGAAAAATGCACATGATCCCCAACAGCTAAACCAGAAACTCCTGTAGTTCCAAGATCATGATTTCTTTCTACCGTATCACCAACTTTGACGTGAATATCTGTGAGGTGGGAATAAAGAGAGAAAAGATTTCTGCCATGATCTACAATAACTGTATTACCATATATACCTAAATAACCAGTATAAATTACTTTTCCTTTATTTGATGCTGTAGTTATGTCTTGTGCGACAGAAGCAAGATCAAGTCCTGTATGGTATTGATAGTCAATTTCTTTACCATTATAGGTATAGGTTCTGGAATCTCCAAAATCTGCTCTTAGTGCAGATCTAGGCTGACGCGTAAAAGTTTCTGTAAAATAGAAAGAAGGATGTGTATTATTTGCAATTTCTTTTATCATTTCAGAATTTTCTTTGCGTATTTCATTATTTGCTCGTAAATATTTTTCTACAACAGTCCCCTCACCAGGTGCTATTTTATTGATTTCCTCTTCTTTCAATTTGAAAAAAGAATCGCTCAATTTAACAGTGTCATCAGGGAAGACCCTATTTGTGAGATTCACAAGAAGTCTGCTTGAAGTCACGTTTCCTGCTGCGTCTTCTGCCATAATCATAGGAACATAGTTTGAGGCATTAAGATAGTAAGGAAAAGGGAATAAACAAATATAGTTTTCATTTTTTGCATCTTTATAGGCAGGGAAGAACACATCTTCAACCATAATTCCCGTCTTCACAACATCATCTGAAGTATTGTATAAAACAAGTCCGCTTCCGCCTCTTCTCAAGCTTGGAGTAGAGGAAAGAAATGCAATTTTAGGTGCTTGAGAATCTATTTCTAATTCAAGCGCAAACTTATTTGTGTTTCCATTGAACCAATTTGCATATGAAGCGTCCTTAGTATCAACTTCTAAAATAAATTTCCCGTCAGGAAGTTTTGCTTTTTCTAAAGTAAATTCATGTTCAAATTTCTTTGCTTTATGTGTGAATTTCTTTTCAAAAAAAAGCATGGACTGCGTGTCACGATAAAGTCTTATTGTAACATAATCTAAACCAGACTGTTCATCCTCAACTTCAAGCTTGAAAAGCACTTTAGGCGAAATCTGCATATCTTCCTTGATAACAGGAGAAAGAGAAATCATAGGCTCTTTTGTATCGTTATACAAAAGAAAATACGCAATACCTACAAGGCCTAATAAAATAAAGAAAAAGATAATTTTAAAAGATGATTTATTATTTCTTGATACCATGATTTACCTAAATTTATGAATCTATATTTTCTAAAAGACTAATTGTTAATCGTAAAAAGTCTGCCTCAGTGAGAATACCTACAAGTTTATCACTTGCTGTCACAGGTAAACAACCATATTTATGTTTGTACAAAATACTTGCAGCTTCCTTCAAAGATTTATCTGGCGAAATACAACATACATCTGTACGCATAATTTCTCTAATAACTATACCTTTTTCAAGTTCATTCTGCTCTTTTGCTGAAATATCAGCAAGCTTTGAAACAGTGTGCACAAGCAAATCTCTGTGCGTGACAAGGCCTTCGAAATTACCTTTTTCGTCTGTCACAGGGATATGTCTGATGTTAGCCATGCTCATAAGCTCTCTTACATCAAACATTGAATCCATCTTAGAAAGTGAAAAAACCGGACTTGACATAATATCTGAAACTGTAAACATAATGCCTCCTTTGAGTTTAATGCAAAAAAACATTTCTTTTCATAAGTTAAAAATGAGCTATTTTTGCAAACAAGTCAAGCCTTGCAAAGTAGTTTTTTTTTTATTATATTGTGAACTAACACATTATTGGAATAAATTATGCCCTACTCAAAATACAGAATAGCACGCGAAAAAATGGTGCGTGAACAAATTATAGCCGCTGGAGTGAAGGATAGCCTTGTTATTGACGCGATGCTGCGTATCCCTCGCCACGAATTTATGCCAGAAGCACTTATACATCTTGCTTATGAAGATAAGCCCGTGATGATTGGAGCTGGGCAAACAATTTCACAGCCGCTTGTTGTTGCGCAAATGTCTGAATATTTAGAATTAAAAAAAGGTATGACTGTTCTTGAAGTCGGCACTGGATCAGGCTATCAAGCAGCAATCTTACACGCCATGGGTGCCTGCGTTTTTACTGTTGAAAGATTAAAAGAACATTATTTTGCCACTAAAAAACGTTTCGAAAGATTAGGCATTTACGACATCCGCTATCACTTATCCGACGGCACCTTAGGCTGGCCAGAATATGCCCCTTTTGACAGAATATTAGTTGCAGCCGGTGGCCCCACAGTTCCAGAAGCCCTCATGTCGCAATTAGCAGACAATGGCATACTCATAATTCCAGTAGGCGAAGAAAAAAGAGAGCAAGAACTTGTGCGCGTTCGTAGAGAAGGCGAAAAATTTTTTTATAAAGTCCTTCGCAAGGTTTCTTTTGTAGATCTTGTTGGCAAGCAAGGTTGGTGATTTTTCCTGAAAAAAATTATTTTTTTGTAAATATCAATAAAAAAAATCGTTTATTTGACTTTTTTTTCATTTTTTGATATAAAACTGAAACTAATGTGTAAATAAAACAAGTACAAGATATTCAGGTAAATTAATTATGAAAAAGACCTTGAGTTCTCTGACAGAGATTTCTCTTTCTGACTATTTTGTCAAGAAAAATCTAAAACATTTCTTTAGTTCCCCTGAAGATCTTACTGACGAACAATTCCGTACAATCAATACTTATATTCTTGGTATTTCATCTATAATTATTATTTTATTCTGCTTAATTGTAAATATTCAAGACGCACACATCAATATTTTATATCTGCTTACATTCCTTATTTCCATCATGTCATTATCAATTTTGGGGATGTATAAAAAAATTATCTCAGTAAATATTGCACAACCGCTTTGTCAAATAATTCTTGCCTTTCTTGGCTATTATATTTTGCTTACAGACAGTTATGATCCCTCTGGAAGCCTTGTTTGGTTTATAATTTTTCCGCCTATGCTTATGTTCACAAGTGGCCTCTATATTGGTATTATTTTTAATATCCTTTATTTTATTTCGCTTTGCATGCTCGTTCTGACTCCTTTAAATATCTATTTGAACGATGCATTCACTTTACCGCAACTGACTAGATTTCTTATAGCTTTCTTAGGTTCTTTTCTCTTTTCAGCTTGTACAGAATATTTTCGACACAAAACAAAGTGTGCATTAACTAAGGCTTATCAGCAAAATAAACAATTTGCCTTCACTGACCCACTTACATCTTTAAAAAACAGACGTAGCTTTGATGAAATCATCCCTCAAGCGACTGAAAAGCTTAAAGAAAGCAACTCTTCCTATACACTTATGTTTTTGGATATAGACCATTTCAAAAAAATAAATGACACCTATGGACATGACATAGGAGATATAGTTCTTCAGCATATATCTCAAATACTTCTGTCTCAAAAAAATGCAAGCGATCACGCCTTTCGCCTTGGTGGCGAAGAATTTGTGCTTTTCATGGCTAAACTACCTAGCCAACAGGCAAAACAGGTTGCTGAAAGAATAAGAATTGCTATAGAAAAAACTCCTTGCAATGTTCATGAACACGTGATTTCCTACACTGTAAGTATCGGCTATTATGTAACAAATTGTGATATAGATTTTACTGAAGCACTCAAACTTGCAGATCAAAATCTCTATAAAGCAAAAAGACAAGGCAGAAACTGTACCATAGGAAACACATAATATATCAATATCTTAGTTAAAAAAACTAAAAACAAAGCAAGAAAATCATAGCATAATTTGCAAGGCAAATCTTCTGAAAAAATTTATCTTTATTTTTTACTTGACTAGTACTTCATTTTACTATACATTCCTTTTCACGACGCAGAAGCGATTGCAACTGTATCTGTTCCCCGATAGCTCAATCGGCAGAGCGGGTGACTGTTAATCACTAGGTTGGCGGTTCAAGACCGTCTCGGGGAGCCACTCAAAATAAATAAGCACTTAGTAATAAGTGCTTTTTTTATTTGGTAATATTTTAAAGTCGATAAGTGAATATTTTGATAAGTAATACTCATTAAATAAAAATATACCATAGAAAGAAATACAGTTAACTCTATAAATTAAAACTATAATAAATATTCTATACAATATAAAGTTAGAGAAAGGCTCTATCTACTTCTTAAAAGATGTGTAATATAATGCCTTGATATTTTTTCTCATATACTATATCTTAATATATGAAATTATAGATTTTTAAACAAGGATATTCGTATGTTATATTGGTTTTCTATAGGGATTGCTTTAATATTGGCGGAGATGTTTGTTCCAACATTTATTTTCTTGTTTTTTGGCTTAGCTGCAATTCTCGCTTCGCTGGTAAGCCTATTTGGGCTCGGCATTGAATGGCAACTTGTAAGCTTCATTGTATCAACTCCTCTATTGCTATTTTTCGGCAGAAGTAAAATAAAAAATATTTTTGTTGGAAAAAAAGAAATTGTAAATGAAGACGATGAAGACGGCAATGCCCTCTCTGCACTCTTTTCCTTACCTATAAAAGTTGATAAAGAAATAGCAGCAAATGGTGAAGGCACTGTTATTGTTGGTGATTCATATTGGCGAGCGACTTCAAACTCGCACATAGAAGCAGGAAAAATGGTAAAAATTATCAAGCAAGATAATCATGATAAATTA
The DNA here is from genome assembly GCA_964368455.1 of uncultured Desulfovibrionaceae bacterium. Lineage (GTDB taxonomy): Bacteria > Desulfobacterota > Desulfovibrionia > Desulfovibrionales > Desulfovibrionaceae > CAYJAZ01. The sequence continues at coordinate 28,677 of CAYJAZ010000019.1, forward strand.
TTATTAATTGTTAAAGAAATTGAAGAAGATGATAACAACATTAAATAATTAATTGTTGTAAAAAAAATACTAGAGGTAGTTATGGATATAAATGTTAGCTTGATTATTACAGGGCTTATTGCTTTATTAGTTGTTGTTTCATTATTTAAAGCCGCAAAAGTTGTGCCTAACCAAGAAGCTTATGTTATTGAGCGATTAGGAAAATACAAAGCAACCTTAAATGCAGGTTTTCATATTTTGATTCCATTTTTTGACGTGGTGGCGTATAAAAGATCTTTAAAAGAAGAAGTTCTTGATGTTCCACAGCAAACATGTATCACAAAAGACAATGTTTCTGTTGGTATTGATGGTGTTATCTATCTTCAAGTTGTTAATGCCTCTTCTTCTGCTTATGGTATTGATAATTATTATACTGGAGCAATTCAATTAGCTCAAACTTCTTTAAGATCTGCTATTGGTAAGCTTGAACTAGATAAAACTTTTGAGGGACGTGAAAATATTAATAAAGAAGTTATTGAAGCTTTAAACCTTGCAACTATTCCTTGGGGGATTAAGGTTTTACGTTATGAAATCAAAGATATAGCACCTCCACAAACTGTAATGCAAGCAATGGAAAAACAGATGCAGGCAGAACGTGAAAAAAGAGCTATTATTGCTGAATCAGAAGGGAAAAAAGAAGCAGAAATCAACCGTGCTGAAGGTGAAAAAAAGGCTCTTATTGCTAAATCTGAAGGCGACATGACTGCAATGAAAAATAAAGCAGAAGGCGAAGCAACAGCAATAGAAACTGTAGCACTTGCAACGGCTAAAAGTATTAAACTCATTGCAGATGAGCTACAAACTGAGGGAGGACAAGCTTCAGTTAATTTTAGAATTGCAGAAAAATGGATTGAGCAATACGGAAATATTGCTAAAGAAGGCACTACAATGATTGTCCCTCAAAACATAGGCGACGCAAGTACTATGGTAGCAACTTTTTCCAAAGTACTAGACACTCTAAAAAACAACATAAAAACTAATTAAATCTTAAAGTCTATAAACACACCACCTTAGAGAATTTTAGATAATAACAGAGGGTTTATGATGAAAATTATAAACCCTTTTCTTGTTTAAAAATTTGAAAAGAAGAAGTAAGGATAAAATAATTCAATAAAAAAACTGCCATTTTGAAGAGGACAGTTTTTTGTTAAGTGAATTTTTATAATCTATTTTGAAGTTATTATGAAATTTGTTTGATTCTTTCAATAGTTTCTTTGAATTCTTTAACACTATTATGAATGCTAAGACAGTAAAACAATGAATTATTCTCATGATCTGGCTTTAGTTGTGCGGCAAAACATTTTTGTATTTTATTATTCAGTTCTTCGCTATTTGCACTTAAATTAAATCCAAAATAAAACTCCTCATCTGCGTTTCCTAATTCAAGCTTTATTTGCTTTTTTTCATTTTTATATAAAATTGGTAGTGTGATGTTAAAGTCCCACTGCCCAGAGAAATGAATTTCTTGTAATTCACATTCGCTATAAAGCTTAACCCATTCACGTATTACTTGTAAGTAATTATAATAATATGTAAACTCCGTATCTGTGTTATTGTAAGTAAAAAACGACTCAGAATTTGAAAAATTTTGTCTTTTTTTATACGGAATTCTTGGAAAAAAACTTCTTATACATTTATTCATTTCCGCAGATATTTTTCTTTTTTGTGCATTAATAAAAAAATCATCTTCTTGCTCTAAATATATACTCATATTATCAGCAGTCTTATTTTTGACGTGAAGCCTTAACTCTTCTCTTTGCTCGCCAAAAGTAAAAGGAATATCAACAACAACTTCGTCATCAAACAGGCTTGAACTGTCTTTATAAAGACTATGAATATCGTGTAAAAGCTCCTTGCCTAAGAGTTGATATACAGAGCTTTTAGTTTTTTCAATATTATTTAAAAAGTCGAAAAGTTTTTGACTTGGCTTAGCTTCTTCGTCCAGTTTTAATTCTTTATACAAAATATCGTTTTCCATTTTTACATACCCTCTTTCTTTGTCGTTTATGCCATATATATCTTTTATGTATTCTTGATACTGGTATGCGGCTGTTCTTATACTTTCATTGCTCCATGTTGCAAGGATTTTATCAAGAAATTTTACAATGTCTTCAATATATGTAATTGTTATAAATTGTCCTCTTTTTTCAAAATATTCTCTTCTTTCAGAACTAATACTGTGTTCGGCTGGAATAATTTTTCCCTGTCCGCTTACAAGATAGAGAACATATATATTTTGTTCTTTACAGTTATAATAATTTTTAACAGTTGAGATATACCTTTCTATCTGCTCTTCTTGATCGCCGGCTTCATTTATTTTATTTTCAATGATTATTGCATACTCTTCTTTGGCTATTTTTCCTGTTATAAGAATATCAATATTGAATTTTTCACAATGAAAATAGTTAGGTTTAAAATATTTTAAGGCTTCCAATTCAACAGTAGCAAGAAAGATTTTAAAAAATGGATAGCCGTAACCTTCCCCGGCCGATAAAAATTCTTTCAATGCTCTACTATGAGCTGTTTCCAAAACATTTTTATCTAGCCTTAGCATTTCAATGATATTTAGGCTTTCAGTCCCCATTCTTAATGCTTTACACCGAGCACTTATAGCTTGAATGCTTTCAATAAGGTTTTTCTCATTCATATTAATTCTCCTGAGAACAATTTAGACAAATCAATTATTTTTATTATTCCATATACAGTTCTAAATGACAATATTTACAAAAAAATTTGATTTTTTATTTAGGATGTGTTTTTAAATTAATTTTTTTGATTTTTAATGATTACTTGAAGTTGGCACAATACTCCTTTAAAGATTGCAAAAAAACATTGTAAATCAAAGTATATCTGCGTATAGTGATGAAGTGGAAAAGAAATTTCTTATTATATTTGAGGAAATAATAGTATGATTGAAATAAATTCAGAAAATTGTGTTCTTTGTGGAAAATGCAAAAAATTATGCCCAATGGGTATTCTTTCAATAGAAGACAAAAAAATTGTTATTGCTGAAAGACCTAAATGTATTTCTTGTGGGCATTGTCAGGGTGTTTGTCAATTCAATGCAATCACAATAGACGGTATGCAAGAAGAAGTAATAAAAGCAGAAAAAAATATTGCCTATGATGATTTGAAAAATCTAATTATGAGTAATCGTTCTATACGTAACTATCAGGAAAGATTGGTAGACGAAGAAGTCATTCAAGATATTATTCGTACATTAGATTATACTGCAAGTGCAAAAAACGATCAAAAAATCAAATGGATTGTAGTTTCTACAAAAGAAAAAGTAGAAGAAATATACCAAATCTGTCTTGCAAGGCTTAAGAAAAAAGAATCGAATCAACGTCTTATAGATCATTTAGAACAAGTGAGAAATGCTGTCACACTTGGTGCTCCACATCTTCTTATTGCTTATGCCGATAAAGAAAAAGCTTCTATGCCCCTTGAAGACAGCGTAATAAAAACAACGCTCGCCACTATGCTCATGCATTCTCAAGGTATAAGTTCTTGCTTTTTAGGATTTTTAGAAGGTTTTATCAACACAAACAAACAGCTTAAAAAACTTTTAGGCCTTGAAGACAATGAAAGAGTGTATTCAGCAATTGGCTTTGGCTATAACGACAATGAAATTTATGTGAATGTGCCTACAAGAAAGAAGGCTGATGTAAGATATCTTAGTTAATTGTAACACTATAGACTTAACCGTATTATTCTCTGCTTTTTGTTGCAATACTATACGGTTAAGTCATATTTGATCTTCTCCCCGAAAGTCATACTACTTTCTAAGTTAGTAAAATTATGTAAAACTAACAATAAATAGGAGAAGTAAAAATGGCTAGAAAAAATTACAGTATAGAACAAATAGTAGTAAAACTTCGAGAAATGGAGCTGTTTTGTGGACAAGGTAAATCTATTAATGTTCACAATTTCTTTTTTCTTACTTTGTCACATCTATATTCATTGTGCTCTTTGCACTATAATAGAAATCTTTAAAATCGCTTTCAGGCATTGGTTTTGCGTAATAATAGCCTTGAACAATATCACAACCCATTTTTTTAAGCATATGAAGATTTTCCAAAGTTTCAACGCCTTCGGCCAATGTTTTGATATTTATTTTTTTAGCAAGTTCAATAATACTACTTACAACCGCATAACTGCGTTCACGTTCATCAATATTTGTGAGGAAGCTTTTATCTAGTTTTAGCACGTCAACTGGAATATTTTTTAGCAAGCCAAGCGAACTATACCCTGAACCAAAATCGTCCATAAATACATTAAAGCCATTTTCATGTAGATGGCGAATAAGTGTGATGAGTTCTGCTTCATTATTGAGCATACTGCTTTCTGTGATTTCTATACCAAGATATTTTGATGCAACATTATATTTATTACAAAGATTTATAAGAGTAGAAACAAAGTCTATTGTATAAAGATGTTTTCGTGAAAAATTTACTGAAATAACAAAAGCTTCTCTTTCTTCTGCTATCCATGTTTGAAGGTATTTACATGCTTGTTCAAACATATACATATCAAGCTTAAGAACAAAGCCATTTTGCTCAAAAATTGGAATAAATTCATCAGGAAACATCATTTTGTTATCATGTTCCCAGCGTACAAGAGCTTCAGCACCCACAAGTTTTCCTGTTTTTAGATTAAGTTCAGGCTGTAGGAACATCATAAATTCATTATTTTCTAAAGCTTCTTCCATAAGATTTTCAATTTCTTTTGCTCTTATTGCAGAAGTGAGGAATTCATTTGTGTATACGCTTTCAAGTGCTTTTGTTTCTTTTGCATGACGATGGGCAATATTCACTCTTTCTATCGCTGTTCCAATATCCAAAGCTGTTGTTGCATCAGTATTGTAATAGCCAGCAACAATTCGTAGATTATAGTTAAATTCTTCGCCCAAGATCTCAAAGAGTTTATTTGTATAGTCTTCTCTCCAATTATAAAGAGTATTGCCAGTATAGGCAAGAAGCACTATGAATTCGTCTGTGTGAAGATGTGCACTGATTGAATCATATTTGGAATTACAATCAATTGCTTGAGCCATAGCTTTGAGAATTCTATCGCCTTCTTTATCGCCAAGAGATTCATTGACGAGTCTGAAATTTTCAACATCAAATTTTACAAAGAGAAATTGCCTTGAGCTATTAGAAAGAATGAAATCTTTTGCATCAAGCTTAAATTTGATAATAGTATTAATTCCGGTAAGAGGTGAAATATAAGCTATTTCAGCAATTTTTTCCAATGTTTTTCTTTGAGATGAATTTATTATTGCACCAAAAATAGAAACAATAAGCATAATAACAATTGAAATAATTGCAGTAATAATAACAATATTTCTTGTCGTAGCCTTTACAATACTATCAGGAATAATTGAAACTATCATCCAATCTTTTATTCCAACTGGTTTATAGATGAGGGTGTATACTTGCCCGTCAAAATGAATGCTTTCTTTTCCTCTTTGAGTATTGATAATATCATTTTTAAAGGCATTGAATCTATCTTTCTCACGAGGATTATCTTTTTCAATTTGTTCAAAAATATTTGAGAGAATGACATAGTTTGAAGTTTCAACGCTATTTGAAATTATAGTTCCTTGTGAATTGACTATAATATTAGCTTCTACTCCTTCTATATGTGCACCAAACATCTTATCTAAGCTTTCCAAATATATAAGGCCAGCTAAAACACCTCGAGTTTTACCATTGGCAATCATTGGTGTAGCAATAATGATTGCATCTTTTTGTGTAAATATTGATTTAAAAGGTTCGCTTATTACCGTTTCACCTGCTAAAGCTCTTTGAAAATATTCATAGTTAGCCAAATCGCCAATAGCATTATCACTACCAACAGCATATCCATAGGGATTTACCACAAGCATATAATCAAAAGCACGCGATAAATATTCATAATCATCTGAATCAAAATTAATGTAGCGTAAGAAATCCCACACAGGTAATAAAGAAGCTGAAGATTCTAATAAATTGACATCTGTTTCTAATTTTAATTTAAATGTTTCGGCATTACTTCTTACTAATTGTTCAATATTGCTCTCAGAAAGCTCTTCAATTTCATCGCCAATATAAATATTATAGACAAACATCGAGACAAGAAGAATACAAATAGATCCAAATATCGCAAATGGTAGGAGGAAACGGTTTTTTTCATTTTTTAGCATTATCTTTCCTCCTTTCTATGGATTAATTTGCGCGTTGAGAGAGTTTGCATATTTATCTGCTGAACTTTTCACATCTTTTCCACTAAAAACTTCTTGCAAAAGGCGATACCATGCAGCTCTTTGCTCTGGCCATGCTGGAGTTACTTGGTAATAGCTACCAAAGTTTTTTAAAAAAGAAGTAAAAACAGCTATTCTTTCTTCATTTTCACTGCCTGCATATATATTCTTATGAGCACTATTCACAGGAAAAAATTGGCTAGCAAGAATGCTTTTCTTTATTTGTAAGGGATGATTAGCTAAAAAGTCAATAAACTTTTTTGATGCATCTACCCTTGCTTGATCGCCTTTATTAAATATTCCAAATCCCCATATACCGCCTTGTAATTCAACAGAACCGTCATGAGAAGGGAAATTCATAGCAAAAGGTGTGAAGTTTAGCTTGTCGTAATAAAGCGATTCGCTATTTGCATTCCAAGCTAAAGTCATTGCAGTTTTACCTTGAGCAAAAAGCTCTATTGCATCGCCTGCAACAATATCAGGCCTATGACTAAGGGATTTATTATTCACCATATCCACAAGAAGTTCAAAGGCCTGTATGCCCTTTTCTTCATTTATTGTATAGGCAGAATAATCTTCATTCGTAAATTTAGCACCATAAAGATTTGTGACAAGAGCCCTTGTTCCTTGATCGCCACCATGCCCACCTGAATAGATAATGCCTGGTGTTTCTATCAGTCCAGAATCACGAACTTTTGCCATAGCTGAAACAAAACCATCCACAGTCCAAGTTCGATTTTCTAAATCTATAAATTCAAGAGCACCAGCTTTTTCAAATATTTCATAGTTTATAGCAAGAACATGTGTTGTCATAACAAGGGGGTATTCATAAAAAGCATTATCAGGTGATTTGCAAGCAAAAAGCACTTTTTCAGAAACAGCTGAAATATTTGCGATTCTTTCTTCATCAAACATATCACGAAGATCAATCATCAAACCACGTGCCCCCCAATTCGCTAAAAGGCGTTCTGGCCCTTCCATAACGATATCAGGTGCTTTTCTTGCTTCAATAGCAGCTTCAATAATTGCATCGCCTGTACTATAGCTAAGAATTTCAACATTTATTTTTATATGAGGATAAAGTAGATTAAAATCATCAATAAAAGACTGAAGGACTTCTTTGTTGCCAAAATCGCCAATAGGAAAAGTCCAGAATGAAATTTCTGTAATAGCATTGTTTTCAGAACTTTGTTTTATATTTTCATCTTTCTCATCTTGGGCTTTTATTTGCACAAATTTAGACTCTGCGGCAAGAGCTAACTTGTTCGTAGTAGAGAAATTAGTGATGTTTAATAAACAGCCTAGTATAATAAGGAAAATTTTAAGCATTTTAAACTTTTTATTCCTTTGCCTTAAAAAGGTTTAACGTCAATCAAAAAATACCGCTTATAGATTACCTTATCCAATATAAAAAAGCAACACTTTTGTGTGAATTTAATGAGATTTTATAAATGAGCATCTTTCTGGAATAATTTATAATAAAAAGCACTTGCATACATACAAGTGCTTTTTATTATTGTATTATAATTTTATTGCGTCTTTCTTAGAAAAGTCCTGTGATTTTTCCGTCTTTATCTATATCAATATGTGCGGCGCTAGGAACTTTTGGCAAGCCTGGCATAGTCATAATTTCGCCTGTGAGAGCCACAATAAAACCTGCCCCAGCTGAAACCTTAAGATCTCTAATAGTAACAACAAAGTCTCTAGGTGCACCAATTTTCTTTGCATCATCACTAAAACTGTATTGAGTTTTTGCCATACATATTGGCAATTTACTATAACCAAGCTCTTCAAATAATTTGATTTGTCTTGCAGCTTCTGCTGTTATTACAACATCTCTACCACGATAAATCTTTTTAACAATAGCAGATAATTTTTCTTCTATACTACTGTTAAGAGCATAGGCAAAATTATGATTTTTTTCTTTAGTTTCAGCAAGCTTGATAACTTCTTCTGCAAGAGCTTTACCGCCTTCGCCGCCCTTTTCCCAAACTTCTGATAAAGCGACATTCACGCCCAATTCTCTACATTTTCTTTCAATCAATTCAAGCTCTAAAGCTGTATCAGAATGGAATTTATTTATCGCAACCACAGCTGGCAAACCAAAAACTTTAGTTATGTTTTCAACGTGTTGAAGTAAGTTTGGCAAACCTAGTGCAAGACTGAGGAGATCTTCTTTTCCTAAATCTTCTTTTTTACAGCCACCGTGCAATTTAAGTGCTCGAACCGTTGCCACAATAACAACTGCCGATGGGCTTATGCCCGCCAAACGGCATTTAATATCTAGGAATTTTTCTGCACCTAAATCAGCACCAAAACCAGCTTCTGTTACTGCATAATCGCCTAATTTCATAGCCATTTTTGTAGCAACTACAGAATTACAACCATGCGCAATATTAGCAAAAGGGCCGCCGTGAATAAAAGCAGGTGTTTTTTCTAGTGTTTGCACAAGATTTGGTTTGATAGCGTCTTTAAGAAGAGCTGCCATAGCACCTTCAACTTGTAGATCTTTTGCTGTGACTGGTTTATTGTCTTTAGTGTAGCCAATAATAATCTTTGCAAGGCGGTTTTTTAAATCTTTTAAATCTGTTGCTAGACACAAGATAGCCATAACTTCAGAAGCAACGGTAATATCAAAGCCATCTTCACGTGGCACGCCATTAGTTTTTCCGCCAATACCGCACACTATTGTACGAAGCTGTCTATCATTCATATCTACAACTCTTCGCCATGTAATTCTGCGTACATCAATGTTAAGAGCATTGCCTTGATGGATATGATTGTCTATCAAAGCCGCCAAGAGATTGTTTGCAGCTCCTATGGCATGAAAATCACCCGTAAAATGCAAGTTTATATCTTCCATTGGTAAAACTTGAGCGTATCCGCCGCCAGCTGCACCACCTTTAATACCAAAAACAGGCCCTAAAGATGGTTCACGAAGAGCGATAACAGATTTTTTTCCTAAAGCTTGAAGAGCGTCGCCAAGCCCTACTGTAGTGGTGGTTTTACCCTCACCAGCTGGCGTAGGGTTTATCGCTGTTACAAGAATAAGCTTTCCATCAGGTTTTTGTTCGTTCTCAGCAAGAAAATTTGCATTAATTTTAGCCTTATATCTTCCATAAGATTCAAAATATTGTTCTTCCAAACCAATTTTTTTAGCTATTTCAACAATTGGTGCCATAGAGGTTTCTTGAGCTATTTCAATGTCGGACTTAAAAGACATACATACTCCTAATTTCTATTTTTTTTTGCTTTCACAGCTTTATAGCTGTAATAAATGTTATAAAATTTAAATATAAAGAATATATTCTCTCCATAAAAAGCCATTGTAGAAGAATGTATAATTGTTTATATCAAAATTTTTTATACTGAATTGACTTTATAATAAAACAAAATAAAAAGCTAGTAAAAAAACAAAAAAAAGGCGAAAAATTTCGCAAATTTGTAAAAAAAATCACAAGAAGCAGAAAAAAATCACAAGAAAAGACTAAAACAAGTTAAATAGCAAATTTATAATTGAGTTTTTAAGAATTTCATTAATTATCGACGAGCCACTCAGAAGAATGCCATTCGTATCTTTGTTCACAAATAGTGCTATCAAGCGGATTTTTTGTATAAAGAATATAGTTTGAGGCTTTTTTAGTATCCCAAATTTCACGAACTGTATATTGTGATTTCCACTGCATGTATTCATCATTATTGGTATAATTATCCCAAGTCAAATGATAGGCTTTATTTCTTTTTGTCCGCACCCATTTCATTTTATGGTGAATAGCAAAATGATGCATTTGTTCATCTCGCATCAAAAGATTTTTTTCTTTAAAAGCATTAAGAATTGCTAAAAATTGCTTTGTCCTAAACAAAAGCCCCCAGCCGCCAGTATAGCCAAGTAAATAATCTTCTTCTTCCATCGGCGTTGGCACCCACCATTCCTTGCCTTTCACTAGAGGATGTACCCATTTTTCAGGAAGTTCAATATCTGGTAAATTTTCTAAAGAAAGATCAAGCCCAACACAAAGAACATCATTATTATTCTTCACAATAGCTAATTCTTCCTCTAACCAATCCTTTTCAAAAAGTAAGTCTAAATCTGTTATCATCACATATTTTGACTTTTGCACTTTTGCGTCCAAAAGCAAATGGTCGTAATAAATTTTATTTGGTGCATTTGCAGCAATATTTGTTTCAAAAAGAAAATATTCGCTAATAAGGCCTTGTTTTAATAAATCAAAAATATAAGGCTTGAAAAGTTCTTCCGTATTTTTACTATAATTTTCTATGATTTTAATATCGAGAAATTCTTTTTTTTCAAGTAAACTTTCAATACTTTTTTTAAAATTTTCAAAATCAAAAAAAGTAAGGCCATAGCATGGTATTTTCTTCATGAAATTTGTTGTTGCTGACACAGTTTTTCTCTTAATCTTTTAAGTTTTTTATAGAAAGTTTATTTTACTACTTTATTGCTTCAATATATTGATAAGATAAAGTTATTTCTGTAAGACAATCAAAAATCCATTGCCAACCTTATCGTCATAATCCTGCACTTCTACAATATTCCACTGCATCTTTTGGCATAAATCGACAAAACTTTGCGTGTCCCAGACAGACCAATGCGTATACATAATTTCTTCTCTTTCATAGACAGACACATAACCATCTGGAATAACATTGTTTTCTATTTGTATCAACATTTTTGCAGGCAAATCCGAAGAGTCTAATTGCATTGAAGTATCTTTTGCGTATTGTTCTAAACTCACTACCGCATAAGAGTCTAAAGTCAATTTTCCACTATGTCTATCAAGAAGTTCTTGTGCTTGCGTGATATCGCGTAATTTATCAAAAGTTCTTTGCTTATGTGGAACAATCATAATCACATAAGAGCCTTTTTTTACGACCCTAAACCATTCTTTAATCGTTTTGATAGGATCAAAGAAATGCTCAATAGCATGAGAACTTACAACATAGTCTAAACTTTCATCTTTAAAGGGTAAATCATCGCCAGAAGCAACAATATTCACTTTTGCAGGTTCTAAAGATTTGTTCATTTGCCAATGCGTGCCATGATCAGCCTTAAAGTCGACATTTGCATAAGCACCTGTTTTTTCAAGACCAAATGGATTTTGTGAAGAAGCTCCTATTTCAATACCATTTAAACCATCAAGGTATTTATGCACTATTTGAGACTCTCTTGCTATCATTTGCTGTGAAGCATAAATAGCTGCTTTTCTTCTCATTTCTTTGAGCTCTTCTTCCATAGCAAGGTTTATTTCCATCTTGAAACGGTTAAAAAGTCTTTTTCTTTCTTCTATCAAAATATTTGCACTTGGAATCGTTCGATACCAATTATGTTTTGAAATTGTATGCTTACCAAGATGTTTTTTAGCAAGTACAGCAAGTTCTGGATTATAGCCATTCAATTCATTTAAAGTGTTTTCTAAACCATCACAATTATTTTCAGAATTCACTAAAAATGTCATCTTCACAAAGGGAAGTCTTTGTTGCATCAAATAACAAGGATAAGTGGTTAAATCTTCTTGTGAAATTCCCCTTTCCCTGTTTTCACGTGCTTTTAAGCCATTTACAAATGCATTGTAACTAAAGCCAGCCTGAGCAAGTTTATTAGTTAAAATCAATTCGTATTTGAAGATAACTTCTAATCTTGTTTTTTCTTTCTCTATATTTGCAAAAAAATCTATAAATTCTGGGCTGTTAATAACATTGTTATGAAAGAAAAGAAAATAAGATTGTAGATGTGGCACTGGTATTTGATTAGAGCTTGCGCCCCAAAAATCTAGTTTTTCTTCTTCCATTCTTTGTATAAATTCAGATAAGTCAAAGATCGGTGCGACACATGAATTATTACAAAGTATTAATTGATCGACATTTTCTAAACCAATAGTATTCTTGATATATTCTATACCTATTTGGTAAGAACCAAAATCGTATTTTTCGTGTCGTTCACAAGAAGCATAGCTTACTAAATTTTCAAGCTTATCAAATTCATTTTGCAAAATAGGACTATCAGAAATATAGATGATTGCATCTGAAATTTCCTTAAGCTTCTGTAAATAATAGATTTCATAATCAGGAATTTTTGAACCGTATTGCAAAGAAGCAAATACAACTACTCTTTTTAACGCTTTTTTTTCATGCTTTACAAATGCTTTTTTGAGTGTAAGAGCATTTTCATGAAAAACGAGTTCAGAACTAGGAACATTCTTAGCCATATAAGCCATATGAATAAGTGGGTTCATGCTTATTGGCAGAATTTCAGGGTGTTTTGCAAGATAGGCTTTCATGTTAAAATAGGGGCTTGGATCTCGCCCTTCTTTCCAACCAATAGAAAGGAAATGCTCTACTAAGGGTATGTCTATACCTTTTAGATCAGGATTTTCAGCTAAATACCATTTTGCATCAAAAAATTTTTTCTCAACTATACTTTCAACTTGATTATTCTGCATACTCTTTACCCTTTCAAACATCAAAAAGCATATAAATTCTGTAAAAACAATAAGCTACTTATATTGTTTTAGCAAGTAAAAAGCCTTTTACGCCTTTAGCTTATAATTTTATGAGTCTTTGCTTGACAAGTAGCTAATTTGCTTGTTAAATTATATTTTGAACAAGAATAATAAAATGAGATTTATATGACAAAATGCCCCCTATGCCATGCAGAAGCAAATTTTTATTTCTCACAAGAAATTGATAAAAATCTTAATTTAAATATTGATAAAAACACTTATTATCAATGCTCTTTTTGTAAATTCACTTTCTCAAAAAGTATGTATGAGCTAGACGAAGAAAATTTTACGCATGTAAACAAAGTTATTCATACAACTTTTTATAAAAAAAGAGCTGATTATACGCAACTTCCGCCTTATTTACAACAAGCCTTGCTTTTTCATATTTTAGCTCAGCATAAAGTTATCAATAAAGATTCTCTTCTTGACTATGCCGCTGGACTTGGTGAATTTTCACGCATAGCAAAAGAAAATTTTTCTATAAATGCAAGTCCTTATGACGAATACCTCATACCAGAAGGCCCTTTAGGGCAAAGATATATAAGCAAGAAACAATTACAAGAAAGTAAATTTTCTACTGTTTTTTCAAGTGCTTTTTTAGAACATATTCGAGATTTTTCACCCATAGATGAAATGATGCAATGCCTCGATTACACTGACTCTCAAGGAATTTTTGCTTTTCACACTCTTGTTTGCGAAAATCCACCAAAAGATCCGCATTGGTTTTATTATTCACTTTTGCATTGTTCTGTTTTTTCAAATAAATCTATGCAAATATTTATGGATAAATATAATTTCAAACATTCGCTTTATTCGCCTACTGCAAAAACATGGCTGTTTTTTAAAAAAGATACAATTGAACTATGTAACAATAGTTTTTCTATCAAAGATTTTGCTGAAAAAATCAACAAAGTATTACAATTTGAATATTTCTTTTACAAAGAAGGATTTATGGATTATTGGAAATAATCTAACTATTCAATTACTTAAGAAGTATTTTCCTCGAAAGCATTCTTAGAATATCATAACCATCCCAAAAAATATCCATCTCTAATGTTTTGCCTATGGGCACAATTTGATCTATGCCTATAATATTATTGTTTATAATGTCTTTTTGCAATTCTTTTGCATCAATTCCAAAATAGCTTATACTTTGATACTTATCTGTAATTATAGGAAACAACTCACTCACAAGGCTTTCTCTTGAAGGTAATGTGTATTCATAAAAATAACCATTTCTTCCACGCAAATTTTCCAAAGTTTTCTCAAGTGCTGATAATTCTATTCTATAGATTTTATTTGAATGGCAAATGCTTGATTTATATATTTTTAATTCTATTATTTCTCTACACAATTGCGTGTATTTATCCATTGCATCCATATCTTGTAGAATATATTTTTCACTTGTCTTTTCTATAGATTGCCAAAAAATTTCTTTTGCTTTTTCAGTATCTTTTCCATCAAGCCAGAGAATAAGTTGAGGCGAAGAACATGCATTTTGATCCATTAAAAAAGTGTCATTGTAAAAATTTTCACTCAAGCCTTTCAATCTTATTTCATCAAGCTCTAAAATAGAATTTGCATCTATAATACATAAGGAATATCTGTCTGCAAAAGATATATCATTGCAACGTGGCTTTGTTTGCATTGCTTTAAGCGAAGAAATAGTTGCATCACCGCCCCAAAGCATACGAACATCAGCTATAGCAGAAATTTCACTCGTCAATGAACTGTCTCTATCGTAAGAAATAAAGAGATTTCTTTCTTTTAATCTACTGTATTTATTCAATATTTCATCAATTGCCTCTAATAAAAATTGCACCTGGGCAAATTTCTTGCTAGGCAATCGAATAATATTTGCATTGCCTGCCAAAAGGCCAAATGCAAAAGAAAAAGCAAAATTTATCGGTATATTAGATGGGCAAATATGAAAACATAATCCATTTCCTCGTCTTTCTTTGTATTCATCAAAAAAAGATTTCATATTTTCTATATTTTTTCTTCTTGCCCAAAAAGCAAAGGCCATGACATCAGCAAAATTATTTCTGCTTTTTTTCCTCATAAGATGCTGAGAAAGTTCATCTAAAAATCCTAATACCTCCTCTGAAAACATAGCTAAAGGGCTTTTATTTAAAGCTAATATTTGTCTATCGATATTTATTTTATCTTTGTTCATAGCTATCACTACAACCTCTTATTTCAGCTTGTTTCAATCTTCCTATTATCTTGAAGTATTTACCTTTTCTTTGACATTTACAATCGTCTTCGCCTAAGATAATTCCCTCATCTTCTGTCAAAATACTATGCCCAGGATAAGAACTTGGCAACAAAGAAATCAATTGGATTATTCCTTTTTCCCCTTGCTCGCACAAAGAAAAATCCTTTGCACGTCTAATAAGTATATTTGAATAATTCGAGCAATGCATATGCCCATATTCGCATTCAACAAAGACTGAGCCAAGTTGTTCAGCCATTCCGTAATAGTTGTAAATAGCTATATTACCAAATATTTCTTTGATTTTACTATTGTATTGCACAGAATCAACTGCTTGTTCTTTAAGTTTTTTCCATCCGCCAATATGAAAAAGTATAGCATTATTAAAATTGAATTTTTTATTTTTTTTCTCGCATTCTTTCACTATATGTTGCCAAATGATTGAAGTGTAGCCGAATATTAGAACTTTTTCATCCTTATATTTTTCGCAAAAATCTTCTATTTTTTCAAAATTTGGCTTCATATCCTCATTAAGGGCATAGACGGCCTTTTTTCCATAGGGCGTAAAACCTACAATTCCTGCCCCTCTTGCAGAAAATAAAGTTCTGTCTTTTTTGACAATTTCAGTATCAAAAAAGAGCAAGGGCAAACGTTCTTCGCCAAGATAAGAGGAAAGAATATGCGTGAGGATTTGAGTTTGATTTGAAATATTTTCTTTATCTAAAAAAATCTTTGAAAGTGCTTGTCCTGAAGTTCCAGACGATGTCATTATTTTTACAATTTCTTCTTCTTTTACGCTTTTTAACTCAAAATATTTAAATAGTCTAATAGGTAGATAAGGTAGATTTTCTAAATCAATTTGTTCATTAATTTTATAAGAAAAATTATCCAGTATTTTTTTATATTCCTCACAATTATTGTAATGATAAAGAGTGAGTGCATTTAATTCTTCTTTATAAAGCTTTGTTTTTTCAGCTTTTTTTAGTGAATATGGTTCTATACTAAGGAGTTTAGTAAAATCTATCTTATTCATCTTTCAACTCCTTTATTTTAGTATTTCCATTTTCCTTAAATTCTTTTAAAAAAACATTTTGAGGCGAAGAAAATTTCGCTCCAAAAGAGGCGTATAGGTTCATCACAGGCATATTATTTGAACTAATTCTGCCTTCGATTATTTTATATTTTTTTGATGCTTCAATAATTGCTTTTGCATACAAAGCTTGAGCTGTTCCTAGCAAACGAAATTTTTCTTCTACGGCAGCCAAATAAATGCACACATTCTCTTCTGAAATTTCCTTTAAAGCTAAAAATCCAATACTATTGTCTTCAAATATTGCTTGATATATTTTAATTTTACTTTTGTCTAATGCAAATAAGTCATCAATATATTGAGAAATTCTTATTTCAGCAAAATCATTATCGCATTTTTCTAAAAGATGAAAACGCCTGTCAGTATGAAATGAATTATAAGCAATAGTTTTTATTTTTTCTCTATTTGTATGTGCTTCTATAATTTCAACTCTTTGCATTTTTTCAATATTTTTTGGAAGTTTAGAAAGCGAAAGAGAAGTCTTGATAGTTCTGTCAGCAAAATAGAAATTATTCTTCTGCATAAAGTATTCATTCTCAGCATTTGCCGCTACTTCCACACGAATAATATCAGCTTCATCGCTCTTGCGTATAGACATTATTTCTTCATTAATAGCAAGCACATCGTCTATTTCGTAAAAGACATAATCATGCACAATTTTCTTGTTTACTTCGTATATTTCTTTCTTATATTTCATATTCTTAGCCTGAGATTATTTTCTATAATATACTGATAATGCATTATAATTTATTTTGCCAGAATCGTTTATTGGAAGTTTGTCTAATTCCTGTATTTTAAAGGCAGAAAAATGTATCTTCGTGTAATTATGAACAAAATCTTTAATTTCTTTTTTTCTGCTTGCCATTGTAGTGAAAACATATAAATTATCATCATAACCAGCACAAGCACAATCTAGTTCAAGATTCGTACGAATCGCTCTTTCAACTTCGTCAAGATTTACTCTATGGCCAAAAAGTTTAAGAAATCTTTTTTTGCGACCAACTATTGTATAAAAGCCATCATTATCAAAAGAAGCCATGTCGCCAGTGTATAAAATCCCTTTATTTTCATCCTTTTTTAGCAAATCTTCTCTTTTTTCTGCATAACCAAGACTTACATTTGCCCCCTCATACACAAGCTCCCCTACCTTATCTGTTTCAAATATCTGATTATTTCCTTCGTCTACTAAGAAAAATTTTCCTCTTGGGATAGCTATTCCCATCTTTCCAAATTTTTCTAAAGATCTTTCAAAAGGCAGATATCCCATGCGTGAACATGCTTCTGTTTGCCCATACATCACTATAAATTTTCTTTTTGTGTCAATAGCCCATCTTGCTAATTTTTCATGCAAGGCTGGAATAATTCGACCGCCAGCTTGTGTAAGACTTGAAAGATGCGGTAAATTCATTTCATAAATATTTAACCTATCAAGCATCTCATATGTATAAGGAACTCCAGCTAAAGACGTCACTTCATATTCTTGCATAGCAGTCCAAAATTCTTTTTCAAAAAGGCTTCTGTCTGTTAAAACAAGTGAAGCACCAACATATAAGTGTGTGTTTATAATAGACAAAGCATAAGTATAGCTCATAGCTAAATTTGTTATTGCCCTTTGAGAGCTATCAAGCTGTAAATATTCAATAATCGATTCTGTATTTGCTTTAATATTATCGTATGTTAAACGTACTAATTTCGCACTACCTGTCGAACCAGAGGTATTAAGTAAAAGTGCTAATTCATCATAAAGACCTGTTTTATCATTGTATTTTGTTTTAATATAGACATAGTCATTTTCTTTATATAGGATTTTGAAATCAATAAGAAGCTTTTGTAATCTTTCTATTTCTTCTTCAGGTATATAGATAAATTCAGGCCTATATACTTCTAATAATTCAACTAACAAATCTTCATTTATATTTGCATTAAGTAAGAGAGGAACAACTTTATTATTTAAAAAAGAAAGATAGCCAACAATTGCACCAAGATTATTTTTACACAAATGAAAAACAAGAGATCTCTCATGCAAAAAAGTTTTAAAATCAGCACATAGACAATCAAGCTCACTATAGGAAATTTTTTGTCCTTTTTCTGTAATTAAAGCAGTATTTTGTGCAAAGTTATTCAATTTCCACAGCATAATTTTTTAAGATTTCCTTTCCTACTTCAAAGGAGCTTAAATTAATAAGATCATTTGGTTTAAGCAAAATTTCAAAAGCATCTTCAAGAGCTGTCACAAGTCCCATATGGCCGACGGAATCCCATTCTGGAATGTCTTGGTATTTTAAATTCGGAACTCTATCTTCATCAATATTAAAAGCTTCAACAAAAGCATTTGTGTATTTTTCTAAATTTGTCATAATTAAAACCTATCTTTATTTCTTTCTATTTCTATCGGCTTATTTCGATATTTTAATATCTAACTATTATTCTACAAATTCCTCATGCTCATTTTTAAAGTAGGAAGTCCAAGCATTTATTAATTCTGCACGACTTTTTCTTTCTCTTTTTTTCATGATTTTTATTCCGCCATTATAGCTATCGTGCAAAGAGATAAGTGCAAATGACCATGAAAGCCCCACACCAAAAGAGCCTAACATCACATGAGAATATTTTTTATCAAATAATTGATCACAAAGAACTGTCACAACAGAAGCTGTTGCACAATTGCCGTATTTTGTAAAAGTTTGTGTACTGCTTTTTTCAAAATCTATTTGGCTATGTTTTAAAATTGTTTCTACAATCTGCTTATTTCCTTGATGAAAAGCAAAGAAATCCACATCTTCTTTCTTAATATTGCTAAATTCAAGCAATTCTTCAATACTTTTTGGGGCAATTTCTCCTGTAAATTGAAAAACATGCATACCACGCATTATTTCATCCCATAAATGCCATACATTATGAGCATTATCTTCTATTTCTACATGAGCAATATCCGCTCGAACAGGCAGTTTTAAGCCACTTGCTGGCGCAACAATCTTATTCCAATCAGCTCCCCTCGTCCCAAGCAAGAATGAAGAATTATAAATTTTTTCACTGTATTCTAAAATCGTCGCTGTGCCAGCATCACCAAAAAGCATATTTGAATTTCTATTTCGCACGTCAGAGCGTAAACTAACTGTATCACCCGCTAATAACAATACTTTTTTTGCAGAGCCTGCTGTAATAAGCGAATGAGCAAGCCAAAGAGCATAGACATAGGCAGAACAAGCTAAACCGCTTATATCAAAACAAGCACATTCTTCGCTAAGCCCCAATTTTTCTTGAAGAATACAAGCACTTGCTGGATACGCATAATCATGACTTGTAGAAGCAACAATAAGGCAATCTATTTCAGCTTTATCATAAGAAAGTTCATCAAGAAGGTTTTGCCCTGCTTCTAAACATAAATCTGTAAGAGTTTCGCCATTTTGTACAATATGTCTTGTACCTAAACCTAAGATTTTTTTTATTCTATTGAGCTTTTTTTCATCATTATCATAAAAATGTAATTCTTCATCAATATTGATTTTTTTTTCTGGCACAACAGTGCAAACACCGCGTATAAAGACATGTTGAAATGAAACCTTACTCATCTTTTATTTCTCCTACCTTAGTTGCAGGATTGCCCAAATAATAGGAATTTGATTTCACTCTTTTATACACAGCGGATAAAGGTGCTATTTTATTATTATTTCCAACGCTTACACCAGGCAAGAGCAAAGAATTTACGCCAAATGAATTTTCATTTCCTATTTCGCATTCTCCAAGAACGCTCGAGCGAGGGCCAAAAAAATTGAAATCGCCTATACTTACATCATGAGCTATCTTCACATCATCATTGAATAAATTTCCATTACCTATAGAACAATGTGTCGAAACTAAGGAAGAAATAAAAATATTTGCTTCGCCACAATCAAGACTTTCGTGTATATAACAATTTGGAGTTATAAGGGTGTAAAATTGTAGATTTAACTTCTTACAATCAAGATAAATCTCTTTTCTTAGAGCAGAATAGCCAGCACCTATAACAATGTAATCATTTTCTTTAAAAGAAAAGTCATTCATATCGCCTAGATAATAGTCTTGCATACTTTTATAATTTTCTTTTACACCATAATTTTTGTGGCCTAAAAAGCCACTAAATTTAATGGATTTATCTTGTTGAGCAATTTGTAATAAATAGGCTGCACATTCATGAGCAAAACCAACCCCGCCGACAACATAGATATTTTTCATTATAAATACCCACCGTCAAGAATATAATCTTGCCCTGTGATCCACTTAGCCTGTGAAGAAAGTAAATAAATTATACTATTTGCAACGTCTTCCACTTGCCCAATGCCAAGTGGATAATTTGCTATAGCATAATCACGAGCCATTTCATCAAGCATTTCAGTATCAATTGCCATTGGAGAAAGAGTGTTCACTCTTATTCCATTTTTTGAAACTTCTCGTGACAAAACCTTAGCCGCAGCCACAAGAGCCGCTTTAGCCCCGCTATAACTCAGCATACCCTGCTCACAAGATTTTGCACTAGCAGAAGCCAAAAAAACTAAGGAAGTGTTTTTTCCTACATTATTTGTTTTATTAACAAGGCCTTTTGCCATAAAGATTGGGGCTAAGTAATTAATTTTCAAACTTTCTTCTAGAGAAGCATAGTCTAAACCCTTGAGCGGCATAATCTTACTTATCCCAGCACAATAGGCCATGCCTGAAAATTTGCCATATTTTTCTCTTAATTCTTTCACATATTGTGGCAAAGCTTCTATATTTTCAATGAGATCTTTTTTTTCAATAATAATATTTTCTGGATATTTAGCTTGTTTTTTCAATGCAATTAATTCTTCTTCTCTTCTGGCAACAGCAATAACAGTGGCATTAAGTGCATTAAGCAATAAAGCTGTAGCCTTACCAATGCCTGAACTTGCTCCAGTCACAAGAAAAATTTGCTCTTTTGAAAAATTAATCACGAAATTTTCTCTCCTGCTAATTCCAGAATTTCTTTTACATACAATAAATTGTCAAATGAGTTTATATTAAGTTTTATAGAGAAATTACCTTGAAAATATGCCATAAGAGCCATTTTAGCTAAAGAATCCCATTCTTCATATTCTTCCAAAAGATCTTCTTCGCGGCAAGTTTCATCTTTTTCAAGTATATCAGCTAAATCTAGTAAAAATTTTGCTTTTTCCATGTATCTCGCTCTTTATATAAAACTTTTTCAAGCCTTGTATTTTTCTATAAAGATATTTTGGCTTTTACCGTTCTTTTTTATGTAATTATTTTTCTATTAAATAAAAGCTGAACATCTTGCTAATTATACTTATTCAGCCTACACATAACATCTAAATTTACTTTAGCTTTTCTCTAGAAAAGTGTCAAGTTTGTACTTTGTTTTGTTGATATAGTTGTATTCTCTTCTCTTTGTGTACAGAATAAAATTCAATTTTTTATCAACCCAACAATAAAGCTTATCTATTCTTATTAAATTTTTAATTTATTTAAAAGATTTTCTTGACATCTTGAAACATTTCTTATAGAACTTTTTTTACGACGCAATTCTTAGTATTTGTATCTGTTCCCCGATAGCTCAATCGGCAGAGCGGGTGACTGTTAATCACTAGGTTGGCGGTTCAAGACCGTCTCGGGGAGCCACAAGAAAATCAAGCACTTACATGTAAAAACGTAGGTGCTTTTTTCATATTTAAAACACCCGTATGACCCATATATGACCCAAGCTTTTTTATGTTTGCTGTGTTTAGTGTGCATTTTGTCCATAGTAACTCGCTAATTTTACTTGCATATCATCATGAAGAA
>CAYJAZ010000020.1:0-50457 GCA_964368455.1 uncultured Desulfovibrionaceae bacterium
TAATTGTATCCTTTCCTTTCTCAAAATTAGACGAAACCACAACAGAATAGCCATATTTTTTATTGATGCGATTTGCAATTTCTAAATATTTATTTTCATAACCATAAATATTTCCGTCTTGCCCAGCTTTTATAAAAAGAACTGTATCGTTACCACGCATTATGCCGTAATTTATTGAGAAACTTTCAAAATTACTTTGTATTATTAAGTCAAAATCTTGCATAAAATCACTCTTCATCTAAATTATTATACATATCTTGTAAATTTTCCACATTTTCTACTATTTCACTTTTCAACCAATCTGGTGCAATGATTTTGGCACTATCGCCAAAGCTCAAAATCCATGATTTGAGTTCCCATGCACTTTGGACTGTAAACGTAATTTCAATGCAGTCGTCATCAATTTGTGTGATTGTTTGTTTTGAAGACCAGATTCTTTCGCTTACATAAGTAGCTGCATTATCATAGAATCTGATTGTTGCTTCAAATACTTCTTTATCACGCATAAAGCCAAAATAGCCTTCTTCATGCTCTATAATTTCAGGCACATTTTCAGAGGTCCTTCTTGTGAGTTCCACATTTTGTATGCGATGTAAAAGCAGATTGTTTGGATGTTCTTTAATTATTGCCACCTTGCCTTTATCTGTTACTTTCCAACCATTTATATGTATTGCCTCATTGAGAGCCACAACCTTTTTCGGTGCATAATCAAAGCTTTGCTCACCATACGAGCTTTTATACGTCACAATGCAAACAGCTTTATCGCGGATTGCAGTCAAAAGAGTTTTTAAAATTTGCTGATGCTTAGAATAGTCAATCTTACCACGTGTAAAACTTGAAGCAATATGTGGCAAACCCTGTAAAGGATTTTGACTGTCTTGCGGAAGATAGGCAATTGCTTGATTAAGTGCTATTTCAATGGCTTGCTTCATATTGTTTGGAAGCAAATGAGAAATAAAATCACGACAAAGAGCAAGCTGCTGTAAACCATCTACACTTAAAGAGAGTTGAGGCAGTTTTTGAGGGCGATCAAGTGTATAGAAATGCTCTTTACCTCTTTCTTCAAGATGAAGTTTAGCATAATTACTACTTTCAAGTTTTTTCAGATAACGCGTCATTGTAGGCTTTGAAACTTCAAACTTTTTAGTAAGCTCAGTAAGAGAAATAGGCTGAGTGTGCACTTGCAGAAAGGTGTAAAGTTTCAATATATTATCACTAGCTTGAGTATCTGGGTTTATTTTTGGGGGCATAGGTTTTCTCGTATGTTAGAATTTTAAAGTGTTTCTTAAAATAGAAAAAACAATCGTTTCAAATTATGAAACAATAGTAACTTTCTTTTTATTTTTACACAATATTTTATCTATAAGTTTATTTAATAAATTTTCTTTTTTATTTATATGACTAATCTGCTTGCACCATTCTTTTCCTTGAGATTCATTCAGACACATAAATGCACATTCTTCAAAAGTTTCATATTCATAAACATGATAATGCCCATGAAACCATCTTGATGGCTTATATTTTTTTCGTATCTCTTCTAAATAATATTGTGAGCTTTCGTCTTGATGATCTGTGGCAATAGTTTTAAGTGGAACATTTATCGGCCGAGCATGACTGATAATCCAATCAATACGCGTATTTGGCAGTCTTTTCATATCTTCATTGTTGATGCCTTCTTGTAACCACCAAATTTTCTCATGTGTCTTATTTTCATAAGTGATGCGATTTTGCCTATCTTGCACAGCACTTTCAGCACCGCCACAAAACATAATTTTTGTTCCATCTATGAGAGTAAGCACAGAAGCAAAAGGAGCATAATAGATGTATGGTGCGACTTGATAAAAGCTTTGTTTGGGATTTTTGTTTTTTATGTAATCAAGCTCGTCATGGTCTTCGTGATTACCATGACACCAATATATTTTCACAAATTCATCTTTCAGAAAATCAACAGCATTATTAATCGCTTTACTATTATCAACAGCAGGCCAAAAGAAACCAAAATCACCACATTGCAAGATGATTATTTCTAATTCATCATCTTTTGCAATATTTTGAAAATCAGTGTTATTTCTGATTTTTTTATCAATAAATGCATTCACTTGCTCAAAATCAAGATGTACATCACCCATTGCGTAAATTATTTGCTGCATTGTATTCCTTTATTAATGTTTTGATAAAGGATAGATGAGAATTGTTTCAGAACATGAAACGATAGGAGAAAATTAAAATCAGCTAGTTGTTTTTTCAAATAGCTGATTTGTTGAGGTATTATGTGTGTTGGTTTGAGGTTGTTATTCAATTTCTAATTTTTTATATAATCCTATTTAAGTGAATTAACAAATTTTTCAAACTCGCCATGTACTTTTAAAATGTTTGCTAGGGTATTTTTAAATGGATCTAAGGAATTATCAAAGTTCGGGTATTCTTCTGCAAGTTCTTTTGGATTTAATTTAAATGAAAGCAATATACCTTTCTTTTTACTGTGATAAGTAAAATTAGCATCTTGCAAAATCTTGCTTGAGGAGTAAAATGCATCTAATTTGGCCTGCAACATTTTTACATTCATATTAAATTTATCTTTATCTATAGAAAAGACAAGAGCTAAAGAGGAATCATTAAAAGTTGCATTTTTAATCCATTCTATATCCTCATCTCCTAAGCAATCTAAAAAATAAAAGGCAATTAGACTATCCTCTTCATCAAGCCATTCTTGTGGAGCAAACCAGTATTCACCTTCTTCATAGTCAAAATCAAATTTCCAACCGTGCTTTTCCTTAAAAGTTTGTTCCAAAACATCTCTAAAAGCTGCAATCAGTTCATTGTCGAGTTCTTCAATTACTTTTGGTGCTTCGTGCACTATTTCCATATTTTGAAGTACAAGTTTGCATAGTTCATCAGAGTATCCCATAATTTTCTCCTAAAATGTTTTTATATGTTGGCAAAATTGTTCAGCTAATGCTGCCCATAAAGGTTGATTAAGTGTTTTATATGTACTTCCTAAACGTTTTCTCATTGCAGTCTCAAAAGATTTAGAAATTGTTTTCCATGAAATTCCTACAGGAGCAACTTCAAAAGAAGAATATTCTTCCGGCACATAGCCTGACTTTGTAAGAAAAATAAGATGTCTATTTTTGTAGTTTGTTTTATTTGCCAGTATTTCACTATAGCGTTTTAGTTGTTGCACACCTTCGAATGCGTTAATTTTTGCTTCTATAAACAGTAGTAAGTCCTTACTTTCTATTATAATATCCACTCGATTGTTCTTTTTTGTCTTTGCAACCTCTTCACTCTGCTCAGAAAAAGTGTCATGCAAAAAGCTATTCTCTGCAAAAGCTTGCTCGACTGAAACAGAATAATATTGATTAGAATTAATATGAGAATTACTTGATTCAAGGAAAGTTTCACAAAAAGCCTTAAGAAAGAAATCTCCTTGTCCATGTCCAGCATTTGCATTTAGAAACCATGCAAGAACATTACAGTTTCTCAATTCATCTGCCTTAAGCTTTGCTACCTCCCATACATTAATTTTGCCTCCTAATGCAAGAAAAGTATCGTATTTCTTTTTGAAGCTATTAAAAAAGTCTTCGCTTTTGTCAAAATTTGGCTCTTTGTGAGCTAAGGCCTTTTTAAAGTCATAAGCATTAATTTTCTGATATGCAGCAAGAAAGTTTTTAAATTTTTCAAAACTTAATACTTCTGTAGCATTTTTCCAAGAACTAAAAAAAATAGAATAATCTGTCAATGGTTCTAATAGATTGCTATCTTCCATCACTGCCTCACTTAAATTTAAACTATTCTTCATCATTGCCATAAATAGAATCGTATTCTGCAATAATTTCATCACTTGTATAAGACTTATATTTTTCTCTATAAGCACTAACACTCAAAGCAGGCCACGCACCTACTCTTGACTTTTGGATAAGAGCATATCCACTTTCATGTTCAAACATAGACCATCCAAGAGCGTCTAATTCGTCTGTAAGTCTATCGACAAATATTGATCTTATAACTTCTCTGTGTGAAATTTCTTTAAGAACATTTCTAGTAATCCTCACTCGTGTACTAATTTTATCTTTTTTTACATTAAATGCATCAATTGCAAGTAGTAATGCATATGCAACCTCACGCTCATTAGGCAAACCTTTAATTTTAATATTTTTCATTTAAATTCTCCTTTAAAATTTATAATAATAAAGTTATAGCAAAATACAGTTGGTGTCAAGTGGTATTTTGAAAAAAGTATATGCATAGTCATTCTATATAGTTGCAGAGTGTTTTTTAGGGTAGATAATTATATCCCCACAAGATTGTTCTTTATAACAAATAACTATTCAAAATTAACTCAATTTTAACATTTTTCTTCTGATTATTTTAATCAAAACCCAATCTTTTTTGTTACAGCCTCAAGTTTTAATCCTTGTTCCTTAATCAAGGCCTCAACAATTTCTTTATGTGAAAGCTCCTCTTTTTCGTAAAGCCAGAATTGTGAACGGACAGCGGCAAAGTCGCCAGCTGTGAGGAATTTAGAGGCAATAAGCTGATTTTTAAGACTGTCTGAAAGTTTTTCTTTTACAAAAGGCGAGAGAATTGTTTCGTAGAGTGAAAGAATTTGTTCTGCCTTTGCGTATGTGAAGCCGATTTTAAAGGCAAAGCGTCTCATTGAAGCAGAATCCATGCTTTTGCGGTGGTTTGTTGTACAAATACATATACCTTTGAATCTTTCAAGCGAAGTTAAAAATTCATTGACAGCAGATGTTTCCCAGCTTCTCACAGCATTTTCACGAGAGAAAATAAAGGAATCCGCCTCATCAAAAACAAGAATAGCACCATCTTTTTCTGCTTCCTCAAAAGCTTCGCGGATATTTTTTTCACTTTCGCCAATATATTTATCAATAATGTCACTCGCTCTTTTGAAAATACATTTTCTGTCAATTAACTTTGCAATATGCCTTGCTAGAGCAGATTTTCCTGTGCCTGGAGGGCCATAAAAAAGTATTGTTCCTGCATTTGGAGGTAAGGATTTATTTGTTTTTAGATAAGTATCGATTTTTTTGATTTTTTCAATAAATAAAGGGAGATTCGTTTTTGAACTTTCTTCTAAACTCACGCCATCAAGAGTGTAATTTCCTTCTTCATTGTTATTTTCTTTTACTTTTTCTTTCTTATTACCGTTATTGGCAAGCATGCTATAAGAATCTAAATAATTACAAACGGCAGCTATAAAATCACTTTTTCTATATTTTAATTCTTTTGATTGCTGTATAGCCGCTGAAATGCAAGCAACAGAAACATCGTAATTATTTACAAGTTTTTCGATATCGTTTTTCTTGAAATAGTTAGAAACTTTTTCTTTTTTAACAATGTCTTGCCATATTTGCATACGCTGTTCTTTAGTTAATTTTTTGAAATTCACACTATAGGAAAAACGGCGGCGAACAGCTTGATCTATAGCATAAACTTCATTACTGATCCAAATGACTTTAGATTTTGGCTTTTCTAAAAAAGAATTCAACCATGCTTTATCTTTGGATAAATTATAATTATGCCTATCCGTATCAAGCAATCTTTCTGCTTCGTCTACAACAATGAAAGTTTTTTTCTTATCCTGCATCAAATGCCTACAGGCCACAAGAGAAGATCGTCTATTGCTGTCTTCATCGTCTTCTCTACTTGAAATAGACCAAGCATCGTATTTCAAAGCAGCCGCCAAACTCTTGGCAAAACAAGTTTTTCCTGTGCCGGGTTGACCATATAAAAGAATGTGCACAGGCTTTTCTGATTCAGAGGTTAACAGTCTGAGAATATAGTCTTTTTGCTCTTCTTCTAGTGTGAATTTGTCAAGTGGAAGTATGTCAGATTTAAGCTTTGTAAAAAAGAGCTCATCGAGAATTTCATCTGAATCAGATTGCAAAAGTTTCATGATATTATCATTTAATCTATAATTATTTCTTGCGTCAATAAAGGAAGAAAGATGTGCTTCTTCGAGAGCTTTATCTAAATGCTCTTCTTTTATTTCAAGCATTTGGCATAATAAAAATTTTTTTTGAAAATCAAGAATATTTAAAGTGTCTTCAAAATAATATTCAACATCTTTTATAGATTGAATGGAATATATTAGTTCAAGAAGTTTAACTGTTTCTTCTGAACATGAAAAATATTTCAAAAGCTTTGTAAAGCGTTTATTGTGCGTCTTTTGAGTGTGTTGCAGAAGTTCTTCTTTGCAATATTTTTGAGCCAAAGTGAGTAAAGGTTCTATAATATGCGGGTATTGTGCACAAAGGCCTTCCCACATTTCTGGATATTGATCTTGAGGATTTGATTTTATTTCTTTTACTATTACTCTACAATTATGAAGATTTATTTTATCTAAAAGTATTGTTATTTCTTTGTGTAGGGTGAGATTATTCACATTATTTGTGCTGTTTTTGGTTTTTTTTCTACATTTTATCTCGATTTGTGTTTGAAAATCTTGTGTAAAAGCTTCAATTCCATTCAAGGCAAAATTGAGACAATCAAAAAAATACTCATTTGTAGGCGAGATAAAGTTTAAGAGTCTGTCTATATAGCCTAATATAAGAAATTGAATTTCCTTACTATCCTTTGATTGATTACATGAATACTCTTTATCGCCTTTTCTGTGTCTGTTTAAACGCATGAAATTTTCTCCTCTGAACATCTTCGTTCGTCTTGAAAGGAGAATACAAAAACGTCGTTTCAAAACATGAAACGATAAAAAGAAAATTTCACTTTTTGAAACAAAAGATCTAGGAGAAAAAAATCTAGGGGATTTATTATTTGTATTTTCGTGTATCTATTTGCTTGAGAGCAAGTTCAGCTATTATTGAAACAGCGCTAAAAGACACAAAAAAAGACTAGCTTCCTACATCAAAATCTTGCTTTTTCTCTGAATGACTTATGTTGTTTAAATCATTCAGAGAAGGACATAAGCTAGATTTTAAAGAAATGGAGGCTAGTCCTATAATTGGATACTATAAACAAAGCCTTTGGGCTTTTATTTATAATAGATTTGGCACGTTGTGCACAAATCCTCGCTAGCTCGCGTGGGGATAATCCTCAAAGCCTTTGTTCGCTTCGCTCACTAGAATTCTAATTTGAATTTAACATTAGCACTATGTGAACTTTGTTGTGAACCATAAGCACCGTCATAGTATATTCCAAGACTGAAGTTTTCTTTATTCCATTCTAAACCTGTATTGAAGAGGAATGTTGTATCATCTTCGCTTGCAACAGTATCAAAGGTTCCGCCTAAAACACTTACAGAAGAATCAAAGTCAGAGCCTGTGAGATTTTGACGTATACCTAAAGCTGCACTTGGTGTTAATGTGCCAAAGTCAAAATCGTATTGTCCTTGCCATGTGAGCATAAGAGTAGCATAAAGTGCAGAGAAATCATCGCTTGAAATACGCATGTCGTAAACATCAGAAGCAGCAAAATCAAGATTTATGCTGTCAGTGCTTGAATGAAGATAGGAAAGTCCAAATTCTGGCACAATGATATTATTTTCATTTACTTCATAAACATAGCCAGTATTTACAGCCATGTAGAAGGTAGATGAAGAATAATCGTCAGTAGCGTGGAGAACTGGAGAAAGGGTATAATCCATATCGTTGTCGCCATAGGATAATGCCATTGTTCCAGAAACATACCAATCAGGATTGATATTGTAATCAGCATTCACAGCCAAAGTGATGTCAGTTGAATCAGCAAGCAATCCATCTTGGCCGTCTGTTGAAGAATCTGAGAAATTCAATGCAAAGCCAAGAGCTAATGTATCGCTGATTGTTTTTTCGCCGCCAAGTGTCATGCCATGTGCATGCGTGCCATAGCCATATTCGCTATTTCCAGTGTATGAAGTGTATGCATCAAGATAGATTTCCCATGGATGTGCATAAGTTGGAGCTGTATACACTTCATTTGAAGCTAAGATAAGGCCTTGCTTATACGCATTTTCAGAGACTGTTTGTACTTTGTTTGCCATGCGTTTATTGATCTTTCTTCTGATCTTATTGCTTGCTAAATTAGTTACTTCTTTTTGGAAATTTCCAGCTTTTATAGTTGCGTATTGAGTAGGTGTTACTGTATCAGAATTAACATTTGTACTTAAGCTTACTTGTGGTTTTGTTAGGTCAGTATTGTCTAAATGTGCTGTCAAGAATGGCACTTCTGTTTTTACGCTTACAATTGAACCATTGATTTCTCCAGCTATAAATTCATCTTGTTGAATATTATTTATAACAACCATATTCGCCACATTATACTGCTTTCCGTAAACAAAACCTTCTTCAATAGTGCCTGGACGAAGAATGAGGGTAGAATTATCAAAAGTTACTGAACCTGAACTTAGAGCAAAAACAGCATCGTTATCACTCCAATTACGCAAGGTAGTTGCATAGGTGTCAACTAAGTAAGAATTATAAGCATACACTTCAAAAGCATCTGCTTTTGAAGATTTAGCACTGATAATACCAGTATTGTTTATAGTATTGTTTATAGAAGAAGAATTTAAAACAATACCATAAGCATCATTTACGTTTTCAACTTGTATAATGCCTGTGTTTTTAATGTCTTGCTGTCCTACTGCTATCACAGAGATACCAGATGCAACTTGGTCACCATTTGAACTTGCTTTGATTGTACCATTATTAATTACAGTATGATCGCCGTCTACTTCTAGATAAATGCCATCGCTGTAACTGTCTTCAGAATAGACTTCTATATAATTATTATTGATAACAGTATGGTTGCCATTTGTTTCTTCGTCCATAGCTATACCTTGAGCTTTACCACTATCAGCATAGTTTTTCGCTATTATACTTCCGTCATTAGTGATATTCATATCGCCATGCCATGCCTCAGCGTAAATACCTGTTGCATAAGTGATGCCATTAGGTGTACCCTTTAATGTTACATTTATATCGCCCTTATTGGTGATTTTATGATCACCATCTAAATAAGCTTCCGCAACCATACCACGTGCTTTAGTATATCTAGAGTCAGCTACAACATCAACTTTTATATTTCCGGAGTTGAATAATTCATGGCTACCATTATCATCAGTTCTTGCATACATACCATAGGCATTGTGGCCAATTGCAGAAACTTCAATGCTATTGTAGTTTTCTAATTTATGAGAACCATCTTTCTCTGAATAGGCAGACATACCAAAGGCTCTTGCATCAGTACCGCCTAATACATCTTCACTATTAACCTTGATAATGCCTTTATTGACTAATGAGTGATTACCCATCCCAAGTGTGTAAGCAGACATTGCGTATGCATCTTGATTTTTTGATGAAACTGTAAGCGAGCCAGCATTGAAAAGTTGGAAATTACCGCCTTTCTCAGTGTAGGCATCCATAGCATGCACTCTGGCAGCATCAGAAGAAATAGTGATGTCGCCATAGTTATTTAAAACGATATTTCTTGTTTCATAACTATAGGCAAAAAGCCCTGAAAAAGACCAGAAATAAGCAGAATCCCTATAATCTTTACCTTCATTAATTGTGCCATTATTTGTTGCAAAAATTGTGTTGTTTGCATCTGGCACTTCATTACTTGCGTCTAGATAAGGTATTGTTGTGTCAAGAGGATTTATTAAGGCTGCATGCGTTAAAGCAGGTGCTGCCAAAAAAGTTGCTAAGGCTAATGTGCCAAAGACGTTAATGAGAGTACATTTTTTCAATACTGCCATGTAACGGTTTTTTAAATTTGATAATGCATTCTTAGTTTGCATTGTCACTCCTTTGAGTTTTATAGGTTACTACATTAAAAATGAAAACTGTTTGCCATAAAAAACTAAAAATACTAAAAGTGAAGCTTATTATATTGCCAACTTTATTTGTTTTTTATGGCAAACAGGGGAATTAAGCAAAATTCATGCCAATTTAAACATATAGATTTAGCACTCTGTGCACTAATCCCCAAAGCCTTTGTTTGCTTTGCTCACTAGAATTCTAATTTAAAGTTTACGCTAGCACTATGGCTTTTTTGTTCGGAGCCGTAAGCACCACTATAGCTCAAGCCTAAACTGAATGAATTATTTTGCCATTCTAAGCCTAAGTTTGTGAGGAATGTTGTGTTGTCTTCCGAAACAACAGTATCAAAACTTGAGCCAAGCACTTGCACGCTTGAATCAAAATCAGAGCCTGTCAAGTTTTGACGAATGCCAAGTCCTGCACTTGGGCGTAAGATACCTTGAGCAATATTGTATTCTCCTTGCCATGTTACCATAAGGTTAGCGTATAAGGCTGAGAAAGAATCGTTTTTGATATGCATGTCGTATATATCAGAGCCAGCAAAATCTACATCAATATCATCATTTTGGCTAGAAAGATAGGAAAGTCCAAATTCTGGTACGATGATATTATTTTGATTGATTTCATATATATAACCTGTGTTTACAGACATATAGAAAGCTTGAGAGTTGAAGTCATCTTTTGCGTAAAGTGTTGGCGAAATCATATAATCCATATCATTTTCGCCAAAGCTAAGAGCCATAGTTCCAGAGACATACCAATTTTTATTGATGAAATAGTCTGCATTTGCAGCTAAAGTGATGTCTGTTGAGTCTGCAATTAAGCCATCTTGTCCGTCAGTTGTTGAATCGCTAAAGTCCATAGCAAAGCCGACATTGAACTTGTCTGAAATCGCTTTTTCGCCACCTAAAGTCATCCCCTTAGAATGTGTGCCATAATTGTATTCGCTATTGCCTGTATAACCAGCATAAGTGTCTAAATAGATTGCCCATTTATTTTCTTGATAGCTAGGGGCAGATGTTATCATATCGCCAGCTAGAATCACGCCTTGTTCATAAGCTTTTTCAGAAACTTGACTTAAATTTTTCGCCATACGGTTTTTAATCATCTTATTGATTTTTCTGTTAGCCATTCTTGTGACTTTATTTTGTATATTGCCTGTATTAAGCTTTATTAATTTTGCTGGCGAAACAGTGTCTGCAGTAACATTTTTGCTAATGCTTACTTGTGGTTTTGTTGGGTCAGTATTATCAAGATTTGCTGTCAAGAATGGCACTTCTGTTTTTACGCTTACAATTGAACCATTGATTTTTCCAGCTACAAATTCATCTTGGTGAACATTATATATAACTACCATATTTGCCACATTGTACTGCTTGCCGTATTCAAAACCTTCTTCAATAGTGCCTGGACGAAGAATGAGAGTAGAATTATCAAAAGATATTTCATCATTATAGCCTAAACTCAAAACAGCATCTCCTACTTTCCAATCACGTAAGGTTGTCGCATAAGTTTCAATAGAGAGGTTGCCGTCAGAAAAAATTTCATAGGCATTTCTATTGCTTGATGTTGCATTGATAATGCCCGTATTATTAATCACATGTGCAGTATTTGTATGTGGCAGATATATGCCATAAGCATTATTGTATGAACCTGCTGCTGTTGCATTTATGATGCCGCTATTTGTGATTGTGTGATAATCAGAAGTTGAGTAAGCAAGATTAACACCATAAGCATTGTCAGCAGTCTCTGTAGCTGTGACTGTGATTTCTCCATTATTTGTGACTGTGTGTTTGCCAGAAGCGAGAACTTGTATGCCATAAGAAGAGCCATATTCACTTGTAACTTTAATAGTGCCATTATTATTGAAAAGATAATCACCATCGTTATAAGCAAAGACATTTATACCAAAAGCATCATTGCGTGATTGAACTTTAATTGTGCCATTGTTTATGAATGATTGATCGCCTTTGTCTTCAATATAAGAGCGAATACCATAGCCATAGCCGTCTGTGCTTGTGACTATAATGCTTCCGCTATTTTCAAATTTATTCGTGCTTTCGTTTTTAGTGTATACATTCATTCCATAAGCGTCTTGAGAATTTTCGCTTGTTGAGATAATAGTTCCGCTATTTATAAATGTATGGTTGCCATTAGACTCACTATAAGCATACATACCATAACTAGTTCCGTCTATAGCTAAAACCTCAATTGTATCTGTGTTTGTCAAAACA
Organism: uncultured Desulfovibrionaceae bacterium; assembly: GCA_964368455.1. Classification (GTDB taxonomy): domain Bacteria; phylum Desulfobacterota; class Desulfovibrionia; order Desulfovibrionales; family Desulfovibrionaceae; genus CAYJAZ01. Next base: position 12,011 of record CAYJAZ010000020.1, read on the forward strand.
TGATCGCCATTTCCTATGGCAGCCATACCGTAGGCAGAGGCATTTTCGCTTGTGCTTTTGATAAGGCCATCATTGGTTAATTGATGATTACCATTATTCGCACTATAAGCATACATGCCATAGCTGATTCCATTTGTAGCTTTAGAATGAATTTCGTTTTTATTTGTCAAAACATGATCGCCATTTCCTGTAGCAAAGAGAGCATAGACAATACCATTATCGCTTGTAGCCTTGATAATACCATCGTTACTTACTTCTTGACTACCATTGCCATCAGCACCAAAGGCATATATAGCACCATTTGTAGTTTTGATATCAATAGTTCCGCTGTTTAAAAACTTATTGCTTGCATTGCTGTAAGCATACATACCATAAACTGTGCTGTCTGTGTTTATAGAAATAAGTGCATCAGCATAGTTTGTAAAAACAAAGCCTGTAGTGCTTGAAGGATTATAACCAAACATCCCTACAAAATAATTTCCGCCTGAAATATCTTCAACAGCACCTGTTAATGTGCCATTGTTTTCTAAGTGAGGATTAGTGGTTGTAGTGAGGGCATTTGCCAGTGAAGTTGCTGGTGAAAGTAGTAAGGTTGCAACAGCCAATGAACCAAAAATATTAATAAGATTACATTTTTTCAAAACCGCAACATAGCGATTTTTAAGATTGCCTAAGGCATTTTTTGTGTGCATAAAAGCTCCTAAAGTATTATTTTTGTTTTTCATTATGAATAAAACAAAAAATTATTTATGCCAATTAAGATGCATAAATTAAACAGAAAAATAAATATGTTCCACGCATATTATTTTTCAGTCTGGACTTTTAGCATAAAATTAAAGCTTGTGCAAGCGTAGGAAAAAACAAAATATCTTGCTTTTCAAGCTTTTATGCAGCTTTTTTTTGCTTTATTGCAATTATTACTAAGAGTATAGAGAAAGTTTGTTAGATTTTTATTCATTGCTAAAAATACATTTTGGCTCTAGAGAGCTTATACCATAAGGCATATGTTTTTTTGTAAAATTAAATTTTTTTCTCTAATTTTATAAGCTAGCTTATAGTATTTGTTTTTATAAATTGATAAAAGAGAGTATAATATTTTTTTTATATCGATGGAGGCCTTATGAAAAGATTAGGTGTTGTATTGATGGCATTAGGAATGTGGACTTCTTTTTCTTCCTTTGTAGAAGCTAAAGAATATCCTAGTCAGCCAATTGAAATGATGACTATGGTAAAGCCTGGTGCTCAGATTGATCTGCTTACAAGACAGGTAGCAGAATTTATGAAAACTGACTTAGGGCAACCCGTCTTAGTGACAAATGTCGCAGGTGGTTCACATGGTAGTGTTATGGTAACAAAACTTCTTACACAAAAAAACGATGGCTATAAATTAGGTGTTTCTGCAACTCCTGCTTTCACCTATTCGCCACATTTTACAAAAACCCGTTATACTCTTGATGATTTTGAATATATTTCTTTATTAGGCCTCAATCAATCTGGTGTGATCACACATCCTGATAGACCTTGGAAAACTTTAAAAGAAGCTTTTGAATGGGCAAAGAAAGAAAATAAAGGCCTAAGCTATATGTTTCAAGGCTCAGACGATCGTGATGTTATGCAAAGAATTGCAGCAAAAGAAGGTGTAAAAATTTCTTTAATGCCTAGTACAGGTGGCCCTTCAATTATTTCAGCTGTAATGGGTAAGAATGTTGATATTGGCCATACAGGCTCTATTATGTTTGATTATATCAGTGCTAATAAAATTAAGATTTTAGCGGCATCAACTCCTGTAAGACTTTCTGAACTTCCTGATGTTCCAACATTAAAAGATTTAGGTTATGATGAAGCTGTTGAAATGTTTTTAGTTTTAGTTGCTCCAAAAAATACTGATAAAGCAATACTTTCTACATTAGAAAAAAGTGTTGAAAAAATGATGAATGATAAGGACTTTGTAGATTTTACAAACAATAAACTTCGCATTCAATCTGTGCCATACGGCAGTGAATATGCAAATAAATATTTACAAGAAAGTTCAGCAAACTTCAAACAACAAGCTGAAAAGAACAAATAATTTGAATTGATACTCTATAGGAAAGACTATGCAAAATTATAAAAAGGATTGTGTTATCTATTTTTGCTGTGCAATGCTTTCAATCTTATTTCTTTTATGGGTAATACCAAATAATATGCCTGAATATCCTGGTTATGGGATGCCAGCATCCTTTTTACCAAATGTCGCAACCTCTCTCATTCTTCTTTTGTCTTGTCTTGGTTTTATTGCAAACTTTTTAAAGATGAATAAAGCCAAAAAGACAAAAGAAGAAACAATAAAGAATGTAGATAAACAAATAGATAATAAAGATGAAAAAATAAGCTGGAAAAAGTATACAATTTTTATCCTCTTTTTACTCGCTCTTATTTTTCTCTTACTTCTGCCTCAAGTTGGATTTGTTATTTCTGCAATATTGCTTTTATTGGGCTTACAGCTATTGAGTGGGCAAAGAAAAATCATCACAATTATTCTTACAACTTCGCTTCCAGTTGCTGTAACATATGCCTTAATGAAATTTGTTTTGAATGTACCAATCCCGTAAAATGGAGGGAAAATGTTAGATAGTTTTATGCTTGGCTTTATGGATGCCATAACTATTTCAAATCTATTTTTTATTATTTTAGGCGTAGGTTTAGGTGTTGTTGCTGGTGCAATACCTGGTGTGAACGGGCCTATGGCAATCGCACTTTGTATTCCTTTGTCCTATTATATGTCGCCTGTACCAGCAATTTCTTTCTTGGTTGGCTTGAATAAAGGTTCTTTTTTTGGAGGTTCGATTTCAAGTGTTTTATTGAATACTCCTGGAACTCCTGAATCTGCCGCTACTTCATGGGACGGTTATCCACTAACACAGCAAGGACTTGGCGAAAAAGCTTTGCGAATAGCTCTTTTTTCTTCTGTGACTGGAGATGCTTTTGCGACAATAGTGCTTATTCTTGTTGCCGCACCATTAGCAGTTCTTGCTCTTTATATGGGGCCGCCTGAAATATTCACTCTTATTTGCTTGGCAACAACTATTGTTGCAGGACTTGGAACAAAGTCTATAGCAAAAGGATTGATTGCAACCTTTGCCGGCGTAATTGTTGCTACAATAGGCACAGAACCTGTTTCAGCATTACCGCGTTTAACCTTTGGAATTTTTGAACTAGAACAAGGTATTGCACTTATTCCTATAGGCATAGGAATGCTTGCCTTTGCCGAAATTTTAGATCAATTCGAAAATAAAGTCAGAACAAATTACGAAGAAGAAAATGCTTGTCCTCCTCCTGGTGGCGAAGAATGCAAGGTGAGCTTAAAAGAGTATTTATCAACTTTTGTCACATTGATTCGTTCGTCAATAGCAGGAACAATCGTGGGTGCATTGCCAGGACTTGGTGCTCCTGTAGCTTCTTTCTTTGCTTACGATAGAGCAAGAAAGTCTTCAAAAAATCCTGAAAGCTTTGGTAAGGGAAATATTGAAGGCATAGCTGCATCAGAAGCTGCTAATAGTGCTGTTGTTGCTTCAAGTCTTATTCCATTATTTACCTTAGGTATTCCTGGAAATGTTGCCGCAGCATTATTGATTGGTGCTTTTGTTGTGCATGGTATGGTTCCTGGCCCATTAATGTTTGAACAGAATGCTCAATTTCTTTATTCAATCTATACTAGTTTGATTATTGCAAATATTGCACTTCTTGTTATAGGAATTATGGGAATAAAGAGTTTTTGTAGAATAGTGCAAGTTCCATTTAAGGTTTTGTATCCAATAATATTCTTTACTTGCCTTATGGGTGCTTATCTTACACAATACGCTCTTTTTGATATCACTCTTGTCTTATTTTTCGCATGTTTAGCATATATAATGCGTAAATTTGACTTCCCTGTAGTATGTTTTTTAATTGGCTTTATTCTTACGCCAACTTGGGAAACTACATTACAACAAGTGGTTATTGCATCTGAATTAGATCCGATGATGTTTTTCAAAAGGCCTGTAGCTATGATTTTATTAGCGATTACCTTCTTTATCATTGGTAAAACATCTTTTTCTACTTTCAAAAATAAATAGGAGAAAAAATATATGGCTAATATATCAGCCTCACGCGAAAAAAATCTCAATATAAAAGACGCATCTGATGTTGAAATTACGCATGTTCATTGCGATATACTTATCATCGGTGGTGGAAATTCAGGTTGTTTTGTAGCAACTGAAGCAGCTATAAAAAATCCAAATGCAAAAGTTGTCATTATGGAAAAAGCTGAAATTATGCGTTCTGGTGCTTGTTCCGCAGGAATGGACGCCCTCAATACCTACATCCCTGAAGGCAAAACTCCAGAAGATCTAGTTCGCTGGAGTAGGCAACAAGTAGGCGGTGGGCCAATACGCGAAGATTTAGCTTTAAGTAATGCACAAGAACTCAACGAATCTATAGACGATTTAGAACGTTGGGGTTTACCAATACTTAAAGATGAACAAGGCAATAAACGCTATCGTGGTAAATGGGATATTTCTATTCATGGCGAGCAATTAAAGCCAATTATGGCTGAAAAAGCATTGGAAAGCGGTGCTGATGTTTATAATAGAGTTGTTGGAACAAGTCTTTTGATGGAAGATGGAAAATGTGTTGGAGCAACTGGGCTTGGCGTGCGTGATGGTAAGTTCTATGTTTTTCATGCTAAGGCAACTGTTGTTGCAACTGGCGGAGCTGCTACGCTTTATAAATCCTACACAGCTGACTCTACTGATAGTGGTGCACAGATTTGGATGTGTCCATATTGTGTAGGCTCTGGTTATGCCTTAGGATTTAGGGCAGGGGCAGAACTTACAAGTCTTGAACAAAGATGGGTTGCTACAAGAACTAAAGATTTTTGTGGCCCTGTAGATACAATTTCAGTTGGTTATAATGCACCTATTGTTAATGCAAAAGGTGAAAAAATAATGGATAATTATAAGCATCTAGGCGGAGAATCTGCACCACGATTTGTGCGAGTTAATGCACCAATGGAAGAATGGCGTCAGGGAAGAGGCCCTTGCTATTGCGATACAACGCATCTTAGCGAAGAAAAAGCCAACGAAATGATGGCTGATTATCTTAATGAAAGACCATCTTTTGTCTTATTTTTAGCAAGTAGAGGACAAAATATAACCAAAGAACCAATTGAAATCTATGGCTCTGATCCATATATTATGGGCGGACATACTGGCAGCGGTTTTTGGGTTGATATGCAAAGAATGACAACTGTTTCTGGCTTATTTGCAGCTGGAGAAGCGGCAGGTGGAAATCCAAATAAATTTGTTGGCGGCTGTTGTGCTGAAGGCAAACTGGCAGCACGTGGGGCAATCAATTATATAGAATCATTAAAAAATTATAATCAAGCTTCAGAAAGTCAAATAGCAAAAGAAATCCAAAGAGTGTACAAGCCTTTTTTAACAAGAAATGAAAAAGGAATTAGCCCTGTTGAAATGAAAGAAAGATTACAGAGGCTTATGGATGAATATGCTGGCGGGATAAGCCAATTTTATAGAACAAACGAAGAATGTCTTGACTATGCTTTAAAGCATATAGCCATGTTACAAAGTCAATTTGAATTTTTGCGTGCAAATAATTTGCATGAACTTATGCAAGCTATGGAAACGATAGACAGAGTTGATGTTGCAGAAGCTCTTGTGCATCATCTTAAAGCACGCAAAGAAACGAGATGGGTTGGCTGGCAAACAAGAAGCGACTATCCAGAAAAAGACGATGATAATTTTAATTGTTTTATAGAAAGCGTGAGAAATCCAGAAACAAATGAAGTTTCAACATTTAAAAGAGAATATGTACAGCTTATAAATTAAAAAGGGAAAACTATGCCACCTATTGTAAATAAAGATAAATGTAATGGTTGTGAAGGCTTAGCTGAATCTTATTGTGAAAATATTTGTCCAGGCAATCTTATGCATGTTGATGAAGCAACAAATAAATCCTATTGCCGTGCAACAAACGAATGTTGGGATTGCATGTCGTGCATAAAGGTTTGTCCACGTGGAGCATTAGAAACAAAGATGCCTTATCAACTTGGTTATTTTAATGCAAAACTTCGCCCACTTATGGGAAAAAATACCATCACATGGGTATCTACGGATATTTATGGTAATGAAAAAAAATTCAAATACACAAATAGAATAGTTAAAGATTAAAATTCTAAAATTCTAACACTAAAGCGGCTTTTGTTTTGACATAAGCAACGTTATTCTAATTTGTTTCGGCACGCTGTGCACGAAACCTCGCTTACAAGAGGCGTGGCTCTTATTTCGCGTGAGGATAATCCTCCGCTAAAGTCTTTGTTCGCTACGCTCACTTTTATACTATAATTTCAAATAGATAAAGTGTGAATTAGAATGACGTGTGACATAAGCCGCTTTATTTTTTTAAATTCTCTTAAGTATGTATGAAGTTTAAATTTATAATTTGAATCATGAAAGTTGACATATTAAATGATTTTGTTACTCTTATAAAGATATGGAATAGAAGCGTTTTTGCAATGTGCTAAAATCTTTATTATAATAAGGCATAAATATGGACAGCTTTTGGTTTTTACAGAACACTGAATTCTTTTCAGGTCTGCAAGTAGAAAAAGAAGAATTTCTGAATTTAGCAATAAAAAAAGTATTTAAAAAAGACGAAATTATTTTTACTGAAGAAGATCAATCTACAGGCTGTTATTATATTGAAAAAGGATTAATTCGTATCTTCAATTCTACTTCTTTTGGCAAAGAAACAATTTTCTTTATGCATCAATCTGGAAATATGTTTGGCTTGTCAGAATTTGCCTCTGCTAAAAATAGAAGAAGTACAGCCCAAGCGCTGACAAAAACAGAAACCTATTTTATTGCGCATGACGATTTTCAAAAATTACTCGAAAAACATTTTTCCTTAGCAAAAAAAACGATCTCTGTCTTAGGGGCGAGAGTGAGAAAGCTTTCTATTGATTTTAGCATTCTTGCATCGTGCTCTGCCATGACAAGGCTTATGTATATACTTATTAGCCTTGCTTATGCAAAAGTAGATTCATTACAAGAGCTTGAACAAGCTGTTGAAATTCCATATAAACTTTCACAAGAACAATTAGCAATGATGATAGCTTCTACTCAGCCAACTGTAAGTCTTTTACTCACAGAATTGATAAAAGAAGAACTTATCCTTTCAACAAAGCAGCCTATAGTTATTCTAAATCCAGCCCGTCTTTTGAAAAAATATATAGATTCTGTGGAAAGTATGGATTAATGGCTTTATCAAAGAAGATAAAAGCTAGGAATTTTGCTTTGTTACAAAGAGAAAAATGCTCTAAAAGAAATTATTCTTTTTCATTTTCGTAATGTTCGTTTGGATCGTATTTTTCAATACTTCCCTTTTGTCTGCTTTTTGCTCTATACATGGCTTTATCGGCAAAACTTAAACAAGTGTGGAAAGAATTATTTTGTTCTGGATAGAGAGCGTAGCCTATAGATGTGCTCACTTTATGTTCTGTGTCGCTAGGGGTTGTGATAGAAGTTTTAGAAAATTCTTCTTTGATTTGTTTTATGTATAATTCTAATTGTGAATAATCGTCTGCATTGTAAAGAAGCATAGCAAATTCATCACCACTAAGGCGAGAACAAAGCTTGTGTTCGTATTCGCATTTTTGCAGCACATCAGCCGCAGCACGAATAAATTTATCGCCTGCATCGTGTCCCCATGTGTCGTTGACATATTTCAAATTATCTAAGTCAAACATAAGGATTGCTGCTTTTTTAATGAGATTTGGATTTTGTGCCATAGTATCTAATTGTTCAAAAAAGGCACGTTTCCCATAAAGTCCAGTAAGGAAATCTAGATCTCTTTCTTTTTTTATTTTATTTTTTTCAACAATTTCATCAGTAGAGTCTACAATAAGTCCCCATTCATTTTCACCTTCTTGGTAACGCATAATCTTTAAAAAACGTTCTTCACCATGGGCAAAAAGAATATAAAGATCATTTTCGTTCGAATAAGGATTTGAGAGAATTCTGTCTATAAAAGAAAGGAAAGCTTGAGGAGATTTAGAATATTGTTTTAATTTGTCATTGTTAATTTGTAGGATTTCTGCCAATTTTCCTGTTGTGATAACAGTATTTGCTCTGCATTCATACATAGCGATAGGAACGTTTAAATATTCAAAAATAGTAGAAAACTTTCGAGAAGATTCTACCACTCTTTTCACCATATAGTTTACGTTCTTACTCAGAAGTTCAAATTCAGGTAAACCCGTGACATTCATCTTATGTTCTAAATTGCCATTAGCAATCAAGTCTATACCTTTTCCTAAAGCTAATAATCTTCGAAGCACTACACGATCTAAGAAGAAATATATGAGGGCAATTACCAAGACAGCAAGAAGTATTGAAATCACAATAAGATAGATTATGTTTACTAAGGTAGAAGCATAGACAGAATGGTAATTTTGAAAATAACCAATATAGATATTTTCTGTTTGATGCAAGAGAAGAAGATAGCCAACTACGCCTTTAATGCTTGCCTTCTGCACTTCTCCTACACTTTCTGTGTTGAAAGCAGAAAGACCTAATTCATTTAATTTGCAACCATTAACTGCTTGATTAGTGCTGCTTATAATTTCTCCACGTATAGCATCGAAAGTAAAAAAAGTAGTGTCTGTTGAAGGAGTAAGGAGTGAGAAAATATGCGAAAGTTCTGTGGCTTTCATGGCTTCTAAAAGGCGTAATGGTTCGATGCCTATTTGCACTATATGTTGTCTATCTTCGCTCCAAACAGCAACATATTGCATTTCTTTTCCATCAGCTGTATTTGGGGTAATATCTTGTGCTAGTTCTAGACTATAGTCACTAAGTAATGGGGTGAAAAAACGCATTTGATCACCAGAGTTCATAGTATAGCCATAATAATCTGGGACATTACCGCTATAGATTTCTCCCTCGTGAGTGAAAAGATGGATTTCATCAATTTGTAGTAGATTTGTAATGTGTTTTAAGCGTTCAATATCATAGATAACATCTTGATTATATTGAATCATATGAGCAGCAGCCTTTGCACGTATTAAAAAGTCTGCCTTTAGCTCTTCTTGTAATTGTTTCGCTGTATTATCATTTTCAGCTAAAATTTTTTCAATTTGCTTTATTTGCTTATGGGCTTCATTGCGAAAATCACTGTGAGCTGTCTGAAGCATAGCATATGAGGCAAAAGACAAGAGTATGCCAGTGATAACTAGCATTAAAAGCACGAGCCTTAGCACAATGTATTTCTTCATAGCATAATCCCATTTACAATTTACATTATTCCATTTCGCATTATTGAATATAAGCATAAATCCTATATTGGTCAAGTAAATATCAAATAAATAATTCTTAAAAAAGCATTGTAAAAGACTTATTCATTACTTTTTATTAAAAAAAAGCTGACTCTTTCGAATCAGCTTTTAATAATTATATTGTTCTATAATACATTATATTGGCTTTATACACCTATTTTTAATTGGGCAATAAAGAAAAGACTTCTACTTGAAAGTTCAGCAAATAAGAAGAAAAGCAAGGCTAAAGAGAGTAAGCAACCAGAATTTCTTGCTTTTTTACAAAGCACGATAAGAAAGCCTAGAAGCAAGAGGCCAAGCTGTAAGGCAAGAAAACAGAGTGCTGAGTTAAATTCAAGAGGAATAGAAAGCACTTCTTCTTTCATAAAGACAGAAATCCACACTAATTTTGCAAAAAGTGAACAGATTAAACCTATGGCTATAGCAGCCAGAGCAAGGCCTTTATAAGCTCCTTCTTCTTTGCTTTTTCCAAGTAAAAGTGCAAGAGCACCGCCAAGTAAAAGACATGTTCCATAAAATGCTATAATTGTACCTTTATTTGCCCAGAAAGGCATAGAGTCAACTGAGGCATATACTTGCGATATAACATAAACAAGAGTTAATCCTGCAAAAGATGTAAGGTAACTCAAGCATTTATTAGATAAAATCAATTGCAAGAAAACTAAGCCCGTGAAAAAGCCTACTGTGAGAATTTCTCTACTTAGCCAAGAATGTCCAACTTGCGTGATTGTGTAAAAAGCATTGAATGGATTTTGCAAATGCAAGAGTGAAACAATGCCAGCGATTGACATAAGTATAAAGGAAGTAAAATAGAATTTCTTTGCAATTGTTTGTTCGTTAGAGGATTGAGCCACAGTGGCAAAGAGAGCTGAACCTGCGGCAAATTGAGCAAAAACAGTGAAAATAATAAGTGTCCAATCTGCAAAGAGAGCAGAATAATTTGCTGTAGAGGCTAACATTATACTTCCTCCTTATTTGCATATTCAACTTCATGACTGCCAGCTGGTTTTGCTGTGTGATGTGGCTTTAAGCTAAGATTTGGCTTTGTCATTTCTTCTTTAGGTAAAGGTGCTATATTTGCTCGGCCGTATTGTGCAAGAATTTCTTCGCTCTTGCCAAATTGTAAAGCACGGGCAGGGCAAGCCGCTACGCAAGCAGGATCTCTGCCTACGGCTAAATAATCTCTACAAAGATCACATTTTGTCATGTGTTTTCTTTCTTTGTCGATAACAGGGCTTGAATAAGGACAATTCCAGCGACAATAACCACAACCAACACATCTATTTTCATCAATAGCAACAATGCCATCTTCATCCTTTGCACAAGCACCAGTAGGGCAAGCTTTTACGCAAGCAGGTTCTTCGCAATGGTTGCAAGATATTGAAATATAATAGGTAAATACATTTTGATCCCAGACATCTTCAGAGGTTTCAATCCATTCACCGCCACTAGCCTCAATAACCTTTCTGTAGTTCACGCCTAAAGGAAGGTTATGTTTATCTTTACACGCAATCATACAGGCTTTACAGCCAAGACAGATTGATGTGTCCATGAAAAAAGCTAAATTTTTCATCTATAACTCCTTATGCTTTACGAACTTCAACAAGATTTGTGTGCTGAGGATTACCTTTTGCAATTGGCGTAGGTCTATAGAAAGTGAGGGTATTTGTGCAACCTCCCTTGTCTAGGCCGTTTGCGTCTGGTTTATACCAAGCACCTTGTGGCATTGAAATAACTCCAGGCATGATACGAGGTGTTACTTTGAGTGAAATTTCAACCTCGCCTCTGTCATTATACACAATAACTTTTTCGCCATGCTTGAGATTTCTTTTCTTTGCGTCAATTGGATTGATCCATAAGGTTTGTGGTAATACTTCTAAAAGCCAATCGCAAGCAGCATAGGTTGAGTGTGTTCGGCCTTTGTAGTGGTGGCCAATCATTTGAAGAGGGTATTCTTTACGTTTTTCATAATCTTGGAAACCTTCGTATGTGGCAACATATTGTCCTGTTGGATAGATAACTTCGCCAAGAAGCTCGCCTTTACCCCTCACTTTTGCCATTGTTGCAAGAGTTTCAGAATAAAGTTCTATTTTTCCTGATGGAGTTGCAAGAGGATTTTCTTGCGGGTTTAATCTATAGGCTTGTGTTTTTATAGGAAGATCACGAGATTTCTCTTGTCGCCATACATGTTTTTTACGGGCTTCTTCTAATGTTGGTGGGAGCGATGGCATAAGCTTTCGGCAGACAGTTTGATAATTGTGTTCAAGCCAAGCTTCACGATCTCTGCCTTCAGTAAATTTCTCTTCAATGCCAAATCTCTTAGATAGATCAGTACATACATCATAGATATCTCTTGATTCATAATAAGGATCTGCATTGCCTGAAAAGACGTAATAGTCAATGTCTAAGCCATATGAAGCACCATAAATATCTGTATTTTCAAAATAAGCACAAGATGGCAGAACAATATCAGCAAATTGTACACTTGCTGTATTGAAGGCATCCATAACAACAATCATTTCACATTTAGACTCATCTTCTAAAATTTTCTTTGTATAGTTGATGTCTGCATTTTGGTTGATAAGTGCATTACCTGCATAAGACCAGATAAATTTCACATCAGATGGGAAAACATCCGCTCCAGTAACTCCGTCATGTGCGGCAGTTAAAGTATGGCCTCTTTCAATAGCATTGAGCCATTGGAAGATAGGGAATTGTGCCTTTACTGGATTAGTTCCCATTGGTAATCGAGGAACAGAAATTGGGAAATAAGCGTCTCTATCGCCATTATTTCCGCCACGTATACCAACATTACCTGTGATAACAGCAAGCGAGGCCACAGCCATAGTTGTTAATTCGCCAGCAGCTTGACGTTGTAAGCCCCAACCTTGTGTGATATAGGCTGGTTTTGCTTGGCCAATTTCTCTTGCTAATTGTAGTATTCTTGTAGCGGCAATACCAGTGATTTTTTCAGCCCATTCAGGCGTTTTTGCAATCATATCATAGCCTGTTCCAAGTATATAATCAGAATAAGAGGAATTTGGCTCTGCACTTTCTGGCATTTGACTAGCGTCAAAACCTTGCACATATTCACGTACAAAGTCCATATCGACATAATTTTCTTTCATCAGCACATAGGCAATAGCAGAAGCTAATGCGGCATCAGTACCTGGGCGAATTGGAATCCATTCATCGGCAACAGTCACGCAAGTTTCACTAAAACGTGGATCTATAACAATAATCTTTGCACCAGATCTTTTCTTTGCTTGCACAAGTTCGTATTGTTGACCACCACCACTCATACTGTTTTCAACACAATTTAATCCAAAGAAAACAGCAAGTTTTGTATGTTGAATATCTGTGAGAGCATTCCCACTATAGCCACCCATACCATACATATAGCGTATAGCGTATTGATTTTGTGAAGAGCTGTAATCGCCTGTTGGGAAGGTGAAGCCACCAAGCATATTCATCAATCTAAAAAAGGATTCTCTACGTAAAAGAGCGCCACTTTGCACACCAGAAGAATAATGTGTATAAATTGAGGCATTGCCATGTTTTTCAATGCAGTATTTTAGTTTATCAGCAATAGTATCAAGGGCTTCGTCCCAAGTGATTCTTTCAAATTTTCCTTCACCACGCTTGCCAACTCTCTTGAGAGGGTATTTTAATCTATGTTCAGAATAGGCATAGCGGCGTAAAGAACGGCCACGAGGGCAAGCACGCACTTGGAAAATGCCGTCATCCCAATTATCTTTGACAAGATTATCTGTTTCTATACGAATAACTTTGCCCTCTTGCGTGTAACATTTTAAAACACAAGCACTTCCGCAGTTATTACTACAAACTGAATAGAAAAATTCTTTTGGAATTGGAGCGTATGGAGCTTTTGCATGGGCTTTGCCTGCAAGTAAGCCTCCTAGGCTATTGCCAAGCACAGCCAATGTGCATGAGGCAGTCGCAATTTTTAAAAATTGCCTACGACTTGATTTTGGCATATCTTCTCTCCCGTTTAGATTGCTTCATCAAAAATAATTTCAACATTTTCTAAGGATTTACTCTTTTATCCTTTTCCTTTTGTTATAAAAAATGTTAAAATAAAAAACTATTGTCATATAATATAATCATTTTTTGACAAAAAGCAAGAAAATTTTCAATAATTCTTATTGAAATAATATATAAAATTAAAATAAGGGTATAGGATGCTTATTTTTGTGAATTGAAGAAGTTAAAATAATCTTTTTCAGTATAAAGTGGAATCTTTGCATCAAGGATTTTTTGTGCAAAAAGGCCATGCCCTGCAATGACTTTCTTTGTAAAAGTTCCATCGTATATAAAATCACGTCCACAAGAAGGGCTTTTAGATTTTAATATTGCGGCTTGTATCGGTTGTTTTAAAGCTATTTCTAATGCAATGTCAGCACCTTTCATAAATTCTTTTGTAAAGTCTTGCTTGTCTTTACTAAGGACAGAAAAAGTATTTGCTTCTTGCAATATCTCACAAGCTTTGCGTGGAGTGCTTAAGCCACCTAAAACTTCAGGACAAAGTGCGATAAATGGAAATTTACTTAATAATGGCATAATTTCAGGTAGATACGAAGATTTTCCATCGTAGCGACAAGAAATATTTACAAGGCAAGCACTTATTAGAATCATGAATATTCCAAATAACTAACTGTTGTTATTTATGTTTTTGATAATAGCATCTTTTTCACAGTTAAATTCTTGGATAAAAATATCCCAAGTTGTGACAAAGAGTGTAGCAATCAATGGTCCCATAACAAAGCCATTCATGCCAAATAAAGTGAAGCCACCTAGTGTAGAAAGCAAGACAAGATAGTCTGGAAGCTTTGTGTCTTTGCCAACTAAAATAGGACGAAGAACATTATCAACAAGTCCAATAACGAGAACACCAAATAAAATCAATATAATGCCAGAAGTTATTTCGCCTGTACTCAAAAGATAGATAGCAACAGGTAGCCAAATTAAAGCAGAGCCGACAAGAGGAATGAGTGAGAAAATAATCATTACAGATCCCCATAAAACTGCACCATTAATATCTAAAAAAGCAAAAATCATACCACCAAGTGCGCCTTGTGCAACAGCAACAGCTAGACTGCCCTTTATCGTCGCTCTTGTCACAGTAGCGAATTTATCGAAGAAAAGAGCTTCTCTTGTGTCGCCAAGCGGAAGGGCTAAATGTAAGTAATGTATGAGTTTTTGATTGTCAGTAAGTATGAAGAAAGACATATAGAGTAAGAGGCCAAGAGTGGCTAGTGCGTCAAGTAGATTTTGTCCTATTTGGGCAGAATATTGAGCAAATAAAGTACTTGTTTTTATGACAAAAGATTTTATTTGTTCGCGCAATTCAGTTGGATCAACGCCGATTTTTTCTATTATTTCAGATAAATAAGGAAAGGCTAATCGTATGTTGTCAAATTGTTCAGCAAAATTTATTTCGCCTGATTGCAAATAATTATAAAAAGTTAAGCCTTCTTGAAGTATTAATTGTAAAACCCAAACTAAGGGAAAAACAACCATAACAGAAGCAATTAATATAGTTAATAAGGCAGCAGCATTCTTATTATGCACTTTTTTTAATATTTTTTGATGCAGGGGCATAAAAACAATTGACAGAGCAATTGCCCAAAAAATTGCAGTGAAGAATGGAAGCATTAACATAATAAAAACAATGCTTACAAGTAAAAGTAGGGCAATAAATGAGCGGTATTCTATTTTGTCGTCCATGTGAATTCCTTAGAGTATATGCAAAATTCTTTGTTAGAAAGTTACAAAGATTGTATGAGTGATTTGATGTTAAAGATTCTATGCAAAATGATTCAAACAGTCAAGAAAACATCTTTATGAAAAAAGAAAGAAAGAAAAAGTGTTTTATACGTTTGAAAACATTGAGTATTTTTTGTAAAAGAAAA
The DNA here is from genome assembly GCA_964368455.1 of uncultured Desulfovibrionaceae bacterium. Lineage (GTDB taxonomy): Bacteria > Desulfobacterota > Desulfovibrionia > Desulfovibrionales > Desulfovibrionaceae > CAYJAZ01. The sequence continues at coordinate 27,314 of CAYJAZ010000020.1, forward strand.
ATCTTGCCAAAAGAAAGAAAATATATTTTACTGTGCAAGTTCTTTGCAGGATTTTTTAAAATCATTGCAAGGAAGTTAAGACAGTTCGAAACCATCCTGTCTATAAACAAAACTAGGGAGCCTTTGTGCTTTCTCTTATTATTTAGGAGAAGACTTTCGTTGTGCCAAAATTATTAGAAATAAGCATGTAAAGCGAAATATCAAACCATGAATAATAAAAATTTTATTAACTTTAAAAGAATAAGGCTCAACTATGTCAACAATGTCAAACGAACTTTTATTGATTTTTTCTCTTGTACTTATCTATGGACTCACTTTACTTTTTTACACTTTTTTTGGAAAATCAGGGCTTTACGCTTGGACAGCTATTGTCACTATAGCTGCGAATATTGAAGTGCTTTTATTGATTAAAGCTTTTGGTATTGAACAGACTTTAGGCAATGTGCTTTTTGCTTCTTCTTTCTTGGTTTCAGATATTTTGTCTGAAAATGAAGGTAAGGTAGCGGCAACTAAGGCTGTGAAAATAGGTGTTTTGTCTAATATTTCCTTTATCCTACTTTCACAATTCTGGCTATTATATAATGTAAGCGAAAACGATTGGGCACGAGAACCAATAACACAAATTTTTTCAAACACACCGCGTGTAATGCTTGCTGGCCTTTTAGTTTATGCTTTATCTCAATGGCTTGACGTTCGCCTTTACCATGCTATCTGGGAAAAAAGCATAAAGATTTTTGGCAATAGTTATAAAGCTTTATGGTTGAGAAATAATCTTTCAACAATTATTTCGCAAATGTTTAATACCGTACTTTTCACCTTTGCAGCTTTTTATGGCGAATACGAAATGGACGTTTTGATAAGCATAGTGATTTCATCCTATCTCATCTATGTTTTTACAGCTTTATGCGATACGCCAGCAGTTTATGCTTCACGATTTATCAAAAAAAGAAGAAAATACTAATATTCCAAAATCTTGCACGATAAAATAAGCTATGCACGCAAAGAAAAATCCAAGTATTATGCCCATTAACACATCTGTTGGAAAATGTTTATAGAGATATATTCTTGAAAAAGCAACAAGCACAGCAAAGATTAAAGCATAAATAAATAAAGGATCTTGGTAAAAATAAAGCAAGAAGATTGCTGCAAAACTTGAACAAACATGCCCAGAGGGAAAGGAATAAGATGTTTTTTTTGTATGTATTTCACAAAGAAAATCTTGTTCCTTTCTTTTTTTATTTGGCCTTTGTCTTGCAATATAATTTTTTAATAAATAATGCGAAAGAATAATGTGAAGAAAAAGAGCTATTAAGATTGATAAAGCTAAAAATATATTGTTTTTTTCTAAGCTAAACAAAAGATAAAAAGATAAAACAAACCAAATAAAGCCAGCGGCTGTCAATTGAGAAAGAGCAGAAAAAAATAAATCCAAGAATTTGTTTTGGTAATTATTTCTAATAAAGTCTAAGAGAAGATATTCTTTTTCTTCACTCTTATACAGAATGTTTTGTATTTTTTCTTTTAATTTCATTAATATACTTGCCTTACAAAGTTAATTCTATTGTATAGAAAGCTCTATGCTTGTCAATAAATTCAAAAATAATAAAGAAAATATGTTCTAATATATTGATTTTAAAGTAAATATTAAAAATTAAAATAATATGATTAAAAGACTTGCAAAAAATAATAAAAGTATATATTTTAGCATTTGCTAAAATGTTCATATGGGCAAATTTTCTTTTAATACTATAAATAGAGAAGGGGGTGCAATGTTTAAGCCAGAAGACGTTGAAGAAAGCGAATTTGAAAAATTGCAAGAAATTTATAAATTGTTTGCTTGTAATGCCAGACTTAAAATATTAGTGAAATTATCAAGTGGAGAATATAATGCAAGTGAACTTGCTGAATTTGCACAGTTAACTCAATCTGCGGCAAGTCATCAACTCAAAGATTTAAAAAAATCTAGAGTGATAAAATCAAGAAAAGAAGGGAAGAATGTTATTTATTCTTTAGCCGATCATCATATATTGCATATTTTAACAACAGGAATAGAGCACGTGAAAGGAGTGCATTGTAATGTCTAATATATCCAATGATATAAATAAAATAAACAGTAAAAAAACTTTTACTTTACCGGAAGTTGAAGCATGTTGCGATGCTTGTAGAGCACAAATAAATCAAGTAAGTAATTCAAATCAAGAGAAAGTTAAGAAGCAAGATGCTAGTAATGAAGAAGGGCATGAATTTACAGGACTTTCTTTAAAAATATATTTATTTAGGCTTTTATTTTCTCTTGTGCTTATGCTTTTATTGATGTTTTCTAGCTTTTTTGAGCAGATATTGACAAATATTTTTGAGATAACTAATGAAAATACAAAAGAAAATACAATTTTAGCTCTCTATATTTTTGCTTATGTTTTAGCAGGTTTTGAAGTCAATTACCATGCTCTTAAAAATGTTTTAAAAGGGAAGTTTTTTGATGAAAACTTTCTTATGTCCATAGCTTCGCTTGGTGCTTTTTATATAGGCGAGTGGAATGAAGCATTAGGTGTTATGATTTTCTATGGAATTGGTGAATATTTACAAAGTCTTGCCGTTGCTCGTTCAAGAAGAAATATAGAAGAATTGATGGATATTTGTCCTGATATAGCACATTTAAAAACATTGGATGGTATTAAAGATGTAGCACCTGAAAGTGTTGCAGTAGGCGATATTTTGATTGTAAGGCCTGGAGAAAAAATTCCTCTAGATGGCGAAGTTATTAAAGGTGAATCTTTTGCTGATACTATGGCTTTAACTGGCGAATCTGTTCCAATGCGTATAGCAGAGGGTTCTGAGGTTTTGTCTGGTTCAATTAATATGAATTCGCTTATTGAAGTTAAAGTTCAAAAAACATTTAATAATTCTACAGTTGCGAAAATACTTGATTTAGTTCAGCATGCTGCTGCAAAAAAAGCAAGAAGTGAAAAATTTATTACAAAATTTGCAAAATACTACACTCCCTTAGTTGTTATGCTTGCTGTCTTAGTGGCCTTTGTTCCGCCTTTCTTTTTTGAGGTGCCATTTGAAAATTGGTTGTATAGAGCTTTAACTTTTCTTATTATTTCATGTCCTTGTGCTTTGGTTTTATCTATTCCTATTGCCTTTTTTGGAGGCATAGGGGCAAGTGCAAGAGCAGGTATTTTAGTAAAGGGTGGCAACTATTTAGAAACATTAAATGATATAGATACCTTAGTTGTTGATAAAACGGGCACGCTTACAAAGGGTGTTTTCCATGTGCAAAAAGTTCATGGAATCGGTATTTCTGACGAAGATTTACTTCAACTTGCAGCTTCTGCCGAAGCCCATTCTACACATCCAATTGCAAAATCAATCTTGGCAGCAAATAAAAAGCCAGTCAAAGAATGTCTTTCAGTGACTGAAATTGCTGGAAAAGGCATTATTGCACAAATTGGCGAAGAAGAAAAATCAGATGAAATACGCATAGGTAATAAGCATTTTCTTGCTGAAATTGGCATAGAAAATTTAGAAAGCTTTACGCAAACAGCTGTTTATATAGCAAAAAATAATATCTATCTGGGGTATATATTAATTGCAGATGAAGTCAAAGAAAATGTCAAAGAATCTTTAATTGAAGCAAGGAAAAATGGCATTAAAAAAATTGTTATGCTCACAGGCGATAATAAAAATATAGCTCAAGCATTAGCTAAAGATCTTGGTATTGATGAAGTTAAAGCTGATTTATTACCGCATGAAAAAGTGTATGAACTTGAAAAAATCATGCAAGAAAAAGGACAAAGCAAAGCAAAAACAGCCTTTGTAGGCGATGGCATCAATGACGCCCCAGTTTTATCACGTGCCGATATTGGTATTGCAATGGGCGGAATAGGTTCTGACGCTGCTATTGAGGCTGCTGATGTTGTGCTTATGAATGATGAATTATCAAAAGTTGCAATAAGTTTAAATATTGCAAGAAAAACAAGACAAGTTGTTATACAAAATATTATTTTCGCTCTTGGCGTGAAAGCTGTTGTTATGATTCTAGCTTTATATGGTATCACGTCAATATGGTTTGCTATTTTTGCTGATGTGGGCGTAGCTCTTATAGCTATAGCAAATGCAATGCGTGTGATGTTGAAAGATAATTCAAAATAATCTTTTCTTTTAGAAAAACACCCTAGTAGAATTAGATATTAAATAAAAAAACTTACCTCTGAGGTAAGTTTTTTTTATTAATTAAGGTGAAATCTATTTGCGATTAGGCAAAAATTCTAATCATCTTCAACTCTTAAAGCTGCTAAGAAGGCTTCTTGTGGTAATTCAACATTACCCATCATCTTCATTCTCTTCTTACCTTCTTTTTGTTTTTCAAGCAATTTACGTTTACGTGTGATATCGCCACCATAACATTTTGCAGTTACGTCTTTTCTAAAGGCAGAAATTGTTTCACGTGCTATAATTTTCTGTCCTATAGCTGCTTGAATAGCAACTTGGAACATCTGACGTGGAATAGTTTTCTTCAATTTTGTAGCTAAACCTCTGCCGTAGTGAGCGGCCTTTATTCTGTGCACAATAACAGAAAGAGCGTCAACAGGATCCCCATTGAGAAGGATATCAAGCTTTACTAAATCTGAATTTCTGTAGTCAATTGGCTCATAATCCATGCTCGCATAGCCACGTGTGCCAGATTTTAGCTTATCAAAGAAATCATAGACTATTTCAGCAAATGGAATTTCATAAGTGATAACTACACGATTTTGCGTAATATAGCCGATATTTTTTTGGATACCACGTTTTTCTTCGCAAAGTTTCATAACATTGCCTACATATTCGTTTGGCACGTGTATATCGATTTTTACAAATGGTTCGTAAAGTGCAGAAATCTTTGTTGGATCAGGCATTTTCGCTGGATTGTCTATCATGTCGACTTTTCCATCTACCGTTTCTATTTTGTAGATAACAGAAGGCGAGGTTGCTATAAGATCTATATTAAATTCACGCTCAAGTCTTTCTTGAATGATTTCCATATGAAGTAAGCCAAGAAAACCGCATCTAAAGCCAAATCCAAGGGCTTGTGAGGTTTCAGCTTCAAAGGAAAAAGCTGCATCGTTGAGTTGTAATTTTTCAAGCGAAGCTTTGAGGTTTTCGTAATCAGAAGCATCTGATGGATAGAGGCCGCAGAAAACCATTGGTTTAACTTCTTTAAAGCCAGGAATTGGCTCTTCAGCTGGATTATCAACTAAAGTTATAGTATCGCCAACCTTTGCATCGCCTAATTCCTTAATATTTGCACACAAAAAGCCAACTTCGCCAACGCTTAACACGTCGATATCACGCGGTTCAGGCGAGAAAACACCTATGCGAACAACTTCGTATTTCTTTTGTGTTGCCATACAAAGAATGGTATTGCCTTTTTTGAGCGAACCTTGCATCACACGGAAAACAATGACAACGCCTTGATAACTGTCGTACCAAGAGTCAAAAATCAATGCTTTTAATGGTGCATTTGCATCGCCCTCTGGATGAGGCAATCTTTCAACAATAGCTTCAAGCACTTGATCTATATTGAGGCCACTTTTTGCTGAAACAGCAACAGCATCAGTACAATCAAGGCCAATAGTTTCTTCTATATCATTCTTCACTCTGTCTGGATCAGCAGAAGGTAAATCAATTTTATTGAGCACAGGAATGATTTCATGATCGTGATCTAGAGCGAGATAAACGTTTGCAAGTGTCTGGGCTTCCACACCTTGTGAAGCGTCAACCACTAAGAGCGCACCATCACAAGCAGCAAGAGAACGAGAAACTTCATAACCAAAGTCAACGTGGCCTGGAGTGTCGATAAGGTTGAGTACATATTCATTGCCATCACTGTGAATGTATGGAATACGAACGGTTTGAGCCTTAATCGTGATGCCGCGTTCACGTTCTAAATCCATTTTGTCGAGATATTGATCTTTTTTCTCTCTGTCGGAAATAACCTTTGTAAATTCTAAAATCCTGTCTGCAAGAGTGGATTTGCCGTGATCAATATGGGCAATAATAGAAAAATTTCTTATTTTTTTTGGATCTGTCATAATATTCTCATCTAGATTTGAGCGTGTTTAATGTGTAAAGGAATTATCTTAATGTTGTGGAATAGTCAACTTTTCTTCGGCTTTCTTCAAAATATAACTAGCAAGAGTGACAAGAGCTAGATAATAAAGAGCTGTAATAAAATAAACTTCTGTTGGCATAAAGGTTCTTGAAACAAGGATTTTTGCTTGCCCTGTCAATTCAATACAAGTGATGATATAGGCAAGAGAAGAGTATTTAATCAAATATATCACTTCATTACCGCAACCGGGTAAAGCTCTTTTAGCCGCTTGGGGAAGAATAACTGAAATTATAGTTTGAAACTTTGTCATACCTAAGGCATAGGCGGCTTTGAGTTGTCCTTGCTTGATAGAAAGCAAAGCACCACGCACATATTCTGATTGATAGGCTGAAGTACAGATAATAAATCCAATAACTGCAGCTGGATATGGATCAAAATATATACCTAGATTTGGCAAACCAAAATAAAGTATCATCAATTGCACTGTTAACGGAACTCCACGCACTAATATACTAAAATAGTCGCATAATCTTTGTATTGGTTTAGAGGCAAAAACTCTAAGAATTCCAAGTATAAAGCCTAGTATGCCTCCTATTATAGCAGAGGGGAGGATAAGTGTGGCAGTCACCCAAAGGCCTTGATTGAGGCTTGGAATAACTGTTTCAGTGATAAAGTTCCAGTCAAGCATATTTTGATGTGTCTTTTATTTTATAGTTTATTTATAGATGATGTGAAAAGCTTGTAGAGCTTAATGGACTAAGGGCAAGAAGTCAAATAAGAAAAGTCTATTTTAAAAACTAAGTTTTAAAATTAGAATAATTCTTCTTCTAAAACACAGCAAATTGTGTGATAAAGGGGTAAATGGTATTCTTGAATGACAGGTGTGCTGTCAGATGGAATTCTTAATTCAACATCTAAATAAGAAGCCATTTCACCGCCACTCTTGCCTGAAAAAGCAAGAGTTTTGCAATCCATTGTCTTTGCAATCGCAAGGGCATTGTTTACATTTGTAGAATTGCCAGAGGTTGAAAGAGCCCAAAGTATATCTTCTTTCTTTGCAAGAGCATAGAATTGTTGAGCAAAAACCATATCTGCCGCAACATCATTAGCAAAGGCCGTTGGCAAGGCAACACCTGAAACTAAAGAATGAGCACAAATTCCTTCTTCCAAACTTGAAAGAAAATATTCAGCTTTATGCGGAAACTTTTCTTGTAATTTCTTTTGAAATTCTTCTTTAATAGGCCTTTTCTTCATAAAAGATTTTACTAATTCGCCAACAATATGTTCAGCATCAGCAGCAGAACCACCATTTCCACAAACAAAGATTCTTCCATTGTTCTTGATACATTCTATCAATAATTCAATAGCTTGTAATAATTCTTTTTCTAAAGATTTTAAAAGTGGATGACGTATGTATAGTTCTTCAATATGCTGTAGTGATTTTTCTTTCATTTTTTATCCAAATAAATTAAGGGAATTAATCGCAATCGCAAACGCTGAGTCGTGCAGGAGCTTGATCTACTGGCATAACTTCAACTCTATTGATATTTACATGTGCAGGTAATGTTGCAACCCATCGAATACATTCAGCAATATCAATTGCAGTTAAAGGTTTTTTGTTTTCATACACTTCGTCAGATTTAGCATTGTCACCTTTGAAGCGAACTAAAGAAAATTCAGTTTCAGCAATTCCAGGTTCTATGCAAGTCACACGAACTTTAGTGCCTAAAAGATCTGCTCTTAAATTGAGTGAAAATTGTTTCACAAAGGCCTTTGTTGCCCCGTAAACATTGCCTCCAGGATAAGGGTAAGAACCTGCAATAGAGCCAAGATTTATAATGTGTCCCTTTCTTTTATTCACCATATTTGGCAAGATGGCACGAGTGACATAGGTTAAACCTTTAGTATTTGTGTCAATCATAACATCCCAATCTTCTAAATTCACTTTATGAGCTGGTTCTAAGCCAAGTGCAAGGCCAGCATTATTTACAAGTATGTCGATATCTAAATGAGCTAAATTTGCAACAACTTCATCATTGTTTCTTACGTCAAAATGCAAAGGGATAAAGTTTTTGATTTCTTTTTCTAATTGCTCTAATCTTTCTTTTCTTCTGCCTGTACCGTAAACTTTATAACCTAACTCACTAAAAACTTTAGCAGTTTCAAGGCCAAAACCCGAAGTTACGCCCGTGATAAGAATTGTTTGCATATTTTGCTCCTTTTTGTTGACTATATAAAAAAATGAAAAAAAAAGAAAGTGTAAAAAAAGCCTTATTAATTTGCTTGCTTAGAATTTAGAAACATATCCTCATTTCTTTGTCACTTTATTGTAACATTTATAGTGTAAAAAATAACTGTCTTTAAAGACTTGCAAAAAGTAAAGAAAATAGAATACTATACAATTAATACTTGCAATTAAATAGGTGAGTTTATGAATAAAAATGAAACAATCTTAGTGGTTGAAGATGAGGAAGATATCAGAAGCTTGCTTGTTTTTAATTTACAAAGAGAGGGCTATACTGTTTTTGAAGCAGAAAACGGATTGAAAGCTCTTGAAATAATAAAACAAAAAAAAGTGCACCTCATATTGTTAGATCTTATGATGCCTGTTATGGATGGCCTTAGCTTTTCAAAAAATCTTGCAAAAGAAGAAATTAAAATTCCAATCATCATGCTTACAGCTAAGGGCGAAGATATTGATAAAATTCTTGGTCTTGAGTTAGGGGCTGATGATTATGTTGTAAAGCCTTTTAATATCAGAGAATTATTGCTTAGAATTAAGGCAATACTACGTAGAAATCAAGCGGATGATACGCATCAAAAAATGAAAAAAGGTTCGATTGAACTTGATATAGATGCCTATAAAATCACGCTTGAGGGCAATGATATTGAAGCTACAGCCACAGAATTTCGCCTACTAGAAGATCTTATGCGACACGCTGGCCATGTTCGCACGCGTGAGCAATTGCTGAATAGTGTGTGGGGTTATGAATTTGAAGGTTATGGCAGAACTGTAGACACGCATATACGTAGATTGAGAGCAAAGCTCAAAGATCAGGCTGAACTTATAGACACAGTTCGTGGTATTGGTTATAGATTCAAAAATTAAAAATTCGTATTTATTTTGTCATTTGCGATAAAGCTTCAACATCTAATATATGAATTTCTTTACCTTTAACTTTTAAACAGCCGCTGTCTACAAGGCGTGTTAATGCTCTTGAAACACTTTCTCTGCTTGTTCCAAGAATGCCACCTAAGACTTCACGTGAAATAGTGAGCTTTATTACAAGTTTATCATTTTCTAAACGTGATCGATGAAGGATGTAGGCGGCAAGTCTTTGTGCTATATCCTTTCTTCCTCTTGCTTCAAGTTTTCTTGTAAACATGCGTAATCTAAGGGTAGTTTGTAATAAAAGGGCTAAAGCCCAATCTGAATGTTTAAGAACGCTTTCTTCTAATTGTTTTTGAGGGAAAAATAGAATCTTGCTTTCTTCTAAGGCAAAGGCTGAAGCTGGATTTGGTGAAGATGGCCAAAAAGAAGATTCTCCAAAAATTCCGCCATTTCTTACCACATGTAAAACAACTTCTTTTCCATCGTAACTTTCGTGGCAAATTTTCACTAAACCTTTGATAAGAATGTACATTCCTTTTGCTTCTTCTTCTTCACGAAAAATAAAATTGTTTTTTGAAGAATGTATGATTTTTGCAAAAGTTAAGATTTCTTCAATTTTTTCAGAAGAAAAAGAAGAAAAAACGCTGAAATCTTGTATTGTTTTTATTAAATCTTTGTCCATGGTTTGCTTTTCGTGATAGAGTTGTTTTTTCATACATACGCAGAATAGCTTTTCTTTGCAAGTTTTTTCTGTGTAGGAATAAAAATATTTAAGATAGAAATAATTATTCTTCACTAAGATTTAAGTAAAAAATTGACAGCCTTATCTTTATTGCTTATCATTATGAATAATCAGTCTTATTATAAAGGAAAAAACTATGAATATCTTGGACTTATATGATACAACTATTGACACACTTGGTATTGCAAAGTTAGAAAATTCTGTGAATGCTCCTTATACGAGTGATGAAACAATTAAACTTCCTTTGAATGGGGATATGCTTGATCAAAACACAGACACTTGCTATGAGCTGAATTTTGAACTTGCAGGCCCAAGAGAGAAAATATATTTTGATCCTAATCAGACAAAGTGTGCTATAGTTACTTGCGGCGGTTTATGTCCAGGCTTAAATAATGTGATACGTGCAATTGTGATGTCTTGTCATCATATTTATGGCACGGCTTCTGTGATTGGTATTCAATATGGTTTAGAAGGTTTTATTTCAAAATATCATCACAAAATACTTGAACTCACACCAGAAAAAGTTTCTGAAATACATAATTTTGGCGGCACTATTCTTGGAACTTCGCGTGGACCACAAGATCCTGAAGAAATTGTAGATAGTCTTGAAAGAATGAATGTCAATGTTCTCTTTGTTATTGGCGGCGATGGTTCTATGAAGGCGGCTAAAAGCATTTATCAAGAAGTGAACAAAAGAAATTTAAAAATTTCTATTATTGGCATACCAAAAACTATTGATAATGATATACATTTTGTTCCAAAATCCTTTGGTTTTGCAACTGCTGTTGAGGCGGCGACAATGGCATTAGAAGCAGCACATGTTGAAGCTTCTGGAGCACATCACGGCATAGGATTAGTAAAGCTTATGGGTAGGGAATCTGGCTTTATTGCAGCACAAGCAACGCTTTCTTACAGTGTTGTGAATTTTGTTCTTGTGCCTGAGCATGAATTTTCCTTGCATGGAGAAAATGGCTTTTTAGCAGAATTAGAAAGAAGACTAGAAAATAGAAAGCATGCTGTTATTGTTGTGGCAGAAGGAGCAGGGCAGCATTTACTTGAAGGAACTGGGCAAGTTGATGCTTCTGGAAATCCTGTACTTGTGGACATAGCTCAATTCTTGTCTAGTGAAATCAAAAAATATTTTAAGGAAAAAGACTTTTCCTATACATTAAAACTTATAGATCCTAGCTATATAGTACGTTCTGTTCCAGCAAATTCTGACGATAGAGTGTATTGTGGATTACTTGGCAGATTTGCCGTAGATGCGGCAATGGCAGGTAAAACAAATATGGTTGTTGCAAAGGTTATGGATAATTTTGTGCATATTCCTTTTGATATTGTTACAAAGAAAAGAAGAACCTTGAATACAAAATCTCAATATTGGCAGAATGTTATGCAAGCAACTGGCCAAAAAGAACTGAGATAGTTTTATTTGCATTTCTTTGTTAAATTGAGTAGAATTGCGAAAATTATACATAAACAAGATTTTGCAATCTTATATTAATAGAGAAGGTTATTATGAGACTTTTTGGAACTGACGGAATGCGAGGCGAAGTCAACACCTATCCAATGACTGTAGACATGGCTTTAAAATTAGGCCTTGCCGCAGGTACTTTATTTAGAAATAGTCAAAGTAGACATAAGGTTATCATAGGAAAGGACACAAGGCTTTCAGGCTATATGTTTGAATCTGCCCTCACAGCAGGCCTTTGTGCGGCTGGTATGCATGTGTATCAAGTTGGCCCTCTTCCAACACCAGCTCTTGCCTTTTTAACAAGAAATATGCGTGCTGATTTTGGTATTGTTATTTCCGCTTCACACAACCAATTTCACGACAATGGCATTAAGTTTTTCGATAGCGAAGGCTATAAACTTTCTGATGCTATTGAAGACAGTATATCTGAATTAGTTCTTAAAAATGACGCTCTATGGCATTATCCTGAAGCACATAATCTAGGCAGAGCCTATAAAATTGTTGATGCTCCGGGTAGATATATTGTTTATTTGAAAAATTCTTTTCCTCAACATCTTTCTTTGGTTGGCTTAAGAATTGTTATCGACTGTGCAAATGGTGCAAACTATAAAGTCGCTCCATTAGCTCTTGAAGAGCTTGGCGCTGAAGTTTTCAAATTTTCAACTGAACCAAATGGCACAAATATCAATCTCAATTGTGGCTCGCTTCATCCATCAAATATTCAAGAAAAAGTTCTTGAATTACGTGCAGATATAGGTATTGCACTCGACGGTGATGCAGACAGACTTGTCTTGGTTGACGAAAAGGGTAATATTCTTGATGGCGATCAAATCATGGCTTTATGTGCCCATGATATGCTACAAAAAAATGAATTAAATAAGAAAATTCTTGTTTCTACAGTTATGTCTAACATGGCTTTAGAAGTGTTTATGAATGAAAGAAAGGGTAAGCTTATCCGTACAAATGTTGGCGATCGCTATGTTGTTGAAGCTATGCGTGCGCACAAGGCTTCATTTGGTGGCGAGCAATCTGGACATCTTATTTTCCATAATTATTCTACTTCTGGCGATGGACTTCTTGCAGCCTTACAAACATTAAAAATTATGCAAGAACAGCAAAAACCTCTTTCAGAATTAGCAAATTTACTCAGTCTTTATCCACAAGAATTAGTGAATGTGCATGTAAAAGAGAAGATTGCATTTGAAAAATGTCCGAATGTGCAAAAATCGCTCAAAGCAGCTGAACAAAAACTTAAAGGCAAGGGAAGAGTCTTGCTTCGTTATTCAGGCACAGAAAGTCTCGCAAGAGTTATGCTTGAAGGTGAAAATGAACAATTAATAAAACAATTAGCACAAGATATAGCTGAAAATGTTTTAAAAGACACTTCGTCAAATTGATATTCATTCCTAAAAGTAGCTTGTAAGAACACAATTCAGACATATGTAGATTCTTTGACTTTTTTAAAAAAGACTTTATTAAAACACTTGCAATACTTAGAAATTTTTGATATTGTATCTTTAACAATAAAAAACGATATTGGAGTATATTATGAACAAAAGTGAACTTATTAAAGCACTAGCGGAACAATCTAATATCTCAACTGATGAAGCTACTACAGTTGTAAATACTTTCGTTGACACAATGAAAGATTCGATGTTAGACGGCGACAGAGTGGAAATTCGTGGTTTTGGTTCTTTTAAAGTAAAAGAATACGAAGGCTATTCAGGTAGAAACCCTCGTACTGGCGAACAAGTGAAAGTTGAATCAAAAAGACTTCCTTTCTTCCGTCCAGGTAAAGAACTTAAAGACTATCTCAACGACTAAAACTGTTTAACCGCTTAGAAGCAATTTTCCTAAATTATATTTAGGATGGTATTTCATTTATTCAATGTTTATACAAAATGAATCTGGATAAATGATTGAGTAGAGCTAGATATTATACATGCCTCTTATGCCTTTTTGCTTTTGTGTTTCTCTTTACCTTCTTGTTTTATAAACTGTTTTTTAGTTTTTATTAATGTATATATCTAGCTTTGCTTGCCTTTTTTGCTTAAGTTTTAGTTGTAATAAAGTGCAAGCATTAGCTAGTTGATAAAGTTTTATTTGAAGATAAAACATTTTAACTTCCTTTTTTGCTTGTCTTTTTTATATTTATAGTCTACATTTAGGGAAGACAGTATAGATGTCTTGTCTTTATGTGTGCTTTTCTTTTTAAAAGAAAAGATGTAAGAAAAACAATTATTTAAGGCGTATGGGTTTTATATGCTCAAAGGAATTATCACTGCTCTTGTCACTCCATTTAAAAATGGAAAAGTAGACGAAGAAGCCTACAGAAATCATATTGAATGGCAAATAAGCCAAGGCATACACGCCTTGCTTCCTTGTGGAACAACTGGCGAATCTGCAACATTGTCTCATAAAGAGCACGAAGATGTTGTACGTATTTGTATTGAGCAAGTAAATAATAGAATTCCTGTTATTGCTGGTGCTGGTTCAAACAACACACTTGAAGCAATCAATCTTACAAAATTTGCTAAAGAAATTGGTGCTGTAGCGGCATTACACATAAGCCCATATTATAACAAACCTTCGCAAGAAGGACTATTCCGTCATTTTGAAGCAATCACAAAAGCTGTCGATCTTCCATTATTTGCTTATAATGTTCCGTCAAGAACAGGCGTAAATATGAAGGCAGAAACCTTAGCACGCATTTTTAAAGAGCTTCCAAATGTTGTTGGTATTAAAGAAGCTGCTGGAGATATAGTACAAATATCTGATATGCTTGAATATTGCGATAGAAAGATCTGTCTTTTAACTGGCGATGACTTTAATTTCTTGCCAGCTCTTGCGTTAGGAGCTTCTGGTGTTATTTCAGTTGCGTCGAATGTTGCACCTAGAGCTATGGTAGATTTATACGAAGCCTACCAAAAACTAGATTTAGCAAAAGCACAAGAAATACATTTCAAATTACAAGCTTTAAATAGAGCAATGTTTATGGATGTAAATCCTGTGCCTGCGAAAACTTCTCTTCATCTTATGGCTATGATGGAAGCTGAATTTAGATTGCCATTATGCAATATGAAAGAAGAACAAATTCCTGCACTTAAAAAAGCTCTACAATCTGTTGGAATTGAAGTTTAATTTTATTTATAAATGAGTATAAAGCCAGTTTCTGACTGGCTTTTTTTGTATGTAAAAGGCCCTTTATAAAATAAAGGGCCTTTTGATTTACTTCTTATTTTTTCTTGTCTTTCTTGTTTTTTTGACTTTTTTTATTTTTCAGGTCAATTACATCTTCAATTATTACAGTATTATCAAGCTTCGTTTCATCATTATTTTTTTTAATATTTTTTTCAATTTCAGCTATCTTGTCTTCAAGTGCTTTTTTATAAATTTCAAGAACTTGTATTCTTGCATAGTATTTTGATTCAGAAGGAATAATATGCCATGCAGCATAATTTGTATTAGTACGCATAAACATTTCATTTGCAGCTAATTTATAAAGATCTGTTTTTTCACGATTTCTCCAATCATCTGGAGTAATTTTATATTTTTTCCATTCTGTATTTTCTCTTTCTTTGAATCTTCTTAATTGTTCTTCTGAAGAAATATGTAGCCAGAATTTGAGTAATATATTTTTTTCATCTACTAATTCTTCTTCAAAGGAATTTATTTCAGAATAGGCTCTACGCCATTCGTCTTTTTTTGCAAAACCTTCAACTCTTTCAACTAAAACTCTGCCATACCAAGATCTATCATAAACAGTCACTCTGCCAGCTAAAGGCACATGCCTCCAAAAACGCCATAGATAGTGATGTGCTAATTCTTCATCAGTAGGAGAAGAAATAGGTATGACACGTGCAATACGTGCGTCAACAGAAGAGAGTAATCTGCGGATGCTTCCGCCTTTTCCTGCGGCATCCATGCCTTCAAAGACTAGAGTTGATGAAATACCTAAGGTATAGGCTTTATAAGTGAGTTGATAGAGATCTGTTTTGAGTTGAGAAAACTTTTCTTTATACACATCTTTTTCTAATGAGAGAGAGAGATCGACTGTGGATAAAATCGGAATCGAACCTTGATGAATTGCTTGCATCTCGGCTTTTTTATTTGTTTTTTCAGCTTTTTTCTTTGCTAGTGCATTTTCAATAGTTTGAATAAGAGCATTGGCTACAGAAACATTTCTAAATTCATCATCGCAAGCATCAATAATAAACCAAGGAGCAAAATCTCTATCTGTGCGAGGAACAATTTTAGAAACAAGATCTACTAATTTATCGTATTGATGATCACGTTCTTTTTCAAAAGGCGTGAAATGTATATTAGTTTTTTCTTTAATTCTTTTTTCTAATCTTTTTTCATGCTCTTCTTTGTCAAGATGTAACCAAAATTTTGCAATAATATAGCCATTGTCTGCAAGATTTTGTTCTCTTTCTATATTCTTATTCATAATAAGATATAATTTATCAAGGCTGATAACATCACTTATGGTTCTATTCATCATAGGAGCGTACCAACCGCCTACAAAGACGCCAAATTCGCCTTTAGCTGGAATTTTTTGCCAATATCGCCACGAAAGAGGACGCAATCTTTCATCTTCGCTTGCATGCCAGAAAGTATGTGTTTGTATTTTTTTAGGATCAAGCCATGAAGTGAGCATATTAACTATCTCGCCTCTGCCCGAACCTGTCACACCTGCAATATTAATCAATACAGCAAGGCCATGCTCTCTACATTCTTCTTGTAGTCTAAACAACTTTATTCTTAAATCATTTTCAAATTCTTTGTATTCTTTAGAAGAGTATTTTTGTCCTAATCGCATTGTTTCAAACATATATATTCCTTTTTTATATTTTATATGCGTAAAATACCTTTAAAATATTGATTTTGCAATTCTTTTTCGATAGAGCTGGCAAATTCGCCAAGATTTTTCAAGGTTATTTCGTGGCAAGCATTTTCATTTTCGCAAACTTTAATAATTGCATCATTTCCTGCTCGTGAAGTTTTGAAGTAGCAAGTATCTGAAAAAGCAGAAAGATCTAATTCGTGTTTGTTGATAATATGCGTATAATCGATTTGTGAGATAAGCATTTCATCTGGTGCAGGCAATTCGTCAACTTCAAAATATGATTTACCATATTCGATATAGGTACCTATTTTTCTGTCTAAAATATCATTTGCCTTTACTTGAATATTGTCAAGTATAAAAGTAGGATAAGAATTGCTATCAAATATTTTATAAAAATTTTCTAGCACAAGAGTAGAGGCATTATGTGCGAAATAAACTTGTAAAGTATCTTCAATTTTTTCGAATAATGCTTCATCTAAATTAAATAAAAAAATGATTTCTGTGGTTGAAGAAGTTAAACTAACAGGAACACGTTCACCATGCAAAGGTATAGATAAACATAAAGCAGACATAAAAACTCCTGTAACTTGATTGAAAGGCCAAAACTAGAGAACAAATAATAAAAAACATTTGATCAATTACCTCCGTGAGCAAAAAAGAATAGGGAGGCAGAAAAGAGAATTTTCAATGAGAGTTAATACTAAGGCTAAAAATGCATACTAAAATATAGCAAAAAATAAGGAATTTGTCAATGTAGAATGACTTTAATCGTTAATCACTAAAGGCATAAATTAAATGGATAATTGAGAATTATCATTTCAAAGTTAAAAAAAATAACCTCCGCAAGCGAAGGTTATTTTCATTTTTATCTAAGTATATTATTCTAGTGAGCTAAAACAGAAAGAAGAATAATAGCAACAATGTTGATGATCTTGATCATTGGGTTGATAGCAGGGCCAGCAGTATCTTTATAAGGATCGCCAACTGTGTCGCCTGTTACAGCTGCTTTGTGAGCGTCTGAACCTTTACCACCATGGTAACCATCTTCGATGTATTTCTTTGCATTATCCCAAGCACCACCGCCTGAAGTCATTGAAAGAGCAACGAAGATACCAGTTACGATTGTACCCATGAGCATAGCACCAATACAAGCAAATGCAGCTTCTTGGCCAGCAATTGCATTGATTACATAGTAAACAACAACTGGAGCTAAAACAGGAAGAAGTGAAGGGATGAGCATTTCTCTGATTGCAGCTTTTGTGAGCATGTCAACAGCAGCTGAATAGTCAGGTTTTGCAGTTCCTTCCATAATGCCTGGAATTTCTTTGAATTGACGACGAACTTCAACAACAACATCGCCACCAGCACGTCCAACAGCCATCATACCCATAGCACCAAAGAGGTAAGGAAGAAGACCACCAATGAAAAGACCAATCAATACAAATGGATCTTTCAAAGTAAATTCAACGTTTAAGTCAGGGAAGAAGCGGTTTAAGTCAGTTGTGAAAGCAGCAAATAAAACAAGAGCAGCTAAGCCAGCAGAACCGATAGCATAACCTTTTGTTACAGCTTTTGTTGTGTTACCAACAGCGTCAAGAGCGTCAGTTACAGTACGAACATCTTCAGGAAGGCCAGCCATTTCAGCAATACCGCCTGCGTTGTCAGTTACTGGGCCATAAGCATCAAGAGCAACAACCATACCTGCTAAAGCAAGCATTGTTGTAGCAGCAATTGCGATACCAAAAAGGCCAGCACACATATAAGTTACGATAATACCAGCACAAATGATTACTACTGGAATAGCAGTTGCTTCCATAGAAACAGCTAAACCTTGAATAACGTTAGTTCCGTGGCCTGTTTCAGAAGAACGAGCGATAGATTTTACTGGACGGTATTCAGTTGATGTGTAGTATTCAGTAGCCCAAACTAAGAGGCCAGTGATGATTAAGCCTGTGTAAACACAGATCAAGAGGCTATTAGCTGTAAAGCTTTGGCCTTGAATATACATTGTGCCATAATCGCCAAACATAACATTTGTAATGATAGTGATTAAAACAGCTGAAATAACAGAAGTAGCTACTAAACCTTTGTAAAGAGCTCTCATGATTTTCATTGAAGAGTCTAATTTTACAAAGCGGATAGATGCAACAGAAGCTAAGATACATACGCCAGAAATAAGAAGTGGGTACATCATCATGCTTTCTTGTAATTCGCCTGTGAAGAAGATAGCTGCTAAAAGCATTGTAGCAACGATAGTTACTGCATAAGTTTCAAATAAGTCAGCTGCCATACCTGCACAGTCACCAACGTTATCACCAACGTTATCAGCGATAACAGCAGGGTTTCTTGGATCATCTTCAGGAATACCAGCTTCAACTTTACCAACTAAGTCAGCACCAACGTCAGCACCTTTTGTGAAGATACCGCCGCCTAAACGAGCGAAGATAGAAATAAGTGAAGCACCAAAAGAAAGAGCAACTAAAGCTTCGATTAAAATTTGTTGTTCAACAGCAAAGCCAGATAAAAGTGCATAATAACCAGCAACACCAAAGAGGCCTAAACCAACAACAAGTAAGCCAGTGATAGCACCAGATTTGAATGCAATATCCAAAGCTTGAGCCATGCCATGTCTTGCTGCTTCAGCTGTACGCACGTTAGCACGAACTGAAACGTTCATACCAATAAAGCCGGCAACACCTGATAAAACAGCACCAATAACAAAACCAAAGGCAACTAAGAAGCCTAAGAGAAAGAGTAAAAGTACAGTAATACCAGCACCAACAATAGCAATTGTTGTGTACTGACGTTTGAGATACGCATCAGCGCCTTCTTGAATCGCGCCAGCTATGCGTTGCATTTCTTCATTTCCAGCATGGCTTGAAAATACCACTTTAGAAGCTGTGAAAGCATAATAAACAGCCACAGCTGCACATGCAAATACCACAAGTAAGGAGAACATAATACCCCACCGTAAAGTTTTATAGTTTGTCTGTATGCAATCAAAAATCATACAGAGAGAAAAAAATACACTACCACTGTGTATACATAACCGAAAATTTATATAGTATTTTCTCAGAATTTGCAAGTTTTAAATAGAGCATTTAAAATTATTTTTTTTAGCTTTACTTCTTAATTTTTCAATGCATGATCTAATAAAAATAAGCCCAAAACAATAGCTTTGGGCTTGATTTATTAATTTATTTCTTTTTATTCGCCTATTGCAATATTTCCTACTGCTTGTAAACGAATGTCTGGTGGAATTTCAGCTTGTGAAATAATTGCAAGGTTTGGAATAAATCTTGTGATAAGATTTGCTAAATGAGAGCGAACACCAGGTGTGACAAGTAAAACTGGTTGGCCATCGCCTAAATAGCTTTTTTCTAAACTTTCATTGATATTATTCACTAATTTCTGTGCTGAAATAGGGTTCATTGCCAAATAAGAACCATTGTCTGTTTGTCTTATAGATTCTTGAACCATTCTATCTGTTTGTGGATCTAAGGTGAACACATTCAGAGTGTTATTTGAATCCATATATTGCTTCACTATAGAGCGAGAAAGTCTTTCACGAACAAATTCTGTCAAATATTCTGGCCCTTTCACAGCTTGGCCTTGATCTGCTAATGTTTCAACTATTGTAAGCATATCACGTATGGAAACATTTTCTTTGACAAGATTTTGAAGCACTTTTTGTACCACGCCAAGTGATAAGGTGTTTGGAATAAGATCTTCAAGAACTTTTGGAGAATGCTTTGCAAGTGTGTCAAGTAAAGCTTGCACTTCTTGTCTGCCAAGAAATTCTGGAAGGTATTTTCTTAAAGCTTCTGTGAGGTGAGTTGCAATAACTGTTGCAGGATCTACAACTGTATAGCCAGCCATAAGTGCCGCTTCTTTTTGACTTTCTGGTATCCAAAGAGCAGGAAGATCAAAAGCTGGTTCACGAGTTTCAATGCCCTCAACCTTGCCAGTTGCATTGCCTGGATCCATTGCAAGGAAATGATCGATAAGGATTTCAGCGGAAGCTACTTGGTTGCCCTTAATAAGAAGGGAATATTGGCCTGGTTTTAGTTGTAAATTGTCTCTCAAGTGTAAGGATGGAATAACAACACCCATGTCAAGTGCGAATTGACGACGTATTGAACGTATGCGGCTAAGAAGATTACCATTTTGACTTTCGTCGACAAGTGGAATAAGCCCATAGCCAACTTCAAGTTCAAGCACATCAAGTGGAAGTAAGTTTTGCACTTCTTCAGGTGATTGTGGTTTTTGCATAGTGTTTTGTCCCTTGCCCTTGCCTTCAGCCTTTGCATTCTTCGCTTTTGGTGCAGCAATACGGTTTTTCTCAAGTTTGAGACTTGCATAAAGAAGGCCGACTGCAAAAACTAAGAATGGAACAGTTGGTAAACCAGGAACTAAGGCAAAGATGAATAATACGCCTGAAACAACTTTCAATACTTTAGTATTATAGGATAATTGTGTGAGATATTCTTCGCCCATCTTCGCTTTAGAAGCAGCACGAGAAACAATCAAACCAGCTGCAACTGAAATGATGATAGAAGGAATAGTAGAAACCAAACCATCACCAATAGAGAGCAAGGAAAAAGTCATCAAGGCTTCGCCCCAAGGCATTCCCTTTTGAAGAATACCAATTAAAATACCACCTATTAAGTTGATTAAAGTAATGATTAAACCAGCAGTTACGTCACCTTGTACGAATTTTCCAGCACCGTCCATAGCACCGTAAAAATCTGCTTCACGACGTAGATTGTCACGACGTAAAGTTGCTTCTGGTTCGTCAATAAGGCCAGCATTCAAATCTGCTTCAATAGCCATTTGCTTACCAGGCATAGCATCCAAAGTAAAACGAGCAGCAACTTCAGCAATACGCGTTGTACCAGCTGTAATAACTACTTTATTAAGAATAAAAAGAATGAGAAAGACAACAGCACCAACAACATAAGATCCACCAACAACAAATTCAGCAAAAGACTGAATAACATCACCAGCTGCATCAGGGCCTTTTTCACCATTGAGCAGAATAAGACGAGTTGTTGCAACGTTAAGTGCTAATCTTAATAAGGTTGTGATAAGAAGTAAACTTGGGAAAATAGAAAATTCCAATGGACTTGTCATAAACATCGAAGTGATGAGAATCAAAAGTGCCAAGGATATACTAAAAGAAAGCATAATATCTATTAAAAAGGTTGGTAATGGAATAAGCATAACGAGAAGTATCAATACAACTCCAGCTCCTAACATCACATCGCCATTATCTGAGAAAGAGGGCATACTAAATTTTGTTGTTTTCTTTTCCATAATTCTATCCTGCCAATTTATTGTCTATAGTATCTTATCTATGCTTTTGTATAGCAATATATATGCCAAAATATAAGTCACTGTATTTACAGAATTTATTTTGTCTACATTTTTATAGTCTTTTTTTTGACGTTTTTTTGACGTTTTAGATAATTTGAAAAAATAATCATATAAAATCAGCATGATAAATATGTTGGCAAGCTTATTGCATGAATGGAATTGAAAAAACAAACACAATTTCACTTAGCTTTACGGAGGTAAGAATGAAAACATTATTTGATCCGAATATTGCCCTAGTTGGTAAAGTCATGGATATGCAATTACAAAGACAGAATGTCTTGATGTCAAATATTGCAAACGTAAATACACCGCATTATCGCCCGCGTGAGCTCTTCTTTGAAGAAGAATTACAAAAAGCGTTAAATCTAGGTGCGCAAGGTATGGTTACAAGAACTGAAAGTGCACATATTCCAAGCACTTTTGATGTAAATACCTTTAGTGCACAATTTGACAAAAAATTCACACCGCGTTTTGTGCCTGGTGAAGATAGAGTAAACCTTGATAAAGAAATGGTAAAAGTCAATAAAAACAACCTACAATACACAACAATGGCACAACTCACAAAATCTTCATTCGAAGGAATCAAAACAATGATTATGGAGGGAAGTAAATAATGGACTTCATGACCGCTCTTGATATAGGTGCATCAGCACTTTCAACGGATAGGACACAGTTAAATGTCACTGCTATGAATATTGCCAACGCAAAAACCACGCGTACACTCGAAGGTGGGCCATACAGACGTAAAAGCGTTGTGCGAGAAGTTACAGACGTAGATCAACGTTTTGGTGTGCATATGAAATCAGCCCTCGATAGAGAACTTAAAGGTGTTCGTGTTGCTGGTATCGCTCAAGATACAAGACCACTCAAAGCCGTCTATGAACCAGGGCATCCAGACGCCGACAAAGAAGGCTATGTCATGTATCCAGATATCAACGTTGTCGAAGAAATGGCAATGATGATGACAACTCAAAGAGGATACGAAGCAAACTCAACTACTATCGATACTGTGAAAACAATGTATATGAAAGCTCTAAGCATTGGACAATAAGGAGTAAATCATGGCAATTGAACAATTAGGTTTCAAAGCATATTCAGATGCTCTTTCTTCATTTCAAAAATCACAAAAAACTTTCAACTCACTTGAACACAAAATAGCAAATCCAGCTCCACCACAAACTCAATCTTTTGCCGACACTCTCACTTCTTCACTCAAAGAAGTGAACAATCTACAAGCAGATAAATCCGCAGCTGTAAAATCCTTTGCATCTGGCGAAACCCAAAATGTTCACGAACTCATGATCACAATGCAAAAAGCAAGCGTTGCCGTCAGCATGACAACCGCTGTAAGAAATAAAGCACTCGAAGCATATAGAGAACTTTCAAAATTACAATTCTAATTTTTTATTTCTGTTTTTTGTCTACTATGCCTCCGGCGACCAAAGGAGTTGAACCCCTTTGGAAACCCCAATTTGCAAGCTAAGGCGAAAGATA
>CAYJAZ010000021.1:0-50141 GCA_964368455.1 uncultured Desulfovibrionaceae bacterium
CTCTTTCGCAATGACGAGTCTGAGCTTCGTTTTTAATAGGATAAATAGTTCTGCAATATTAAAATTAATACTTCACTCACATTTGGAACGTAGTGACAAATGCTAACTTACTCTATGCAATAAACAGTTGCCCACTATTTTAAAGCGAAACAGTATTTAATGTTTTGGTGCGAAGCAACAAAATATTAAAACTTTTTCGCAAATAAAAAAATAAAGGAATAATAATCAACATCTTAGGTGCTCACCTTGCACATCAAGGTTTCCAAAGGAAATTATTTCCTTTGGCCGCCAGAGGCAAAAAAGGAAGCAAAAAAAAATTGTATTTATTCGGTGTTTTGATCTGGAAAATAATTTCTTTCGAGATTTTCAAATGCGGTGAACTGTGCTTGGTAGGCGAGTTCTACAATACCTGTTGGGCCGTTTCTGTGCTTACCTATGATGATTTCTGCCACATTTGTCATTTCTTTTGTTTTATCTTTATTGTAGGCATCTTCTCTGTGTATGAACATGATGATATCGGCATCTTGCTCGATAGCGCCTGATTCACGTAGATCTGAGAGCATTGGTCTTTTATCTGCTCTTTCTTCAACCTTTCTATTGAGCTGTGAGAGAGCGAGAACTGGGATATTGAGTTCTTTTGCTAAGACTTTGAGATTTCTTGAGATATCTGAAATTTCAAGTTCACGTGAATCCTTTCTATTGGATGACATGAGTTGTAAATAGTCTACTATGACAAATTTGAGATCGTGCTGTGCTTTTAGTCTTCTACATTTTGCACGCAGCGTTAGTGGTGTGAGTTCAGCGGAATCGTCGATGAAGATGGGAGCTTGATCGAGTTGTGAAGCGGCTCTATGTAGGTTTGCCCAATCTTCGTCGTCTAATTGCCCACGTTTTAATCTTGAAAGGTTGACTTTTGCCCAGAGTGAGAGCATACGTTCTGCAAGCGAGAGCGAGCTCATTTCTAGTGAGAAGATGGCTACAGGCGTGCTGTGGTTTACGGCGGTTCTCATTGCGAGGTTGAGGGCGAAAGCGGTTTTTCCCATGGCTGGACGTGCGGCGAGTATTATGAGATCTGCTGGCTGTAGTCCTGCTGTTAAATGGTCGAAATCTTTGTAATCAGTGGGAATACCTGTGACTGAGGTATTTTGATCAGTTCTTTCGGTTGCTATTTTAAAAATTTGTTCTGTGAGTGTACCTATAGTTTCGAAAGATTTTGTAGTTCTTCTTTCTGAGATAGCGAAGATTTCTCTTTCTGATTCGTTGAGTAATTCTTCGACTTCTACACCGTGATTATAGGATTTCCCGATGATATCGGCACATGTGTGTATGAGAGCTCTTTGCATAGCCCTATCGCGTACGTGCTGTGCAAAATGCTTTGCGGACTCTTCACTTGCTACGTTTTCAGCAATGGATAAGAGGTATGGGGTACCACCGATTTGTTCAAGTTGCCCATTATCTTGTAGGTATATGAGTATTGTTCTTGAATTGATGGGTTTTGAAAGCTTGTAGAGTTCGACAAAGGCTTTATATATAATTTGGTGGGCTGGGTGGTAAAAATCTTCAGGGATGACTATATCCATGAGTGAGTTGAGCAACGAGGCTTCTAACATCACACCACCGAGCACTGATTGCTCAGCTAAAATATTGTGTGGCGGCACTCTTTCGAGTAATTCTTTTTCAGCTCTTTGTTCTTTTGTGAGGTATGCAGTTTGTTTATTTTCTTTTTTAAAAGAAGAATCGAGAGATGCGTCTTTTCCTGATGACTCTTTTCTATATGACTCTTTTTCTGTATTATTGACAAATAAAGGTTCAAAGTCGGAATCAGACATACATCCCTCGATAGTATAGATAGGCTTATTGTATAAGCAAGAAATTATTCTGCAGCTTCTACAGCAACTTCTTCTACTACAACTTCTTCAACTGCTGCAGCAACGTGTTCGCCTCTTTCTTCAGCGATAATTTTCACTAAAACAGTTGGAACAACATCAGGGTGTAAACGTACACGCACTGGATGTTCGCCAAGAAGACGAATAGGAGTATCTAAAAGCACACGACGACGATCGATTTCAAAGCCTTGTGCGATAAGAAGTTCAGCAATATTGTGTGTAGTGACAGAGCCGTAAAGCTTGTCGTTTTCACCAACACGCATTGTAATTTCAAGAACGTAGTTGTCGAGTTTTGCAGCTAAAGCGTCAGCAGCAGCACGAACTTCGTCCATTTTTGCTTGTAATTTTTTACGTTCTAATTCAAAGTTTTTCACATTTGCTGCTGATGCAAGCATTGCAAAACCTTGTGGAATCAAGAAGTTACGTCCATAACCAGGACGAACGTCAACAACGTCACCAAGACGTCCTAAATTTTCAACGTCAGCGCGGAGTATAACTTTCATAAAAGACCCGTCCTTATATGTTTGTCTTCTTCAAGACTTCGCTTGAATGAGCTGATGTGTAGAATAATAGAGCCATTTGACGAGCACGTTTGATCTCAGTTGTGAGACCACGTTGATGCTTTGCACATGTACCTGTGATACGGCGAGCAACGATTTTACCGCGTTCTGTCAAGAAATCTTTTAAAATTTCAGGGCGTTTGTATGATAAAGCTAATTCACTATCTGCACAGAAACGGCAGAATTTACGACGTGGAGTAAATTTTTTACGAAAAGACATTATTATTCTCCTGCAACTTCAGATGATTTTTTTTCATCTTCTAATTTTACAGTTATGAATTTAAAAATACCATAACTATCACGGTTGATACGGATAATACGCTCTAATTCAGCAATTAAAGCAGCTGGAGCCATATATTCATAACGAACATAATAGCCACGCATTTGTTTTTGTACAGGATACGCTAGATCACGCATGCCCCA
Organism: uncultured Desulfovibrionaceae bacterium; assembly: GCA_964368455.1. Taxonomy (GTDB): domain Bacteria; phylum Desulfobacterota; class Desulfovibrionia; order Desulfovibrionales; family Desulfovibrionaceae; genus CAYJAZ01. The sequence goes on from CAYJAZ010000021.1 coordinate 2,870, forward strand.
ATGGTCAGCATTTTCGATCTTGCCACCTTCACGTTCGATAACATTGGTAATTGCTGATAAAGCATTTTCTCTTTCTTCAATTGTTAATTCAGGAGAAAGAAGCAGTAATGTTTCAAATTTACGCATAATTTTTTTTCCTTTGTTCCATCTTTTGGTCTATGGCTATGCAGAAAGATTCCGCACAGCAAGGTAGAACTAAGATTTTTATACCTAGTTCTTATCTTTGTCAAGTTTAATCTTCTGTATTTTTAATTTTTTAATTTAAAGTTTTATATAAATACAAATGCCAAAATTGTATTCTCTCAATGAAAATAAAATTTTGACATCTGCTTTCAACTCTATTTATATAGCTAAGATTATTCTTGATTAATTCTATATACCCAATCAAGAAAACTTTGATTTGTTTTTTCTGTATTGAGACTTACAATACATGGCACATTATAAGAATGCATTTCTGTCACCAATCTTTCAACTTTTTCTTCGTTTTCTGCAGGACATTTCATCAAAAGCAATGCTTCTTCTATTTCATACAATTCTTCTTTTGCATCCTTGGCTAAACGTGTGGCTTGTTCGGAATCTCTTTTTTCCCAAGTTTCCCAATTATTCCATTCATCATCATTGTAAACAGTTGAACTTGCAGTCCAATTAAATATAGAATAGATCTGAGGCACTATGTTTGCACTTGCAACTAATTTTTTTTCTATAGCTTTTTTTGCAATAAGACGTGCTTCTGATACGCTTCTACAAGTGATATACATGAGCAATAATTTCTTCATAGGGCAAGGTCCTTATTCAGCAATTTTTTTCATCTAGCCAGTCATCTTTAATTTTTACTTAGTTTTTTAATAGCAAAAAATGCAAAAAAAAGCAAATAAAAGAATGTTTAAATTCTTTTATTTGTTTTTTTAGACTGCTGACAAAGTCAGTAGTCCCGAAAAACAAGAATAGCCAAAATTTACTTTTGGCTATGGATGATTGTTTTTCGTGCCTTTCTGCCATGTTTGCTTTGCAAACTTAGGCGGCACAAAGTGCGTATTTAATAAAATAGGCACTTTGTTATCAAAGGAGGTAAAGCAAATAAAAGAATGTTTAAATTCTTTTATTTGTTTTTTTAGGCTTATTTGCTTTTTTTGACTTTCTAATTTCAATATATACTAAAATACTTGTCTAGCATGACCTAAGATAAAGGTTTCCAAGTAATTCTTTTTTCTAAGAAATTAAAAATAATAGAACATATTTTTGAAATACAAAAATATAAAAACATACAAACTATCCAAACTTCAAATGTCATGCGTGTCACAGTCATTATTTCTAAAGATTGGAAGGTGAGTTCTGGCAATGAAACTAAAGCGGCAAGGGCTGAATCTTTAAAGATTGAAATTGTCTGCCCTGCAAGTGGTGGTAACATCACCCTTTTTGCTTGTGGTAAAAGCACATATATTAAAGATTGAAATGCGTTAAAGCCTAGAGCTGTTGCAGATTCTTTTTGTGTTTTTGGAATTGATTCTATACTTGCTCGCACTATTTCAGCTATATACACACCTTCATAAATACCTAAAGCTATTATAGCAGCTGTCATTCCTTCTATTTGCATAGGTGGTGCAAATATAAAGGAAAAAAATTCCAATCCAGTAGGTGAAAGTCCGTAAGCAAAATCTTGCAAGGAGAAGATAAGAGGCAAAAAGAATTGCCCTGAAAAGAAATATATTAAAAATAAAAAGATAAGTGGGGGTATGTTACGTATTGTTTGCACAAAAAATGTAAAAGGTAAAACAAGTAAACCTCTTTTATTTGCTGTATACATTCCCACGCTTAAACCAAAAACAAAGGCAAATAGAAAGGACCAAACACCAAGACGAAGCGTGAGTAAAAAGCCCTTTGCAAGCATTCCTAATGCAAGTTCGCCAGAATTATTTGTGTATACTATATAAGGAAGGAGTACATCCCATTTCCAAACTCTACCCTCTTGTGTGAAAAAATGTATGAAAAATAAAACTAACAATAATACGCAAGAAAAGAGAAGAACATAATCAAATTTGTTCATTTCATTCCATGCTCTTGCTTTGCTTGTTCCTGGTATTATTGTTTTTTTCATATATATAGCCTAAAGATCTTTTTCCCAATCTTTTGTTCTAAACCAATAATTCACTCTATCTTCAAACCAACCTTCAGCCTTTACTTTTTCAATCCATGCATTTAAAACTTTAAGTGTTTGCGGATCGTTTTTACGTATTGCCATTCCTATAGGTTGTTCATGCCCTTTTAATTCGCCTATAACCATAACTTTATCTGGATTTTCTACAGCAGTAAAGGCAGGTAATGGAGCTGAACTTACAAAAGCATCTACACGGCCTGATAAAACTTCTTCAACAGCTGGTGCTTCGTCGTTAAATTGTCTGATTTGTGCCAATGGAAAAACTTCTTGTATAAGTGGAACTGCACTTGTGCCTATGCGAGCAGAGAGCATGACATCTTTGCTATTTATATCTTCTATTTGTTTGATTTTATTCAAAGATTTATTGTTTACTAAAACTTCAAAACGTGCATAATCATAGGGAATAGTAAAATCAACTTGCTTTTCTCTTTCTGCTGTGATTCCTAATCCACCAATAATAACATCAAATTTTCCAGCATTCAATGCTGGAATAATACCAGCCCATGCAGTTGGGCTCAATTGCAGTCTTAAACCTAAATCCTTAGCTAAGCGTCTTGCTACGTCAACTTCAAAGCCAATAAATTCGCCTGCTTTATTTTGCATTGCCCAAGGAACAAATGAAGAAAAGCCTACACGTAATACTTTACGTTTTTTTGCGTCTTCTATCATGGACGCGGAGGCAATATCATTTGTAACAAAAAAACTTGATAGAAAAACAAGAGACAGTAAACACGTAAAAAACTTTTTAAACATAACAAACCACCTAAGTATTTATTTTTTTACCGTATATTTTATACACATGTTTTGCGTATAAAGACAAGGGAATACTCACTAAAGAAGTGAGCAAAAGATAGAATAAAGCTACAATTACCCACACTTCAAAAGATAAAAATGTCAAGGCCACTAGTTCTGTCGCCCTCAAAGTAATGTCAGCAACTGAAATAGCAGAAACTAATGAAGTGTCCTTAATAAGAGAAACAATTTGTCCTGTTAAGCTTGGAAGAATATTGTGAATAGCTTGAGGCAAAACCACGATTCTACCAGTTTCTAAAGTATTAAAACCTAATGAAAACCCTGCTTCCCATTGCGTATGAGCAATTGATTGAAAACCTGCTCTAAATATTTCAGAAAGATATGTTCCCTCAAAAAGAGCTAGAGCTAGGCAAGCAGAAAAAAATGGTGAAAGAGAAAAGAGAGGCGAAATAACAAAATATATTAAAAATAATTGCATAAGCAGAGGCGTGTTTCGCACAAGGCCTATAATAGATCTAGAAATCAAAAGTGCAACAGGAGAAGCAGATAAAGACATTGCAGCAAGTCCTATAGCAAGAATAAGAGCAAGAACAAGACTCACACAAATTAAACTTATTGTAACTCCCAAAGCCTTAACTAATAAACCAAAAACCAAACCCTCTTCCCCATAAGAAACAAGATGTGGCATGATAGAAGAAAATTGCCAATCGTATGAATTGGCCACATAAGAAAAGAAAGCAAGCAAAGCTGCGAAAAAAGCAAGGGAAAAAAGCAAAGGATATGAAGATTTTCGTAAAGCCTCTATCTTTGTTTTACTTCCTTTAATATAGTCAAAAAGTTCTTTAATCCCAGAATAAACATTTTCTTCTATGTTCGGGCTATCATCAGCAAGTTTTGACATATCAACTCTTTTGTTATTTTGTTTTCTATTCAATAGAATCTATCTTCTTTAAATTTAAAGACATTTTATCTAATAGCTCTACAAAGATTTCTCTTTCTTCTTTAGAAAAATCTTGCCATAGTTTTTCTTCTAAACTGTTTGAAATATTCCAAAATCTTTCTTGAAATGCCATGCCTTCTTCAGTAAGAGCAAGTTTTTTAATTCTTGTATCTTGACTATCAGAAATTCTATGCACAAATCCAACTTTCTCAAGCTTATCCACAAGCACTGTTAAAGTAGATTTGCATTTACCAATGTCTGCTGCAATCTTAGTCATTGGCTGTTTATCGTTTTCGTATAAACGCACTAAAATGTTTCCGTGCGATACCATCAATCCTTTGACACCACTTTGCTCAATCCCTGTAGTTATGTAGTTATCTAAGGCTGCTTTTAGGGAGTAAATATGTTTTACAATGTTAGCATTTTTCAAATTCTTCACCTACACTGTTTTATATCGAACAATATAGACTTAAAAAGAACTGTTGTCAATTAGTTAAATTTCATGAATTATTTCTAATAGATAAAAACAAAGAGTTTATTTCTTTTGGCCTTCTTTAATTGTTTCTAAAACAACTTTATGAATGCTTGGAAAAATTTGTTCGAAATTTGAAGTAGTTATTCTTTGAGTTTCTATAAATTTTACAGCTATTTCTTTGCTCACTTGAAGAGCTTCTTTATTTAATTTATTTATATTTTCTTCTTTTTGCTGATAAGACATACTGTTTCCCCTGTGTAAAATTAAAAATATTCCTTCAAAATCAATATAAAGGAATATTTTCATATAAATGATTAAACAAATACTCATTCATGAGCAAACAAAGTTAAGACTGTGTTTTTATAGACAAAAACATTGAAAATGCGAAAGTTTTTAATTATTATTATGATCTTTCACATAGTCCTTCATAAGTTCTAAATTATCTAGAAAAATTTGAAGTAAGTCTGGATCAAATTTCTTACCTGAACCTTCCTGTAAAAGAGCAATAACTTTATCTTCTGGCAAACCAGGGCGATACACTCTATCAGACTTAAGAGCATCGTAAACGTCTACTATAGAAACAATACGTGCTTCAATAGGAATATCATTTCCTTTTAATCCACAAGGATAGCCAGAACCATCCCAATTTTCATGATGATAATGTGAAATAACTTCACCCATCATAATAATTGGATTTTTAGAATTTGACAATAAATTCGCACCAATAGAAGAATGCTCTTTGATGATTTCAAATTCTTCTTCAGTCAACTTTCCTGGTTTTCTTAAAACAGCGTCTGGAACAGCAATCTTGCCTATATCGTGCAATGGAGCAGCAGAGCGAATAATTTCTATATATTCTTGCTTCCAGCCAAGTAATTTTCCCATGCATGCAGAAAGCAAGCCAATTCTATGCACATGCCCGCCTGTTTCACCATCTCTACTTTCTAAAGCGTTGAATAAACGGCCAACAATCTCTGCTTGCGTTTCACGAATGATTTCAGTTTGCTCATAGACTAAGGCTTGCAAGTTTGCACTGATCATTCTTTGCGCTCTTTCAGCATCGATAACTCTATTACCTACTTGTATACGTAATTGCAATTCCGAGGCTTCAAAAGGTTTTTCTATATAATCATCTACTCCGCCTTCGCTAAAACCCTCTAATTTATCATTAAATTCAGTTCTTGCTGTAAGTAGAATAATATAAATATATTGAGAATGTTGTGACAGTTCACGAACTTTGCGAGCAAGCTCGACACCGTCCATAACAGGCATGCTCCAATCTGTGATGAGCATGTCTATAGTATCAGGCGATTCCATAATTGCTTGTAAGGCTTCTTGCCCATCACAAGTTTCAATTACTTCATGCCCGTATTGCCGAAGATGTCCGGCAAGAATAAGCCTTCCCATCTCCTGATCTTCTGCGATTACAATACGCATAAGTTACTCCATATAGACTTTCATTGCTTGCAAGAGCAAGTCAAAGACGACTTCAAATTCTTCTAAAGTAGATAATACTTCATCTTTCTGAGCCGGTAAAACCTTATCCCTTCCCATGTGTTCTAACTTTAAGGCCAATTCGTAAGGTTGCCCTTTAGAATAGTATGAAATCAAGCCTTTTACAGCATGTGCACTCACTGTCAATGTGCTATTATCGTCAGCTTCAATAGCATTTTTGATTTCTATAAGCGATTTTGGTGCATCTCTTAAAAAGATTTCTATGCTTCTGTAGGCTAAATCAGGGTAAGAAGCAAAAGATTTTGCCAATAATTCTGAATCTATTGGTGCAATAACTTTTCTTTCTTTTCCTGAACTAAAATGAGTTGTAGCTTGAACTGTATTTTCAATCATGCTATCATTTCCTTTTTCAATAGATTCATTTTTTATAGATAAGTTTTCTTCTGTACTAGTGTCTTGTGCCAAATTTGGCTGTTCAGCAATACTTTCTTTTTCTTTCTTATTCATTGTTTCAAAAGAAAGGCTAGGTGCATATTTAGCTTCATCAATTCTTGTATTTGCGACAAATTTGTCAGTATTTTCTAAAACTTTTGAAGAGGCAATTTTTGCTTTAACAGTATTTATATCAAAGGACGGATTAAGATTAATCTGATTTGGGAGTATATTTCTAGCTATACTTGGCTCAGATGTCTTATCACTAGGCACTAAAGGTATTGTCTTTTGTTCTGCAAAAATAGAAGGAGCATAATCTTTGCTATTTCTAACAACGCTTTCTATTTTGTCCAGAGAGACTTTATCAATTTTTGAAGAAATATCAAGCTTTTCTTCATCAGCTACAAGTTTTGATGCTATGCTTGGTTGAGCTGTAAAAGTTGGATTTGTTGTTTTAGGCTTTTCATCATTAGTAATTGATGGGCTATACTGCACAGGAGGCTGATAACCTTGCAAGGAAGAGCCATTTTCAACAAGATCCATTGGACGAGATTGAAGATTAAAGCGGTCAGCAACTCTTTCAATTTCATAATGTAATTCTTGAATTGCAGATGGTTTGAGAATATAACTATCTAAACCTGCTTGTATAAACATTTTTCTTGCATCATTATCAGCATTTGCTGTGAGAGCAATCACGGGTAAATGTCTTACATTGCCATTTTCTTCTTCTCTTTGTCTGATAATTTTAATGGCTTGGATGCCGTCCATGACAGGCATATGTATGTCCATCAAGACAAGGTCAAATTCTTCTTTTTCAAGAATATCAAGAGCTTCTTGCCCGTCTTTTGCAACAGAGGCTGTATGTCCTAATTCTTTCAATATACTTGTAACAACAAGTTTATTTATTTCTAAATCTTCCACAAGAAGAATCTTGAATGATTTTTCTGATTTGATAAGAGAATCTTCATTCATAGCTTGTGCAGCATGATCTTTATCTGTATGAGCTTTATGATTCACAGCTGCGGCAAGAGCTTTCACGAGTTCTGATGGTCTTGCAGGTTTATACAAGGATGCAAAGAAAAGTTCTTTTGCCATATCAGTTCCAAGTATTGCAGATGAGAGTAATATCACAGGAATAGAAGAAAGATCTGCATCTTTTTTCATTTCTTGCACAAGATCTATTCCGTCTTTTTCAGGCATCTGTAAATCTGAAATGACAACAGAGAAAGGTGTGTAGGAATTTGTAGAAACTTTTAACAAACGTAAAGCTTCGTCAACACCAGTACAATCACTTGGCACCATACCCCATTCTCTCACTTGTTCACGCAAAATTCTACGATTTGTAGCATTGTCGTCAACAATAAGCACATGCTCGTCTTTCAAAACTTTTATAGTGTCGGTTTTGTCTGTTGCAGTACCTGGTAAATAAGGAAGATTCAAAGAAAAAGAAAAAGAAGAGCCAACTCCAAGTTTTGTTTCAACTTTTAATTTACCACCCATAAGGGAAATAAGACGCGAAGAAATCGCAAGGCCTAAGCCTAAGCCTTCGTATTTACGCTTTGAAGATTCGTCGTGCATTTGTTCAAATGAAAGAATAGCAAGCTTTTTATCTTCTGGAATACCAATGCCAGTATCTTTTACAGTGAAATTTATTTTTGCCACATCATCAACAAAAGAAGTTTCAGAGACAGAAAGCAAAATTTCACCTTTATCAGTAAATTTAATCGCATTACTCAATAAATTAGACAAAACTTGTCTTATTCTTGTTGGATCGCCAAGCAGATTATCTGGAATATTTGGTGCAATATTTGCTATTAATTCTACACCTTTAGAGCTTGCTTGATGAGAAAAAATCTTTACAACAGAATAGAGAGTATCTCTCAAAGCAAAAGGCTGTGAATCCACTTGCAAAGTGCCTACTTCAATTCTTGAATAATCCCAAATATCGTTAAAAACATCGAGTAAATTATTAGCCGATGCTCTCAAAGAGGCCACTTGAAAAGATTGATCATCAGTCAATTTCGTACGCAATAAAAGTTCGGACATACCAAGAACACCATTCAATGGAGTTCTTATTTCATGGCTCACTTTTGCAAAAAATTGTGCTTTATTCTTAATGGCATCTTCTTTATCTTGAAAAAGTTCTTTTAATTCTGACTTACAATTTTCAAGCTCTTTTCTATTTTCTTGCCCAATTGAAGTCACTCTTGCCTTGAGCATTGCATAGCGCGAAATAAGCTCTAAATAGCGTCCACCAAAAACAAAAACTGAAACAATACCAAAAATCCATAAGGTAAGAAGTGATGCTATACGCATGTAAAAATTACTATTTTCAGTATCTAATATATGATAGAGAGGGTAGTAAACACTTACACCAGTATAAATAGTACCTACAGGTTGAGTTTTGAAAAATCGATGAACACTCTCCTGATCTCTCAACTCTTTATGTCTTTGCCTTACTTTTGCAGGGAAAATAGCTCTCATATAAGGAGCATTGTGCAATTCAACTCTTTCAAAAACGTAAGGTTCGCCATTTTCAAGAGCTTGCATTGCTTCGTGCGTCCAAAGATCTGGCCTTGTCTTATTCTTACTTATTTTACTATCAACAAAGCTTAAATACACCCCTTTATTACCAAAAAACTCATTGATAATAGGAGAGAGTCTCGTTGAACTTACGTGCTCTGTAATATCGCTTTCAGAACCAAGTAAAGCATTTATATTTTCTTCTTGAAGCGTTCTTGCACCAGTGTAAGAAGAAGCTGTTTCAAAGTAAATATCTTTAAAAATAGCATTCACTTCTTGCGATAAAATATATCTATCTGCTGTTATACTTGCTGCAAAAACAGCTGCACTATCAACGTTTTTTTCTTTTTTAATATAGGCAAATACGCAAAAAAAGACAACTAGAGAAGTCCAGACAATCAAAAGTATGATATTAATGATAAAAGATTTATTTTGCTTTTCTAAAATAGATTCGTGTAATTTATCTTCTTTTAAACGATGTATTTGTTTTTGCATATAATCTCATAACCTATTGATTAAAATTCATAAATTAAATTGATAAAACAAGAATAAAAAAATTTAAAGTAAAAGCTCTTATTTCTTTTTAACATAGCTATAGCATGAATGCAAGTTTTTTTATATACTATTAAAATACCCATTTAGTAAAAAGAGCAAAAAAAAATAATATTTTCAATAATAGTATTAATTTTATTTTTACCTGTAAAAGTGTTTTTTCTTTATCTTTTTTTAGAATTTTTAACTTAAAATACTTATCAAAGAGATAAAAGCATCATTTTTTTTCAAACTTAAGACTTGCTTTTTAGTGAAAAATATGAAATACTGAATCAATTATTTTTATTATCAACAAATGACCAACCTAAAAAATTAAACTTTTAGGGAAATCGAGGAAAAAAAGTGAAAAACTCATCTGTTAAAGAACCTTCTTTATTTATTCAGTTTTTACTTGGTGCAAATCTGGGTATGCGCGCAAAATTGATTATATTATTTGTAATCATTAAAGTCGTACCACTTCTTCTCATTGCCCTTCTTGCTTGGCAAGAAACCTCAACCATGGGTGATGAATTAAGAAACAGAATTAAACAACTTATCATCACATTAAACAATTCACTCACACAAACAACTACTGTTGCTATCGAAGATAGCATGGAAGCAATTGCTGATCGTGCAACAAAAGAAGTTGAAAGAACAACTACTGACCTTGCTAATCAAGTTGCATCTTTTCTTTATTCACGTGATGCTGATATTCGCTTTCTTGCTAATATCAAACCAGACAAACAAATATTTGAAAGCTTTATTAAAGAAAAAACAGGAAGAATACTTGAGCAAACCACTTGGGTTCTTTCTAAAGACGGAACAAAGTGGGAACCTCAAACTCCTGCAGTCTATCAAAAACCTACGCTTTCATCAAATTCAGACAACGATATAAGCTATCACAACATACCTCCATATCCTTACAGCTTTAAAACTATCCCGCTTTACCATGAAGTAAGTTTTGTTGATATGCAAGGCAAGGAAGTAATCAAAGTCACTAATGGCGACCTTACTGACAAAGCATTAAAAGATGTTTCAAAAAGGGAAAACACCTTTATCAAAGCTGAAACATACTGGAAAGATTTACAAAACCTAAAAGATGACGAAATCTATGTTTCAGACGTTATAGGTGCCTATGTTCCTTCAAAAATCATTGGTTCCTACACTCCTTTAAATGCTCAAAAAAGAAATATCCCCTACGAACCTGAAAACGCAGCCTTTGCAGGAACTGAAAATCCTGTAGGAAAACGTTATAAAGGTATTGTGCGTTGGGCTATGCCTGTTATAGAAAAAGGCAAAAGAATTGGTTATGTTACTCTAGCATTAAACCACGATCATATCATGGAAATGATGGATCACATCATGCCAACTGATGAAAGATACACTGAATACAGCGATCCAATTTCAGGCAACTATGCCTTTATTTGGGATTACAAAGGCAGAAGTATTGTTCATCCTCGCCATCACTCTATCTATGGTTTCAATCCTGAAACAGGTTTACCAGAAATCCCATGGCTTGAACAAACTGTTTATGACAAATGGAAGGCAAGTGGCTTAGAACACAATGAATTTCTTGCTACATATCCAACTTTCGAAGGCCAAACAACAAAGAAAAAAGGAACTGCCGACTTAGTCAAACAAGGCTTGATTGGCCTTGATTGTCGTTATTTAAACCATGCACCACAATGTGAGGGTTGGTTTGACTTAGTTGAAGAAGGTGGCTCTGGTTCCTTCCTTATCTTGTGGTCAGGCCTCACAAAATTAACAACAGCTGCCGCTATTCCTTATTATACAGGTAATTATGCACATTCAAAAGTGGGCTTTGGCTTTGTTACTGTTGGCGTGGGTGTTGACGATTTCTATCGCCCAGCCTTAGAAACAAAGGAAGAACTTGACAGCCTCGTAGCTACAGCTGAAAACGAATTAAATACAATTGCTCAAGACGCACAAAGCTATATCTTGCAAACATTGAAAGATATTGCTATGAGCCTTGGACTTTCAACACTTATCATGTCTATCATTGTTATTATTATCGCTATTATGATGGCATCTGCTTTCACAAAAGCTATTTCAGAGCTTGTAATTGCCTTTACACGCTTTAGACACGGCTATCGCGATACACGTATCAACTCAAAACGTACTGATGAATTAGGAGCTTTAGCAAGAGCTTTCGATGACATGGCAGATGCTGTTGTTGAAACAATAAAAGAGCCTACAGCTGTTATTGATAGCAACAGAAAAGTGATCTATGTCAACGAAGCAGGACTAGTGCTTGCTGGACGCTCTAAAGAAGAATCTCTTGGTAAAAACTTCTACGACCTTACTTTCTATGAAGAAGGCTCTGAATACGATCCAATCTATGCAATGAATAAGGGCAAAGATACAAAGATACAATATGTTGAAAGACTTGATAAATACTATCAAGACAGAGCAGTTGAAATCATCACTCTTTCTGAAGATGGCGATGAAGAAATCGGCTATATTGTTTCATCATTCGACTTAACCGATATCACGCAAACAGAAAAAAGAGTTGAAGAACAAAGACGTCTACTTAACACTATCTTTGCTGCAAGCCCTGACCTTATGGCTATTTGTGATACCAACGATAATTATCTTATGGTAAACCCTCGTTATTCCTCACTTGCAAATAGACCTACTTCAGAATTTATTGGCAAATCAATACATGAAATGCTTGGCGAAGATTATGGTAAATCTGCTGCTGCTTACAATAAGTCTGCAAGAGACAAAGGCAGAACCATCTTATTAGAACAGCAATTTAACTTTGCTGACGGCCATAGCGAAATTCTTGAAACATTGCGTACTCCAATTTACGACGCACAAGGCAATCCAACAAGCCTACTTCTTAACGCTCGTGACGTGACAACTCGTGTTGAAACTGAAAAGAGACTTATTGAAATTCAGCACAGCTTAGAAGATGCTCTTCGTGAAGCAAATGCTGCAAACTCAGCTAAGAGTGACTTCCTTGCTCGTATGAGCCATGAAATCCGTACACCAATGAATGCGATTATAGGCCTTAGCACTATTGTTCAGCGTTCACTTGCTGACCCAAACAATGATCCAGCAAAAACGCTCACACAAGTTGAACATATTGAAAAATCTTCTAAACATCTTCTTGCTTTACTCAATGATATCCTTGATATTTCTAAGATTGAAGCAGGCAAGGTTGAAGTTGAATTTGCACCATTCAATCTTGATGAGATGATTAATGCTGTTGATGTTATTGTACGTCCACGTTGTGAAGCCAAATCTATCTCATTACAAAGCAATGTAGATCCTAGAATACGTCGCGAAGTGATTTCAGATTCACTTCGTCTACGTCAAGTTCTTATCAATATGCTTGGTAATGCTGTGAAGTTTACTGATGAAAAAGGCGCTATTACTCTAGATCTTAGATTGAAAGATAGTGTTGAAGACAAGATGCTCATCGAATTCTCAATCACTGATACTGGTATTGGTATTGCACCAGAAAACATCAAAAAACTCTTCACTCCATTTGAACAAGCTGAAGCAAAAACTTCAAGAGTATACGGCGGAACAGGACTTGGACTTTCCATTTCTCGAAGCATTGTAAACCTCTTAGGCGGCGACATTACTGTTGAAAGTATTGTTGGACAAGGCTCAACCTTCTCCTTTACTCTTTGGATTGAAATCAGCACTTCTCATACAGAGAATACTGAACAGCAAGAAGTAAAAAAAGTCTTTACAACACCAGTAACTCCTGTAGCTCCTGATCAAAACATCTTTGTTGCTGAAGAACCAGTTTCTCCTATTCCAACGCAAGAAAGCAGCTATGATAGCAGCACAGAATTGCAAGGTGCAACAATTTTCAACACTGAATTCACTCAAAATGCAGGGGCAAGTTCACAAGTTGTTGAAAATCCTGACGCAGCCAATGCCGACCCCGCACTTCTATCTGGAAAGCGTATCTTGCTTGCTGACGACGTTGAACTCAATAGAATGATTATTGTTGAAATGCTCAGACATCTAGAACTTATCATTGATGAAGTTGCTGATGGTACTGAAGCAGTAGAAACTTTTGCAAATTCAGCAGATGGCCATTATGATCTTATCTTGATGGATGCGCTCATGCCTAAAATGTCTGGCTACGACGCATCAAATGCTATTAGAAATATGCAAAGAAATGATGCGAAGTCTATTCCTATCATCGCTGTTACTGCCAATGCCTTCCAAGAAGATATTGACAGAGCTATGGAAAATGGTATGAATGACCATCTTGCAAAACCTATTGACTACGATAAAATGCTTCTTGCAATAAAGAAATTCCTCATTAAGTAGATTTCTTTATCCTCAATAATATAAACATAAATAGTATTTTCAGTCATTTTTCTGGAAATACTATTTATTGATTTAGAGGGCTTGTAAAAAAAATACTCTAAATAACTTCATTAAAGGACAACACATGACTATTTCAGAACAACTTTTCCAAAGAGCAAATAAAAGCATTCCAGGCGGCGTAAACAGCCCAGTAAGAGCATGTAAAAGCGTCGATTCTACTCCACTTTTTATCGCAAAAGCCAATGGAACAAAATTGACCACCGCAGATAATCAAGAACTTATTGATTTTGTTCTTTCTTGGGGGCCGATGATTCTAGGACATAATCATCCTAAAATTTCAGAGGCCTTAATCAATGCCATTCCTGCGGGCACAAGCTATGGTGCTCCTTGCGAAAACGAAGTTTTATTAGCTGAAGAAGTCATTGCTGCCCTGCCATCGCTTGAAATGGTTCGTATGGTAAATTCTGGCACTGAGGCAACTATGTCTGCCCTTCGTCTTGCTCGTGCTGTGACAAAAAGAAATAAATTGATAAAATTCATCGGCTGTTATCATGGCCATGCCGACTCTTTTCTCGCTGCTGCTGGCTCTGGCCTCGCAACTCTCGCTATTCCAGGAACTCCAGGTGTTACCGACGTAACTGTTGCCGACACTATTGTTGTGCCTTATAACGATATTGAAGCTGTACGTGCTGCCTTCAAGGCCTATCCAGATCAAATTGCAGCAGTTATTCTTGAACCTGTCGCGGCAAATATGGGATTAGTTCTTCCAAAAGAAAATTTCCTCAAAGAATTACGTGCTATTACTAAAGAAGAAAAAGCCCTTCTCATCTTTGATGAAGTTATTACTGGTTTTAGAATGGCTTATGGTGGTGCTCAAGAATATTATGGTATCGATCCAGATCTCACAACCTTTGGAAAAATTATCGGCGGCGGACTTCCTGTTGGTGCTTATGGCGGAAAACGCGAATTTATGGAACAAATAGCACCTTGTGGCAATGTTTACCAAGCAGGAACTTTATCTGGTAATCCACTAGCAATGGCAGCTGGCATAGCTACATTAAATATTTTAAAAACCATGGATTACAAAGCATTAGAACAAAGAGTAGCCACATTTGCAAAAGATATAGAAGAAAGATTGAAAGCAAAAAATCTCCCTGTGCAAGTTTTACAAATTGCCTCTATGCTCACAATCTACTTCACAGAAAACAATATCACAGACTTTGCCTCTGTAAGCACAGCAGATGCAGCTCTTTATACTAAATATTACAAGCATATGCGTGAAAACAATATCTATATTGCTCCTTCAGCTTTTGAAGTGACAATGCTTAGTTTCATGCATTCTGAAGAAGATTATAACAATTATCTTAAAGCCGTAGAAAGCTTTAAAGCCTAGCTCATTAAAAATTTTGATAATAAAGGCTCTTTTGCTCCAAATAACCACAAAATATTTGTGAAAAATAGAGTCTTTATAAAATACACACAGTAATATATTGATATTTCACACAAAAATTTAGATTGACACTTTTTTCACAATATGCTATTTTCTTTTCGTGGTGATTTTTAATTTTTTGAGGAAAGATTATGCAATTTAAGGAACTTGGAAAAACTGGCGTCAAGCTCTCCAGATTAGGGCTTGGCTGTATGCGATATCCTTTATTACCGATGAAGGATAAGATTATTATTGGCCCTCGTAGTGTGGATATTAATGCTACTGTCGAAATGATAGAAATGGCTATAGATAAAGGTATCAATTATTTTGATACTGCCTATATGTACCACGAGGGTATAAGTGAAAACATACTCGGGCATGCTCTTACCATGCTCAATGCACACGACAAAGTGCATGTTGCAACAAAACTTCCCTATAGTCTCCATAGAATTCCTTTAAATTTAGAAGAAATTTTTGAAGAACAATGCCAAAGATTACAAAAAGAAAATATAGAATTTTATCTTCTACACAATGTCAATGCACTCACCTTACCACGCTTTCAAGAAGCTAAAGCATTTGAGTTTTTAGAAAAGTTAAAAAAAGAAGGCAGAATCAATCATGTTGGTTTCTCTTTCCATGACGACACACAACTTTTCACGCAAGTTCTCAATTCATTTGATTGGGACTTTTGTCAAATTCAATACAATTTCTTAGACGAAAACTATCAAGCAGGCACAAAGGGGCTTAAAAAAGCCCACGAAAAAGGCCTTGGAGTTGTTGTTATGGAACCGCTCAAAGGCGGTGCTTTAGCAAAAGAATTGCCAAGCGATGTTGAAGACATTTGGAAAGAAGAAAAAGTTCAACAAAAACCAGCTGATAGAGCTTTGCGTTGGCTTTTTGACAAGGAAGAAATTTCTGTTGTTTTAAGTGGTATGAATAGCCTTGAGCAATTACAAGAAAATATTGCTTCTGCAGAACATCTTGAAAACACAATGACAAGGCAAGAAATTCAATGCTTTGTAAAAGCAAAGAAAATCATAAATTCACGATTAAAATTCGCTTGTACTGGTTGTGGCTATTGCTCTTGTCCACGTCATATCAAAATCCCTTCTATTCTAGATCTTTACAACAAATACTGTCTCTTTATTAACGATGATGATGTTGTGGCAAATATTAGAACTATGTATAATAGTATTCTAAAAGTGAACAATACAACTGTTTCGCAATGCGAGCAATGCAATAGCTGTGTTCGCCGTTGTCCGCAAAATATTGATGTTCCAGTTGCACTTGCTGAAGCAGAACAAGTGTTGAGCAATAAAAATTATGACGAATTTTATACCGGTGTTGTCGCTGGTTATGGAGTTTCGTCTATGTTCAATCCAAAGGCTTATAAGGCATTAGCTGAAACTATTTCAGGTTCTCGTCCACCTGTTTTTTGGATTCAAGGTGCAAGTTGCACAGGTTGTTCTGTGAGCTTACTCAACTCTAGCCATACTTCTATAGCCGATGTACTCACAAAACTCATAAGCCTTGATTTTCACTCAACTTTAATGGCAAACGATGGTGCTACAGCAGTAGAAAAAATGTTCACTTTAGCTGAAAAATTCAAAGGGCAATATTTTGTCGTGCTTGAAGGAGCTATTCCTCTTGCGCAAGAGGGAAAATATTGCATAGTAGCCGAAGCAGGGCATAAAGAATATACTGTAGTAGATTTATTGAAAAAACTCTGCCCAAACTCTGCCCTCACCTTGGCTTTTGGAACTTGCTCTTCATACGGCGGAATCGCAGCTGCAAAGGGTTCTGTAACGCAAAGTGTTGGTTTACAAACATTTTTTGATGAAGAAGAAATCGCAACTCCAATAGTAAATGTGCCAGGCTGTCCGCCGCATCCTGATTGGATGGTAGGCACCTTGGTTCTTGCTTTAGAAAGAATAAAAAATGAAGGCATAAGAAGAGGAATAAAAAGTATTCAAAATCTTTTAGATAAAGATTTACGTCCTTTAGCATTTTTCGGAGAAAGCACACATAAAGAATGTCCATACCTTTCAAATTTCTATGACGACACTATGTCTTTGAATATCTTAGATAAAGACAAATGCCGCTTCGAACTTGGCTGTAAAGGTTCTATGGCAATGTGTGACTCGCCATCAAGACAATGGAATAATTCAACAAATTGGTGCGTAGAAAATTCTTTATGCATAGCTTGTGTTGAACCAAAATTCCCTGATGACATGTCACCTTTCTATACTTTTGAAAAAAAGAAAAAAACTAAAAAAATCGCTAGTTAAGGAAGAAGATATGCATTATAAAGAATTTGGAAATACAGGAATAAAGCTTTCAAGGCTTGGTATTGGTTGCATGCGTTACCCTCTTCTAAAAACGCGTGATCTCCTGCATCAAAATCAATTAAACGTAGACATTAAATCCACACTTGAAATTATGGATATGGCTATACAAGAAGGCGTGAACTATTTCGACACAGCCCACATGTACCATGAAGGTATGAGCGAAGGCATTCTTGGCTATATTCTCAAAGACCTCAAAGCACGCGATAAAGTCTATATTGCAACAAAGATGCCTTATTATGTTTATAGAAGCCCTCTTTCAATGGAGCAGATTTTTGAAGAACAATGTGAAAGATTACGCACAGATGTAATCGATTTCTATCTTTTGCATAATATTAATGGTTTCACCTTCCCTCGATACGAAAAAGCAAAGGCTTTTGAATTTCTCACAAAATTAAAAAAAGAGGGAAGAGTGCGTCACGTAGGTTTTTCTTTTCATGATAGCATTGATTTATTTGAAAAAGTTCTTGATTATTACGATTGGGATTTTTGCCAAGTACAGTATAATTTCGTTGATGAAAAATACCAAGCTGGTATGCGTGGAGTGAAAAAAGCCTATAAAAAAGGACTTGGCGTTTCTATCATGGAACCACTTAAAGGCGGTGCTTTAGCAAAAACGCAACCAGAAGAAGTTGAAAATCTTTGGAAAGATGCCGATCATATACAAAAACCAGCTGATAGAGCTTTGCGTTGGCTTTTCGACCAAGAAGAAGTTTCCCTTGTTTTGAGCAGTATGAATAATAAAGATGAATTAAAAGAAAACCTTGTCTCTGCTAACCATCTTGAAAAATCTATGACTAAAGAAGAATTGGATCGCTTTGCTGCTGCAAAGAAAATTTATAAATCAAGATTGACTTTTTCTTGCACAGGTTGTCGCTATTGTATGCCTTGCCCAAGATATATTAAAATTCCTGATATTTTAGAGCTTTATAATAAATATAAACTATTTATAGACGATAAAAATGTCACAGAGAATGCAAAAGAAATGTACAATAGTGTTTTAAAAGCAAACCATAACACAGCCGACGAATGCGTTGATTGCGGAAAATGTCTTAAAAAATGTCCGCAAAAAATTAAAATTCCAACAGCTATACGTGAAGCACATAAGAATTTAAGTTATTAGGCTTAATTTTAATCAATTAGGGTGTATTTCTAAATCAAGAGATTTTGCGGAATTTTCAACGAAAAGGGATTTTTTTCGGAATGAGTGTATCAAAAACATACATGATTGAAGAAAGAAATCCCTTTTCGACAGAAAAAACGCAAAAGAATTAATTTAGAAACATACCCTGCGTATTTTTATTCTTTTCTAGTAAAGAAAATATATATGCTTTTGCTTTTTGCATATTTTCGTCTTGAGGTAGTTTTTTTAAAATAATTTCAAAGGCTTTTCTTTGCTTAATCACATTAAGAGCAGAGCAAAAGTGTATTTCATTAAGCCAACCACCTATAAGAAGTCGAAAATCATTCACATAAACTAAATCTGTGTATTTTATTGTTCTTCCAGCCATTAAATCTTCATAAATACTTTTTGTGTATTTATCTTCTTCTTTTACATGCAGAAAAACTGTATCCGCATCAACAGATGGATTTTCAAAATTTTCAACCATAACACGTAGAATATCAACTTTATCAGCGTCTCGCAAAGCAAGACAAAGAAGTCTTAAATCTTCTTCTAGATTTTCTGGTAAAGCTATTTTATTATGCATGAGAATAGCTGTATATATAAGTTTTTGTTGATCTTTTGGCAAAGCAGAAAGGAAATTATGCTTTTTCAGCATTTTCACACTTAAAAAAGCATGATTACAAGACTTTGCGTCTAAAAAAGTTTTATATCTTTTTATTTGTTCAAAACGCCCTAAATCATGGAATAAGCAGGCTAATTGTAAAGGAAGATGTAATCTCTCTGGCAATTCTTGTGCTATGCAAAAAGCCATTTGCAAAACTTCAAAAGTATGTTCAATTTTTATAGATAAAGCTGATTTAAGTTCAGAATCTTCAAGAAAAGGTTTTGCATAAGAATAGAATAAATCTTTGTAGTATTCTAATGATTCCATTACTATCTTTCTACTTCTTGCTTATGTTTTACACTTTTTTCTTGTGTGTGATCATCGTATTTCACATTAGGATCTTTAAAAAGCCCTTTTGGGCCAAATAAAAATCTCAAGAAATAGCCAAGCACAAAAAAAATCAAGGCTGTAAGAAAATATATTCCGTATTTTGAATTTAAAAATTCTGCTATCATTTCTACCTCTTAGCCTAAATTGTCACAAGAGAATACAAAAAATCCAAAAAAAATGCAAGGTTAATTCAACTTGTAGAAAAAGGAATTTTTCTATAGTATGAGATAAGCAAAAAGAAAGATTTTCATTTATTTTTGCCTTCGGCGACCAAAGGACTACCGCCCTTTGGAAACCCGCATAAGGCAAGATTATACGAAGATATTTATCTAAAGAAGAAAAGTTATTTTTTTGTTTGCGGAAAAGTTGTATTCGCTACGCTCATAAATACTTTTCCGCTTTAAAAAGAGAATATTTGCTTTTAATTACTTTGCTTTTAATTTGTTTGAGAGCAAGGCAGGCAAGATTATGTAGTGGGACTGAAAAAAAATTGCAGTCTAACGCAGCTATCAGGCAAAATAGAA
Source organism: uncultured Desulfovibrionaceae bacterium (assembly GCA_964368455.1). Classification (GTDB taxonomy): domain Bacteria; phylum Desulfobacterota; class Desulfovibrionia; order Desulfovibrionales; family Desulfovibrionaceae; genus CAYJAZ01. Next base: position 22,869 of record CAYJAZ010000021.1, read on the forward strand.
GCAAAAAAAAGGATATATATGTCATTTGTACATTTACACTGCCACACCGAATACAGTCTGCTTGACGGTGCTATAAAATTAAAAGATTTGATAGCGAAGACGAAGGAATATAATATGCCGGCGGCGGCTATTACGGATCATGGTTATATGTATGGTGCAACGCATTTTTATACACAGGCAAAGGATGCGGAGATTACTCCTATCTTGGGTTGTGAAGTTTATGTAGCTAAGGATCATAGGGATAAAAGTTCTGAAATTTCAAGAGTAAGGCATCACTTAATCTTGCTTGCACAGGATAATATTGGCTATAAGAATTTATTGAGAATTGTGTCTAAGGGTTGTCTTGACGGCATGTATTATAAGCCGCGTGTGGACATGGATATTTTGAAGGATCATAACGAGGGTTTGATAGCTTTATCGGCTTGTATTGCTGGCGAAATCCCTCGAACTTTACTTGGGCAGAATAAATTTCTTCAAAACGGTGGCGATTTTGATCAGGCTATACTTGAAGCAAAGAAGTATTCTTCTATTTTTAATGACAGATTTTATCTTGAAATGCAGTCAAATACCTTGCCTGAACAGGATAGATTGAATAATCTATTATTGGATTTAGCTGATGCAACAAATCTGCCCTTAGTTGCTACAAACGACTGTCATTATTTGACAAAAGAAGATGTTGAAGCACATGATGTCTTGCTTTGTATACAAACTCAAGCAAAGACGCATGAAGCAAAGAGAATGCGTTTTGATGCGACGGATTTATATTATAAATCACCTGATGAAATGAAGGCTTCTTTTGCTAATTGCCCTCAAGCTATTACAAATTCATTAGAAATTGCCGAACGTTGTTCACATGTGAAGCTTGATTTGAAGAGTAATTTCTTTCCTGTTTATGACTTACCTGAAGGCATGACTTTAGAAACAGAATTTAGAAAACTTGCAAAAGAAGGTTTAGAAAAGAGAATTGAACAACATCCTCGTCCTGAAAGTCTTGATATTCCAGCCTATAATGAAAGATTAGAATTTGAACTTAATGTTATTTGTGAAATGGGCTTTCCTGGTTATTTTCTTATTGTGCAAGATTTTATCAACTGGGCAAAAGATCATGGCATCCCAGTTGGCCCTGGGCGTGGTTCTGCAGCAGGTTCTATTGTTGCGTGGGCACTTCGTATTACTAACTTAGATCCAATTCCATACAATCTACTTTTTGAACGCTTCTTGAATATCGAACGTGTTTCTATGCCTGATATAGACGTTGATTTTTGCGAAGACAAGAGACTTGACGTGGTTCGCTATGTTGCGGACAAATACGGTGCTGACAAGGTTGCTCAAATCACTACTTTTGGTAAGATGAAGGCTAAGGCTGTTGTCAAAGACGTGGGCAGAGCGATGGATGTGCCTTATAAGGATTGTGATTTTATTTCAAAACTCATTCCAAATGAACCAAAGATCACTGTTCAAAAAGCCATTGATCAAGTTCCTGAAATTAATGAACTTTACTCTAGCGACAAGAGCATAAAAAAATTACTTGATATTTCTATGCGACTAGAAGGTCTTTCACGCCATGCATCAACACATGCTGCTGGCGTTGTTGTTTCTGATAAAGAAATGGTGGAATATTTACCTTTGTATAGGGGTAAAAAAGACGAATTAGTGACTCAATACGACATGAAGATGGTGGAAAAGGTTGGCCTTGTAAAGTTTGACTTTCTTGGCTTACGCACTATGACATTAATTCAAGAAACACTTGATAATATTAGCAATCAAGGAAAGGACGCACCAAATCTTGACACTTTAGAATTGAACGATCCACATGTTTTCGAACTTTTTTCAAGAGGCGATACTGACGGCGTTTTCCAAGTAGAAAGTTCTGGTATGCGACAATATTTACGTCAACTCAAGCCAAACTGCTTTGAAGACATTATTTCTATGTTGGCTCTTTATCGTCCTGGCCCGCTGAAATCTGGTATGGTTGATGAATTTATCAAGAGAAAACACGGAGAAATTGAAGTCACCTATCCATTGCCATCGCTTGAACAATGCCTCAAGGATACTTATGGCGTTATCGTGTATCAAGAGCAAGTTATGCAAATAGCACAGATAGTTGCAGGCTACACACTTGGCGGTGCGGACTTGCTTAGACGTGCTATGGGTAAGAAAAATCCAGAAGCAATGGCTCAAGAAAGGTCGAAATTCCTTGCAGGTGCTTTAAAAAATGATGTTGACGAAAAAATTGCGAATGACATCTTTGATCTCATGGAAAAATTTGCTGAATACGGCTTCAATAAATCGCATTCGGCTGCTTATGCTCTCATCACTTACCATACTGCCTATCTTAAAACCTATCATAAAGTGGAATTTATGTCTGCCCTTTTGTCTAGTGAAATAGGAAACCAAGATAAAATATTGAAATATATCGCTTCTTGTAGAGATATGGGTATAACAGTTTTACCGCCATCGGTGCAAACGTCTATCAGTGATTTTAATCCAGTAAATAATGCTATTGTTTATGGGCTTGGTGGCGTGAAAGGGCTTGGCGATGGTGCTATAGACGCTATTATTGAAGCAAGAAATGAAATCATTAAAGAGAAAAAAGGCAAAAAACCAAGTGATGAAAAAGCCTATCCTTTTTATTCTTTCTTTGACTTTTTATGCAGGGTGAATTTGCGTAAAGTTTCAAAAAAGGTTTTGGAAGCCTTGATTAAATCAGGTGCTTTCGACTGTTTTGAAGTGAGCAGAAGGGCTTTGTTGCTTTCACTAGAATTGACTGTGGCAAGGGCCCAAAAGAAAAATAAGGAAAAAGAATCTAATCAAATTTCACTTTTTTCTATGCTGCCTGCGGAAGAAAGTCCTGCAATTCCACATCTTGGTATAGATATCCCTGTTTCTAGTCTTACTGATTTTCATACAACTAATAGTAATATAAAGAAAATTTCTGATATCGAAGAATGGGAAGACGAAAGTTTACTCAAATTTGAAAAAGATGCTTTAGGATTTTTCCTTTCTTCACATCCTATTCAGCCATTTCGTATAGATTTTCAGCGTATTGATGTGAAAGAAATCGATGAATTAGACGATTTTGTTCACGATGCTAAAGTACGAGTACCTATCTTAGTGACGGCAAAAAAAGAAATTCTTACAAAGAAAAATGAAAAAATGGCTTTTCTTACGGTTGAAGATTTAACTGGCCATGCCGAAGTTATTTTCTTTCCAAGAGCTTATAAGGAATGCAGTGAAATTCTCAATTCAGATCAACCACTTATGCTTGTAGCCACAATTGATAGAAAGGACGAAAAGCAAAGAAAAACACAAGATAAAAATTCTGATTCAAACTTTATAGAAGAACAGGACGAAGAAGAAGTAAGGGAAGTAAAGCTTATTGGGCTTGAGGTTATGACCTTGCTTGATGCAAGTGCAAAATGCGATAAAGCTTTAGTTTTACAGATGCCAAAAACAAATTTAGACTCTCATGCATTAGAAGAATTGAAGGAATTGCTTACAAATTATAAAGGAAATACAGAAACACAAATTTCTTTTAATATCGACGACATACATTGCCAAATGCAATTAGGACATAATTATTGTGTGCACACTTCGCCGCAATTTTTCAAAGCTTATACACAATGGAAATACCAAAAAGAACTTGCAATATAAAGGATTAATATGATTTCTCAAGAAAATAAGACAAAGAAAAAACATTCTCTCTGGCAACTTACTGTTCGTTCAGATTTTTCTTCTGCCCATGCTCTACGCCACTATCAAGGAAAATGTGAGAATTTACATGGACATAATTACCATGTTGAAATGACTGTTGAAGGGACAAAACTTTCGGAAGATGTTGAACTTATGGTAGATTTTTCTGTTTTAAAGAAAATTCTTAAAAAAGCAGTTGATTTATTAGATCATAAAAACATTAATGAATTCCCACCTTTTGACACAATAAATCCATCAGCTGAAAATCTTGCCCGCTTTTTATACAAAGAAATTGAAAAACTTATGCAAGAAGATTTGAAAGACTTGAGTCATATAGACAATATTTGGCTTTACAGCGTCAGCGTAAGTGAAAAAGCAGCCCAAACTGCAACATATAGAGAATATTAGAAAAATCATTGTATATGCAAAATTATTTACCGCCCTATGCTTGCAAAGATGCGTATAATTTACATAAAAAACATGTAAATATGCCTTTATTCTGCGGCCAATTAGCCTATTTTTCAGCCAGAGATGCTTTTGAAAATCAAGAAAATAATCTTTCTGAAAAAAAACTCTTTGCTCAAGATGATTTTCTTTTGTCCTGCACAAAGAAAATGCAAGAATATAATACAAATAAAATACATTTCTATGATTGTGTTTTGCCTGAAAGAAATTTATATTATCCTTCGTATTTTTATCATTCGCTTTATGCTAAGCTTATGTTAAGAAATAATATTTTTAAATCTTACGAAGAAATAGGTATGCTTTTTGGTTTTTTGTATAAGCATAATTTTTGTATAGAATCCTCTTCTATACGCTATCTTGGCGGCTTTGCCTCAGTTGTTGCGTATAAAAATGATGTGTAGTAGAAAAAAGACATGAAAACAGAAATTTCAGAGCTATTATCAAGAGTGACAAAGGCTGGCGACAGGCTCATACTTTCACGTACGCAAGTTGCTAGCGTGGCAAAAATTGCAGCCAAGGCAAAGCAAGAAGGCCGTTTTGTTGTACTTATTGCAAAAAACAGAGAAGAATTAAATACTTTTCAAGCTTTTACACAGCTTTTTAGCCCTCTTTCTTCACAAATAAAAAGTGAAGTCCATAAAACAGAAGCAAGAAAAGCTCTCGAACAAGAAGAAGCAAGAAAGCAAAGCTGGCTTACATTAAATTCTTTTACATATCGTTCGCTTACAAGACAGGATTGGGCAAAAAGGCTAGGATCTCTCTATTCTTTAGACTCTTCACGTGGCCTTATCTGTACTCTCGACAACTTCCTTATGAAGTTGCCCCCTTTGAACTTCTTTAATAATCAACACCTTATTTTAAAAAAAGGCGAAGATTTGAATCCAGAAATGCTTCTTGAGCAACTCATAGATTGGGGCTATGAAAGAGTTCCAATGGTGGCAAACAAGGGCGAAATTGCAAGACGTGGCGATATTTTAGATATTGTCTGCCCTCTTTATGACAAAGCTTTAAGAATAGAATTTTTCGGCGATACTATTGATGAAATTCGCCTTTTTGATGTGCAAACACAGCGTTCACTCTGCTTTTTAGAAGAAATTGAACTTATCAGCGTGCATCCAATAAAGAAAAATAAAGAATCTAGCCTTGCTATGCGTGAAAGATTTGTGAAATTATTTCAAAAAGCACGCATAAACGAATTGGCACAAGCTTCCTTGCTCAAAGCCATAGACAGGCATGATTTCAAGCTCTTGCCTGGCATGTGCTATGAAGATGCGTCTTTTTTAGAAGATTGGTTGCCTAAAAACACTCTTTTCATCTTACCTGATGAACTTGGCATTGAAGAACATCTTACTGATTATTATAGCAATTTTAATTCTGCTTTAGAAGAAGAAGTACAAGACAGCGGTTTAGAGCAATACAGCGAATTTGCTTTAAGAGCACCAGATATTTCTAAAAAAGCACTTGAGAATTACCCTCTTATCTTTGCTCAAGATTTACTCATGGGTATTGAGCAAACAGGAATCAATCTACAAGAAAAAACATTGCGATCTTTTCAAGATTTATTCACTCATAACACAGACTTTTCACGTCCATGGCAGCAATTAGTCAATGCTCTTAAAGATTGGCAGAAAAAATACCATCAAATTATTTTATCTTTTCAAAATAGTAGATCAAGAGAAAAATTCCTCAAATTAGCCGAACAAGATTCACTTTTTCCAAAGCTCTCGTTTTCTGAAAAAGACAAAGGATTATACGCTCTTATAGCTCCAATTTCACACGGAGCAGAACTTGTGTGGGATTCTGTGCTTATTTTATCTGAAAATATCTTAAGTCCTGAAACAAAGAAAACTCACATACCTTCTACTTCTGCTTTCAAGGGTTTAGATTCATACGATGATTTAGCTATTGATGATCTACTTATACACAGAGATTACGGCCTTGGTAGGTTCAAAGGCCTAGTTCGTCAAGAAATTAATGCTATTGCCAATGATTATTTACTTATAGAATACGCTGACGACTCTAAACTCTACATACCTGTTGAAAGATTATCAATTATTCAAAGATTCAAGGGCGATGGACTTCCTAGTCTTGACAAATTAGGTTCTAGCAATTGGATTTCTTCTAAGGAAAAAGCGAAAAAAGCGATTGAAGCTATTGCCGCTGATTTAGTTGAAATGTATGCTTTAAGAAAGGTGGCTAAAGGATTTAGCTATTCTCCTTTAGGCGAATTATACAGAGAATTTGAAGCCTCTTTTGGTTTTGAAGAAACAGTGGATCAAGCAAAAGCTATTCATGATGTTTTGAGTGATATGGAAAAGCCAACTCCAATGGATAGGCTTGTTTGCGGAGATGTTGGTTTTGGCAAGACAGAGGTTGCTCTTAGAGCGGCTTTTAGAGCGGCTATTGATGGCAGACAAGTTGCCTTGCTTTGCCCTACTACTATTCTTGCTGAACAGCATTACCAAACATTCCGTTCACGTCTTGCCCCATTTCCTTTAAATATTGGTTTGTTGAGCAGATTTGTGAGCAAAGCAAAGCAAAGTCAAACACTTAATTTAGCCGCAAAAGGGCAAGTAGACATTCTTATAGGCACACATAGATTGCTTTCTGCTGATGTGCAATTACCAAATCTTGGCCTATTAATATTAGACGAAGAGCAACGTTTTGGTGTAAGGCATAAAGAAAAGCTTAAGCAATTGAAAAAAAACGTGGACTCGCTCACACTTACAGCAACTCCAATTCCAAGAACTCTACAGCTTTCTATGTCTGGAATACGAGAACTTTCAGTCATTGAAACACCTCCTACACAAAGAAAACCTGTGATGACATCTTTATTGAATAGAGATAAAAATGTTTTAAAACAAAGTCTTGAAAGAGAATTAGAAAGAGAAGGGCAAGTTTTTTGGATCTATAATAGAGTGCAAGGGCTTGATAAAGTTGTGGATTATGTAAAAAGTATGGTTCCGCACGCTCGTGTTGGCATGGCACATGGCCAATTGCCTGAAAAAGAATTAGAAACAACTATGAATGCCTTTTGGCATGGCGATATAGATATTCTTGTCTGCACCTCTATTGTGGAATCTGGTTTAGATTTTCCACGTGCAAACACTCTTATTGTTGATCAAGCACAAATGTTTGGCCTAGGCCAACTCTATCAATTACGCGGACGCGTAGGCCGAAGCGACAGGCAAGCCTATGCTTTCTTTGTAGTTTCTAACACAGAAGCGCTTACACCGATTGCCAAAGAAAGAATGCGTATTATATTAGAACTAGACTATCTTGGAGCGGGTTTCCAGCTTGCTATGGAAGACTTGCGTTTAAGAGGAGCTGGCAATATACTTGGCGAAGTTCAATCAGGGCATATGACAAGACTTGGGCTTGACTTATACCTTGAAATGCTTGAAGAAGCTGTTGCCAAACTCAAGGGCGATGAACTTATCAGGCTTGATACAGAACTCAATATCGGCATTGCCGCCCACATTCCTGAAAACTATATCAAGGACAGTAAGGATAGATTAAAGTATTACAAAATGCTTTCTTCAGCCCCAACTCAAGATCTCAGACAAGAAGTTGAAATGGAAATGCGTGATCTTTATGGCAGCATACCTGAAAAACTTAATAATTTCCTTGCTCTTTTAGATCTCAAAGAATGTGCAAATAAATTACAAGCAATAAAGGTTGATATAACAAATGATTATGTTCGCCTTACTTGGCCAGATCAAGCTAATAAATCGAATAAACTTGATTTAGAAGCTGTTTTCTCTCTCATAAAACAATATAAAGACAGAGCGAAGATACTTCCGCCTGCCATACTTGAAATAAAACTTGATAAAAAACTAGAACTAGCTCCTGCTCTTCTTGAAATTCAGCAATTGCTTACTTCATTTCTTCTAAAATAGGTGATATATGAAAAAAACACTACTTTCCCTGTCCTTTCTTCTTTTTTATTCTACTTATGCTCTTGCAACAGTAGAAAATCTTATCCAAGACGAAGTTACAAGCCAAAACGAAAACACTTTCGACTATTCTAGCATATTAGAAAATGAAGCTCCAAGCACTTGGGAATCACTTAAAGAACTTTTTGGAATAAATACCCTCATAGACTTCTTTATGCCCCTGCCGCATGGAACTATAGCAACCGTAAACGGCGAAGTTATCACACTCAATGAATTACAATTTTATGCAGATTTAGAAAAAAGTTCGCAAGTAGACGATGCAGAAGTGAGTCTTGAAGGTGTTATGGAAGACTATTCCACTTATCTACTTGAACTTATTCAACAAAAACTTATTGCACAAGAAGTAGAAAAATTAAGTCTTTCAGTCAATTATGATGTTATCAATAAAATTCAGCAAAATGTGGAAAACAGATACACAGAAAACCTTGATAGTGGTTTACTTGCAAGTGAAGTGCACCAAAGAGCATGGGCTGAACAATTAAAAAATAATCTTCAAAAGGAAGCATTATTGAGATATTTTCTCTCTTCTTTAAATGTAAATTATGATGAAATAATTCGCTTCCATTTAGAAAATGATGGTTTCTTCCAGATTCCTGAACAATATATCTTTACTCTTGTTTATTCTGAAACAGAAACTCCTTTAAGAAAAGCATTAAATAAAAAAATAAAAGACATTGAAAAAGCAGATGAATACAATGTTTCCATGCAACAAGCAACTTTAGATTATGACAATATTCCGCCTGTTTGGCGTGAAGAAATAGTAAAATTAAAAATTGGGCAATTCTCTAAATTAAAGAAAATCGAGAATTCCTACTTTTACATCATACTCAACGACAAAACTCCAAAGCAAACAGCAAGTCAAACAGAAGCTTTTCTAGAAATCGAAAGTATCTTGCTTGATGCAAAACTGCGTAAAGCTTATGACAATTGGCTTGAAAAAGCTATTTTAAGTGCTGATATTTCCATAGCACCTGAATTTAGCCAGACAAGCAATATCAATCTAGGTACAATAAATACCCTAGAAGTAGAAAGTAATTAAAAAAATAAGGAAAACTCAAAGTGAGTACAAAGAAAAAAGAAATAAAAACTGAACAACTTGTTTCAGAATATAATGTGACAAAAATCCGTGGTGCTAGGCAAAATAATTTAAAAAATATAGATGTAGATATTCCACGTAACAAACTCGTCACCGTGTGTGGCCCCTCTGGTTCAGGAAAATCTACTCTTGCCTTTGATATTGTTTATGCTGAAGGGCAAAGACGTTATGTGGAATCACTTTCTGCTTATGCCAGACAATTTCTTCCAAAAATGGATAAACCCCTCGCAGACAGCATTGAAGGCCTCTCGCCAGCAATTTCACTCGAACAACAAACAACAGCAAGAAATCCAAGATCTACTGTAGGCACAGTTACAGAAGTATACGACTTTCTTCGTGTTTTCTTTGCAAGACTAGGCAGAATGTATTGCCCATCTTGTGGCATAGCTATAGAAGCAAGAGCTTCTGATGAAATCATTTCAGATATTATGGAATTACCAGAAGCATCAAAAATCCTCCTGCTCGCTCCAATAGTTGAATTACAAAAAGGTACGCATCTAGACAGATTAAAAAAGCTTAAGGGCGAAGGTTTTGTGCGTGTGCGAATAGCCACACAAGGCGAAGAAGCACAAATATACACAATGGACGAAATTCCAGCTTTAGACAAAAATAAAAAACATACCATAGACTTAGTTGTTGACAGACTTGTAATAAAAAGCGATATGCGAACAAGACTTTCAGATTCAGTCGAACTTGCCCTCAAGCATGGCGAAGGTAGATTGCTTATAAGCATTCAAGACGACAAGAATTTCCCTGAAGATCTTGTTTTTTCAACTTCCTCAGTCTGTCCAAAATGTAAAATCTCCTTACCTATTCCAAGTCCGCAATTAATGTCATTCAACAGTCCGCAAGGCTGGTGTCCGCAATGTTCTGGTATTGGTTCTGTTGTCACCTTTGATGCAGATTTAATAGCACCAGACAAAAATCTTTCACTCAATGAAGGTGTTCTTGCTCCTCTTTCACAGCCCTCTACCATGCAAAGACTTGCCCCTGCCCTCACAGCTCTTGGTAAAAGACATGGTTTCACTCTCAATACTCCGCTCAAAGACTTCTCAAAAGAAGCTTTCAAAGCACTTTTTCATGGGGAAGCTGGCGGAAAAACTCGTTCTGGCACATTAAAAAGAAATTCCTTTGGTTTCTCTCGTCCAAGCATTACATATGAAGAAAGAATAGCCTCCCTCAATGTCTGGAATGGCGTCATGTTCTACCTTGAAGAACGTATGGCACAATCCGATTCATGGGGTTCTCTACTTTCAAAATATTCCTATTCAGTTGACTGTCCATCTTGTCATGGAGCACGATTAAGGCCAGAAGCACTTTCTCTCAAAGTAGACGATTTAAATATCTATGAATTTTCTTGTCTCTCGCTTTCAGATGCCCTTGAATGGCTTAATTCTAGACAATTCACAGGCAGATTCGAACTCATAGCAGAACCACTACTCAAAGAGCTCAAGCACAGACTTTTATTCATGCTCAATGTCGGCCTTGAATACCTCTCACTCGCACGTTCCATGGTAACGCTTTCAGGCGGTGAATCACAAAGAATAAGACTTGCCTCACAATTAGGCTCTGGCCTTGTAGGCGTCACCTACGTTCTGGATGAGCCTTCTATCGGCCTACATCCGCGTGATAACCAAAGATTAATCGAAACCCTACGTTCATTACAAAAAAGAGGAAATACCGTCTTAGTTGTAGAGCACGACGAAGCAACAATTTGCGAGTCCGATCTCGTGCTTGAACTTGGCCCAGGTTCTGGCTCACAAGGCGGTGATCTCGTTTTTTCAGGTTCGGTAGAAGATCTACTCAAATCACAAACTCTCACAGCAAAATACCTCAGAGCAGATCTAAGCATCCCATTACCAGACGAAAGACGTGAGCCAACAGACTACATCACATTAAAATCCGTCACAACAAATAACCTGAAAAACCTTGATGTAAAAATCCCCCTCGGCCTCCTCACCTGCGTGACTGGCGTTTCAGGTTCTGGAAAATCCTCGCTCGTTATAGACACCCTTTACAAGCATTTAGCACTAGCTAAAGGTATAAAAGTTGAGCAACCAGGCACATTAAAGAAAATCGAGAATGTAGAAAAAATCGAGAAAATAGTCTCCATAGATCAATCTCCTATCGGCAGAACTCCACGCTCAAATCCAGCCACATATACAAAGATATTCGATGAAATCAGAGCAATCTTTGCCATGACAGTAGACGCAAAAAAACGTGGCTATACAGCTTCACGCTTTTCTTTCAATGTAAAAGGTGGACGTTGTGAAACATGTTCAGGCGACGGGCAAATACGTGTGGAAATGCACTTTCTACCCGACATCTTCGTTACCTGTGACGTGTGCAAAGGCAAGCGTTTCAATCACGAAACATTAGAAGTTCGCTACAAAGATAAAAACATAGCTGAAGTGCTCGACATGTCAGTTTCAGAAGCAAGAGAATTTTTTGCAAATTATCCATCTCTTGAAAGAAAATTAGCCGTACTTGAAGATGTAGGCCTAGACTATATAAGATTAGGGCAACCAGCAACAACACTCTCCGGTGGCGAAGCACAAAGAATCAAAATATCAAGAGAACTTGGTAAACGTTCCCTCCCAGGTACTATATACATACTCGATGAACCAACTACAGGCCTGCACATGCACGAAGTAGGAAAACTTGTCACAGTCTTACACCAATTAGTAGAAAAAGGTGCCTCAGTTGTCGTTATCGAGCATAATACAGACGTTATACTCGCCTCAGATTATGTCATAGATCTCGGACCAGCCGGCGGTTCAAAAGGCGGACAAATACTGGCCGAAGGAACGCCAGAACTCCTACAGCAAAATCCAAATTCCATCACAGGGCAATTCCTGATGGAAGAAAGAAATATCAGAAGAAAAAGAAGATTAGGATAGAAATTTTAGCTATAATTTAGTTTTTTCTGCCTCCGGCGGGCAAAGGGGCACGCCCCCTTTGCAAACCCGAATATGCAAGGTAAATGCGTAGGGTGGTGGCTAAAGTAGTTTTTTATTTTTTTATTTTTTTATTTGCGAAAAAGTTTTAAGGCTAAGGAGCTTTGCTCCTTAGCCTTAAATACTGTTTCGCTTTAAAATGGGTGTAAATCAATTCTAACTGAGATTAAGTTTCCATTTGTCACTACGTTCCAAATGTGACTTCATTATTTTATGCAAAGAAGTAATCTCGTGAGTAGTAAATGAAATGCTCTAGACTCGTCATTGCGAGGAGGAACAAAGTGACGACGTGGCAATACATGTCTTTTAGTTTTTTATCCTTTTATTTGCGAAAAAGTTTTAAGGCTAAGGAGCTTTGCTCCTTAGCCTTAAATACTGTTTCGCTTTAAAATGGGTGTAAATCAATTCTAACTGAAACTAAGTTGCCATTTGTCACTACGTTCCAAATGTGACTTCATTCTTTTATGCAAAGAAATAAAATCGTGAGTAATGAATGAAATGCTCTAGACTCGTCATTGCGAGGAGGAACAAAGTGACGACGTGACAATACATGTCTTTTTAAAACCAACAAAACTGGAGGCATTTGAAACGTAGTGACAAATGCTTTCTTAGACTTCGACAATTGATTAGCTTACTATTTTAAAGCGAAACAGTATTTAATGTTTTGTTGCGAAGCAGCAAAACTTTAAAACTTTTTCGCAAATAAAAAATATCTTTTCTTCTTTAGCTAATACCCTACGCACTCACCTTGCCTTATTCGGGTTTCCAAAGGGGGCATGCCCCTTTGGCCGCCAGAGGCATAAAAAAGAAAGCAAAAAAAAGCACCTAAAATATACTCTTCTAGGTGCTTTGTATTTTTTTCTAACTACTTCTTATGAAGTGTATAATAAGCCGAAAGCTGACCACATTGGGTACATGACTACGGCAAAGAATATGAAGGTGAGTATAATTTTCATTATATTGAATTTCATAAAGTCTTTGAGTGAGATCATACCGAAACCGAACATGAGTAGGTATGGTGCAACTTCGTATGGGAAGATGATAAGGTCTGTTGAAGCGACTAATGTCATGATGGAAGCCATTGGTTGCAAGCCTAAGTCAAGACCGATTTGCGTGAATGGGTAGGAAAGACCTGCCATCATTGCGTATGGTGTCATGAAGAGGTTAGCGAGCATACCGCAGAACATCATTGAGATGAGGGCTACAAAAGCGGAGGAATTTTCAAGAATTGGAGTTACTGTGACTGAGAGTAATTTACCAAAACCGAGATAACCGCCAACACTACCAATACCTAAACAGCTGACAATAAAGAAGAAGATACTGAAGTTGATTTTCTTCACAGCTGCAGTTGAACCAACGCTGAAGATTGGCAAGAAGAGGATATATGGCAATACCATGAAGCCGTAAGCAGCAGGTAATTTATGCCATGGAGTTGTGAATAGATAAGCCATAAGTATGATTAAAACAACTATAGCAATCCATTCTTTTGCTTTGATTGGGCCTAATGCTTTGTATTTTTCTTCAAAATATTCTTTTCCACCTTCTAATTCGAAAGTATGTGTTTTGTAATATTTTGCAAGAATCCAAAGAATAAGGATGAAGAGGAATAAAATTGATCCATTATAGACAAGCATTTCATACCAAACTGCTGTAAATTCAGGGATAATTTGTCTAACACCGTCTTCAGCCAAAGCCAAATAACCTGGGTTATATAAGAAACTACTTGGAGCACCTTCGCCGCCGAGCATAGCTGCAAAACAGATCAAACCACTTTGTAGAGATGGCTTAAGTTTTAATGCTTGCACAACACCATAACCGAAAACCATCATAATAATGAAAGCTTGACAGAAAGTGATGAAGTTTAAGGCAATACCGGCAAAGAAAACACCAAACATAACACCTGTGAAAGAGGCACCACATTTAATAATACACCAATAGGCAATACGAGGTAAGAGGCCGCATTCTTCGAGTACGTTTGCGAGAATCATAGCACCTAAAATCATCCACACAGTTCCACTTGTCCATGATGCGTAGGCAACATTTGCAGGAACAATGCTAAATAAAAGATACATAGATGGCAGCAAGATAGCTGGAATTATGGCATCAAAAAATTCAAATGCAACGGATAATATACAAAATGTTGTTATTGCAAAAAACATTTGCAATTCTTTTGTGAAGACTTCATTTGTGCTAAAAGCAAAAGGAAGAAAAGTAAAAGCGAGTAAAACAAGCCATTTTACTATATTCATTGGGTTGATTGAAAAAGTATTTGATTGAGGTTTCAAAATAAACTCTCCTAAAAGAAAAAATTAAACTGAGATTTTAACAGCTTATGACCAAACAAATGTAAGTTTTTGATCAACGCCATCGCCGAAAGTGCGGTGGATAGGACAAGTTTTTGCAACTCTTTCAAAGATTGTTTTTTCTTTATCTGAGTAATTGTTTGGTGGCATTGTGAATATAACTTCGATACCTGCGATTTTTCTTGGTTCAGCTGACATAAATTTCTGTGTAGAAATTTTTGTGCCTTTTATGTCGATATTGTGTGTTTGTGCATATAATGCAAGCATAACCATAGCACAATTTGACAATGAAATCGCACAAAGATCTGTTGGTGAGAAATAATCAGCAGTTCCACCATTGTCAGGAGCTGCAGTAATAATGATTTCTGCGTCGCTGTCTGGGTGTTTTGTAAGGATTTTAAGGTCTCCAATGTATTCTGATTCGAAAATTGCCATAATGATTCTCCTAAAAAGTTTTTGCTCATTCTTTATGAGCTCTATTAATTTCACGACAAGTAGCAGAAGAATGAAAACAAGTCAAGGAAAAGTATGTTTTTTCACAAACAAAAAAAAATCTGAAATTTTATATTCCAGATTTTTAATGCATACAAAGATTTATACAATAAAATTAATTATTTATCATATCTACACCATGAATAAAATGCTTTACAACCTTGCCTTGTAGTTTTTTTCCCAAATAAGGCGTATTTGCACTTTTTGAGTAAAGGTTTTCAGCATTTACTTCCCATTCGATTTTTGGATCAAACAAGAAAAAATGTGCTGGCATATCTTTTTTTAATGCATGTTTTGGTAAATTAAAAATTTCAAGTGGTTTTTCCACCCAAAGTTTAACTATATCTTCTTGTGATAAAACATTCTCTGTATGCAATTTCCAAGTGAGTGCAAGAGCTGTGTCAAGGCCTGTGAAGCCATTTGGAGCCAAATCAAAGGGATGATTTTTTTCATGTTCAGCATGTGGTGCATGATCAGTGACAAAGATATCGATTGTGCCATTTTTTACAGCTTCTTTGAGGGCTGCAATATCTTGCTTTTGTCTAAGCGGTGGGTTTACCTTAGCATTTGTATTGTAATCTTCTATTGCGTGTTCGTCTAAGAGAAGATAATGCGGACAAGTTTCAGCAGTGATTTTCACTTTTCTGTCTTTTGCAAATTTGATATAATCGAGTGTGACTTTTGCTGATACATGTGCTATGTGGACAGGTATGTCTAAAAATTCAGACAAAAGAGCGTCTCTGCTCGCTTGCATTGCCTCTGCTATATCTGGTTGTGCTTTTATGCCCATTTCCGTACTTAAAGCACTTTCATTTGCATGCGTATGAGCTGCTAAAAATGGTTCTTCACAATGATCTATGAAGAGCATGCCTAAATCGCTTGCATATTCCATAACTCTGCGGACTATTGCTGTATCTGTGATCGGAACGCCATCGTTTGAAACAGCCACACAGCCAGCTTGTTGCAATTCATATAAAGGTGCTAATTCTTTACCTTTTAAGCCAATGGTTGCTGCTGCAATAGGCATTGCATAAGGGCCATTTGGAAAAGCTTCTTCGTTTTTCTTCACGATAAATTGCGTCACGGCTGCATTGTCGTTCACAGGCGAAGTATTTGCCATACAGCATACACGCACAAAACCACCGTGTAAGGCAGCATTTAAGCCAGATTTCACATCTTCTTTCCATTCAAAACCAGGTTCACGTAAATGCACATGACAGTCTACAAATGAAGGAAATAAAACAAGGCCTTGAGCATCAATTTCAGGCAAAGAAGAGAGAAGATTTTCGCCTACTTCTTTAATAATGCCTTCTTCCACAATTATTTCTATATTCTTTCCCAAGTAAAGGGCATTCTTCAAATAAAATGAATTATTCATACTTTACCTTTATTTATCTCTTAATATTAATGATGAAAGCACTGCCATACGTATAGCAACACCAGCTTCAACTTGATTTAAAATTTCTGAACTTTCGCAATCAGCCAAGGAAGAAGAAATCTCAATTCCTCTATTCATAGGGCCAGGGTGTAATATCAATGCTTTTTCATTGGCTTTTTTCATAAGTTCTGGAGTGAGGCAATATCTGGCTGTATAGTCGTGTATGGATGGAATAAGTCCTGCTTGCTGTCTTTCAAATTGCATACGCAATGTCATCACAGCATCTACATCCTTTACAGCTTGTTCAAGATTTGAAAAAACTTCAACATTCCAGTCTTTTATTCCTCTTGGAAGCAAGGTTGCAGGAGCACAAACACGAACATTTACGCCTAATTTTTGCAGCAAATATCTATTTGAACGTGCAACTCTTGAATGCTGAATATCGCCCAAGATAAGCACAGTCTTTCCTTCAAATTCATTATTCCATGCTTTTTTTAAAGCATAGGCATCAAGTAAGGCTTGAGTGGGGTGAGCATGCCAACCATCTCCAGCATTAACTATAGAACAATCAAGTCTTTGAGCCAAAAATTGAGCTGCACCTGAAGAGGAATCTCGTATAACAATACAATCAGGCTGCATTGCTTGCAAGGTGAGCCCTGTGTCCTTCATATTTTCGCCTTTTGACATGCTTGAGCCAGAAGATCCAAGTGCAAAAGTGTCGGCTGAAAGCCTTTTTCCTGCCATGTCAAAAGAAGTTTTTGTTCTTGTTGATGCTTCGGCAAAAAATAAGACAACAGTTTTTCCTTTTAAAATATCTGTTTTCTTAATAGGATTTCTATTCAAAGCATAAAAAGAATCTGCCTTTTCAAGTAGATAAAGAATTTCTTCTTTACTCAGCTCCTTTGTGTCTAATAGATCCTTACGATTCCATTGCATAATAACCTCGCAATTGTATTATACTATTTTGTCTTTCATTTGTTTAACTAAATTTTCTATGGCTTTTGCCCTATGCGATACTGCCATTTTTTCGTTTTTTGTCAACTGAGCAGATGTTTTGTTTAGCAGAGGATCAAAGAAGATTGGATCATAGCCAAAACCATTTTCTCCCTGCATTTCTTCAGTTATTTGTCCTTCCCAATGCCCAAAGGCAAGCAAATGCTTTTCAGAATTTGCAAAGGCAAGAGCTAGGCAACATGTGAAACGTGCATTCCTAGAACTTTTTCCACGCATATCCTTCAAAACTTGCAAAATATTTAAATGATCCTTTGACACATTTGCATTTTCTTCTAATAAAATAAGATCTTGCCTTCTATTAGCGTATCGTGCTGAATATATTGAAGGAGCATTATCTAAAGCTTCTATTTCTAAACCACTGTCATCTGCAATTGCAATATAACCTGTTTTATCAGCAACATATCTTGCTTTTAGCAAGGCATTTTCTTCAAAAGTTAAGCCTGTTTCTTCAATCTCTTCTATTTCTTCATCTAAGAAATCAAGACTTTTTAAATCATAACCCAAAGCAAGAAAAGGTTCTTTTAATTCAAGAACTTTTCCTTTATTATGGCTAGCAAGTATGATAATAGTATTCTTTTGTTTATTTGTTGACATATTTATTCTACTTTTGTTTTTGGTTTATCTTTATCTTGTTTTTCAAGTTTTTTAATATTTTCTTCTAAAGTAAAGGCATAGTTGACTTTTTCTTCTTCTGCCATATTTTTATTACTTTCTTCTTGTTTTTCTTTAGGTGCATAATCAGCAGGATCATAATAAATAACCTTTTGAATATCTTCACCTTTTTTCTCAACAGGCCCCCAACCAAGAGGAAGTTGCGTAATAACTGTAGGAAAAACAGCACGCATTCCTTCACCCCAAGTTGCAGAATCGCCCTTAAATTCTTTGTTTTCGTCAAATTCTAGACCAGTTTTGTCTAGATTTACACCATCTTTCTGCTTTTCCCACCATAGCTCAAACCATTGTGTAAAAGTTAAATCTGTTCCATAAGAAGCACCAAAAAAAGTTTCAATCTTCACATACCAAAGATTTGTCACATGGTAGCGTCTTAATTTTACAGCATCTTTATGCGTGCAAATTATTGGTAATTTATGTTTCATCAAATCAAGAGAATCTTTGATAGTGAATTTGTGATGATCCTTATAAAAAAAACTTTTTTCAGGCGGTCTGCCCATAAGGCGTATAACATTCTCTTCAGCTTGACGTGGATTACCAATGCCCGCCACAAAAATATAAGGACTTTGCCCTAGTATTTCAGGTGGATAAACATTAAATTCTCCATAAGTTGGAACAATGCCAATAGCTTGTAAGAAAAAGCCAAAAAATGGTTTTGAATATTTACCCATTCTTTGCTCAAATTTTGAACACAATAAATCCCAATCACTTCTTCTTGTCTTTATACAAAAAGCATCAGCAAATGCTAGTGCTGACACAGGTTCACGCCAAGTTCCAGCCGGAATAACTTCATTCCAGCCTTTTTGTAAATCATGGTAATTGAGCAATACTATATTTAATTGTCTATCCAGATAAAAATGCTGAAAGGCATCATCTAGGACAAAGAGATCGGGTAAGAAATGTTTTTCAGCTAATTGTGCAGCTCTTGCTCTAGTTGGATCAACAATAATTCCTGCTAAAGGAAGGCTATCAGCTAACATCATGGCTTCATCGCCGACTTCATTTACTGTGTGCGAACGAGAAACAATAAGCGGAGTATAGGGTGGGCGTGCTCCATAACCTCGTGTTAAAACGGTGGCTTTCAAAGCTCTTTGTAATGCCCAAGAGGCCAAAAATTCGACTACAGGTGTCTTTCCCGTTCCTCCCCACGAAATATTTCCAATACTTACAGTAGGAACAATTGAAGAATAAGGCTTAATAATGCCAAAAGATAAAAGTCTACGCCTCAGCCGCATTATCAAACTATATATAATAGAAATTGGCTTCAAAAAAGGATAAAACATGTTTTGCGACTTATCTACACTCATACGTATTATTAACTTTTTTTGACAAAATTAGCAAGCTCTAAGCATGCAAGTATTTTTTTGAGTCATGACAATCTACATATAATAAATATATATATTTTATGCACTTATCTTAGTTATGAACATTTTAGCTACAAAGAATACAGCTCTAGTTTATCTTTGTTTTTTAATTGTAATTACAAGAGGTTAAATCCATTATGCACAAAATAAGAACTCTTTTTGAACAAAATTTATAAATTTATGCACATTTTAGAAACATAAAAACATACAATTATTGTATATACTTATCAAATCACATGATTTTAAAAAGATAAGTTTCTCCAAAAAAATAAATAAAAAAATAATTCATCAATCATTGTTTTCCTTCTCAATTTTTTTATATTAAAGAATAGGATATTTTTTTAGTTTATAGAGGTTTCATATGCAGATAAATGAATTATTAACATCTTTAAATTCCGAGAAATGGGCAAAAACATCTTACACAAAAAAAATCGAAATTCTTAAACAACTTTATGAACGCACAGATTTTTTTCTCAAAGAACTTTCTTTTGTACATAATAAAAAATCAAAATATTCTGATGAAATAAAAGAAAAAATCTCTTCGTATTCTTCTTTTTTGCTCTATTATGAATGCCAACACCTTCTTTTTCCGCTACTAGGACATATTGAAGCCATACTGGAACTTTATATTGAATTAAATCAAAATAGTAACTTAAATCATGCTGAACATAAATCTTTAAGAAATAAGAATGGAAAATTAGATATTCCTATTTCGCCACACACAAAACTCGACAAAGTTCTTTTTCCAGAAAGAAAAGATTATCTACGTATTAATAAGGAAAATGAAGAAATTGAAAACAATGCACAAAATTCCAAAAATACAATTTTTCATGGCATAATCTGCATTTTTGGCAGCAATGACTATACTTCAAGCATAGAAATACTTAATGCCCTTTTTCTTGAAAATTGTGCTGTATTGCATAATGTTTTCTATAAAAACAAAGAATTAGAAAATATTTGGGAAGATATTTTTTCCCCACTTATCAAGCAGCAAGCCCTAGTTTTTTGCGATAAGGATTGCCTCAAAGAAATAGTAGAAAGTAATGCTATTACAAAATCTTATTTTATGAAAGGCACTAGAGTTATCAAAGAAATAGAAGAAGACAATAATATAGATTTAAGATTTGACTGCGGAGGAAATAATCCATTTTTTATTGTGCCCTCTGAAAAAATATGGACAAAAAAAGAACTCGAACATCAAGCTCTTTTAGTTCTCACACACGCAAAACTCAACGCCTGTGCAATCTTTGGACGAAGCCAAAGCATTCTTACTTCGAGCAATTGGAAGCAAAAAAATGAATTTATTGATGAAATAAGAAAAGCAATAAAAATATATTCTCCAACGCTACCTCATTATTTTTCTTCAATAAAATCAATGCATAAATACAGGAAAAATTTTCAATGTTCAAAATTTATCAGATCTCCACAATCAGATAAATTACACAAAGAAATACAAATAGCAAAAGAAAATAATTTGAACCAAGAGAGTGATCTTTTTTTAGCAAAGAAGAAAAAACATAAATTTGAAAAATTATTCTATACTAATCATTTTTTTTTCAATAATATCAACATAAATGAAATTTCTCTCGACACAAAAGCAGAACCTAAAGATTTTTTACAAAAAGCCATCAAATATTCAAATGAAAAACTTGAAGGAGCTTTGAGTCTTTGTATTATAATCGATGATCATTCCTATACTTTGCATCAAGAAGAGCTTGATATTGCAATTGAAAATTCAAAATACGGTTCCATTGCAATAAACACAATACCCCCTCTCATTTTTATCAATCCTTATCTTGATTGGGGACGAAACGAAGCTGACTATACCCTAGTTCACGGTTCTGAAAACTATGGAAATTTATTCAATCATACAAATATAGAAAAAACTATTTCTTATTGCTCTTTCACATCAAAAACTGCTTTTAATACTAAAAACAAAGAAGCTTTTCTTCAATTTTCTAAATCACGCAAAAGATATCATGTTCAAGCTAATAATATAGATTACAAATTTTTTACACAGCTTCCATTTATCATTTAATATAATATTAAAAGGCCATGATTTATAACTATGCGAGCAAACTATTATTCTAGATATATCTCCTCATATAGATCCTCTTTAGGGTGCTTGATTTTTTTTATAAAGCAAACTATAGTCTTAATATCTTAAACTTAAGCACTGTTTTTTTTATTAAAACAGAATTTTTCTTATGAGGTGATTATGAATTTTTTAGATTTAGTTAAAAAGGCTCGCACGATCAGAAGGTACAAAAAAGATGATGTTTCTTCTGAATTCCTCTCTTCTCTCATTGAAATCGCTTCCATCACTCCTTCAGCAAAGAATGAACAACCAGCAAGGTATATTATTGTACAAAACAAAGAAAACTGTGAAAAAGTCAATGAATGTATCATGTTATCTGGATTAAATTACGAAAAGAGACAAGAACTTCCACGTATGCATCCAAATGCCTATATTATTATCTGCT
The DNA here is from genome assembly GCA_964368455.1 of uncultured Desulfovibrionaceae bacterium. GTDB lineage: Bacteria > Desulfobacterota > Desulfovibrionia > Desulfovibrionales > Desulfovibrionaceae > CAYJAZ01. The sequence continues at coordinate 44,742 of CAYJAZ010000021.1, forward strand.
CTACTCCAAATCTTAGCTTTTTCCCTACAATAGACTTAGGCGTTATTGCACAAAGTATGCAATTAGCTGCAGCTGAACAAAATGTAGGGACTTGTATGATAGGTGCTTTCAACAAAGCAAAACTCGTCAATTCCTTTAGTGAGATCTTTGATGAATGCAAATTAGAACCATATCTCATTATGGCTTTTGGCTACCCTGATGAAATTGTTCATATTATGCCTGAAAACCCTGAAAAAACTGCCTATTGGCGTGATGATGAAAATCATTATGTTCCAAAAAATACTGCAAAAACTAATACTATAACAAAAATATAAATTTGCATTTTTTCTTAAAATTAAAAAGAGAGCCTAGGCTCTCTTTAATTTAATAGCAAAGTGCTTATTTTATAATTCGCACTTTGAGCCGCCTAAGTTTGTAAACAAACTTGGCAGAAAGGCACAAAAAACAGTCATTTAACGGCAAAAATAAATTTTGCCTATTCCTATTTTTTGCTACTGCCGACTATGTCAACAGTAGAAAAGAGAGCCTAGGCTCTCTTTAATTTAATAGCAAAGTGCTTATTTTATAATTCGCACTTTGAGCCGCCTAAGTTTGTAAACAAACTTGGCAGAAAGGCACAAAAAACAGTCATTTAACGGCAAAAATAAATTTTGCCTATTCCTATTTTTTGCTACTGCCGACTATGTCAACAGTAGAAAAGAGAGCCTAGGCTCTCTTTAATTTAATAGCAAAGTGCTTATTTTATAATTCGCACTTTGAGCCGCCTAAGTTTGTAAACAAACTTGGCAGAAAGGCACAAAAAACAGTCATTTAACGGCAAAAATAAATTTTGCCTATTCCTATTTTTTGCTACTGCCGACTATGTCAACAGTAGAAAAGAGAGCCTAGGCTCTCTTTTTTAGTAGTGTATTTTTAAAGGAAGTATTTGTTATAGTATTATAAATTTTTCACAAAAATCTACAAAAAGACAGTTATCTAACTATACTTTGAAGTAAGCTGTTGCTTTTGCACCACAAACTGGGCAGTTTGCAGTCACTTCGCCAGCATGTGTGTGTCCACAAACACGGCAAAGATAGAAGTCTGTATCAGGGAATGATGCTGGATTTTCAAGAGCTTGTTTGTAAAAATCTTCATGAACTGCTTCAACCTTGTTTACCCATTCCATATAGCCAGCTGCAACATTGTTGCCTTCTGCTTTAGCGTCTGCTATCATTTCTGGGTACATCTTTGTATGTTCAAAGTTTTCGCCTTCGATAGCTGCTTTTAAGTTGTCTACAGTTGAACCAATATGTCCAGCATTTTTGAAATGTGTCAAAGCATGGATTGTTTCAGCTTCTGCTGCTGCTCTGAAAAGTTTTGCTACTGCTGGGAAACCTTCTTTGTCAGCTTGTTGTGCGAAAGCTAAATATTTACGATTTGCTTGTGATTCACCGGCAAATGCTGCCATTAAGTTGTCATGTGTTTTACTCATTTAAATTCTCCAATTTATTTAGTGTTAATGTTTTGTTTATTAGTAACAATTCCTATTTACAATAAGCACGACTCGATGTCAAGAACTTTTTTTATAAATTAATTTTTTTTTCAAACTTTTTTAGAAGAAATACTTATGTCTGCCATTCCTCAAAGATATACAATAGCAAAACTCCTTGAAATTCAAATAGATACAGATTTATCACAAAAAATTAAAAACGAAAATGATTTTAGAAATTATTTTTTTCAAAACGAACAAATCGTAAAAGGCTCTACCTTTATATGCACTCTTTTCCATTGTACTAGTATTGAAGCAGCAAGAAAAGCCATTGATTTTATACAAAAAAAATATAAAGATGCCACGCATAATTGCTGGGCATTTCAAGTTTGTGAACCAAGATCAAGCACGCATGTTGGCTATAGCGACGACGGAGAACCACATGGAACCGCAGGAAAACCCATGCTCACACAATTACTCTATACAGATATTGGCGAAATAGGAGCCATTGTCACACGCTATTTTGGCGGCACAAAACTCGGAACAGGCGGCCTTGTGCGTGCTTATTCAGATTCTGTAGCAAAAGCTTTAGAAATAGTGCCCACTATACAAAAAGTTGAGAAAATTAAACTTGAAATCATAATAGACTACAAAGACGCGGGATTCATCCATAGAATGCTTGATGAATTTGAAGCAAATATAGAAAAAGAAATTCACGGCGCTGATATCTGCTTTGTCCTCATTCTTCCGCACGACAGAATAGACGATTTCCTCACTAAAGTTCAGGCAGACACAAATGGAACCTATCTGCTCGTCTCACAAGAAAAATTAATTTAATTTTTTATAATTCCTTAAATTTATATAAAATTCAATTTTTCCAGCCTTAAATTTTCGTTTTTCGACAAATAGTAATAATTATCAATAGTATATATGTAAAAAAACTACATAAATGTAAGTATTTACTTAGATTTATTTTTCTGATATATATTGAATTGAATGTTAATTTTTAATGAGGAGAGAGAAATATGGAACTGGATGTTGTCTTATTATCAAGAATCCAATTTGCCGTAGCAGTATTTTTCCACTTTATTTTCGTACCTTTAACACTTGGTTTATCCTTACTTATAGCATGTATGGAAACAGCTTATGTGAAAACAGGCAATGAAGAGTGGAAAAGAATGGCGAAATTTTGGGGAAAACTTTTCATCATCAACTTTACCCTTGGTGTTGTCACAGGTATAACTCTAGAGTTCCAATTCGGAACAAACTGGTCGAAATATTCTGAATTTGTTGGAGATATTTTCGGTGCTTTACTTGCATTTGAAGCTACTATTGCCTTCTTCTTAGAATCCACCTTTATTGCAGTTTGGCATTTTGGTTGGGATAAAGTAAGTGCAAAAGTGCATGCTGTTGCTATATGGTTAGTAGCAATTGCTTCCAATATTTCAGCTGTTTGGATTATTCTTGCCAATGGTTTTATGCAAAATCCATTAGGCTATCATATCAACAATGGCAGAGCAGAACTCACTGATTTTGTTGCTGTTTTAACAAATCCATACGCATGGGGTATTTTCTTCCATAATATGGTTGCAGCCTTCATGCTTGCTGGTTTCTTCATGCTTGGAATTTCAGCTTGGCATCTCATCAGAAACAGCCATACAGATTTCTTTAGACGTTCTTTCAAGCTAGCAGCACCTTTCACACTTATCATGGTTTTCTTAGTTGCATTTTTCGGCCATCACGAAGGTGTTAAAGTTGCAAAATATCAGCCTGCAAAATTCGCTGCAATGGAAGCACATTGGGAAACTGAAAAAAATGCACCTATCTACCTTCTTACCTTCCCAGACGAAGAAAATAAAGATAATCTCTTTGAAATTCTTCCATTACCTGGCTTTTTATCCTTCTTAGCAGAAGGCGATTTTGACGCAGAAGTGCAAGGTTTAAACTCCTTCCCTGAAGGCGATACCCCACCAGTTGCCCTTACCTTTATTTCCTTTAGAATAATGGTTGGATTAGGCGGCCTCTTTATCTTACTTGCAATTCTTGCCTATATTAAACGTAATGAAATTGAAAAATACCCTCTTCTAGCAAAAGCTCTCATCTACAATATTCCATTGCCGTATTTCGCAATCGCCTTTGGATGGATGGTGACAGAAGTTGGACGTCAACCATGGATTGTATACAATCTCATGAGAACTAGTGACGCAGTTTCCCCTGTGCCTGGTTCTTCTGTTGCAATTTCATTGGCGGCATTTATCGGTGTATACTCACTTCTCGGCCTTTTAGATATCTATCTTATTGCAAAATTTGCAAAAAAAGGCCCATTACCATTAAAAGCAAAAGCCTAAGGAGTTAGATATGTTAGAAACAATTTGGTTTTATCTTTGGGTTTTATTATGGGCTGTCTATCTCATTCTTGATGGCTTTGACTTTGGCATGGGAACACTTCTTCCCTTCGTTGCAAAAAATAATGAAGAAAAAAGAACTATCTATAATGCCGCTGGCCCCTATTGGGACGCAAATGAAGTTTGGCTCATCACCGCTGGTGGTGTAACCTTTGCCGCATTTCCAAAGGCTTATGCCGTTATGTTTTCTGCCCTCTACGCTCCCCTACTCTTGCTTTTATTTGCACTTATCTTCAGAGCCGTTGCCTTTGAATTTAGATCTAAAGTAGAATGCACATGTTGGGCAAAAACATGGGACGTATTCCTCTTCTTAGGAAACTTCCTCCCAGCACTACTACTTGGCGTATTCTTCTCAAATCTTTTCTTAGGTATACCAATAGATACTGATGGCGTGTATCACGGTAATCTCTTAAAATTACTCAACCCATTCGGACTTTTAGGTGGCGTACTCTTTGTAATGATCTTCATAGTTCACGGCGGACTATGGCTTGCTGTAAAATCCTCAGGCGAATTAAAGCAAAGAGCAATCAATACAGCAAAGAATTTCTGGGGACTCACTCTCGTCGTGCTAATCGCTTACCTCGGCCTCTCAATGAAACTCACTCCAATCTGGGCAACAGTTTCAAAAATGCCAATACTCTACGCCCTGCTCTTCTTAGCTGTCATCAGCTACGTTATAGCACGCATACTCATGAAACAAGAAAAATACCTCTACGCATGGTTCGCTTCATCAGCATTCATACTCTTCACAGTATTCTTCACCATGTCAGGTATGTTTCCAAACTTGCTCCTTTCCTCAATGGATCCAGAAGCATCGCTTACAGCCTTCAACGCTGCTTCAAGCACGCTCACATTGCAAATCATGCTCGTAGCAACTCTTTGCTCTGTGCCAGTAATCATAGCCTACCAAATCTGGGTGCACTACATCTTCCGCGGTGAAGTCACAAAAGCAGATCTAGACTCTGATCACTCCTACTAATTCAATCATCAATCATCAACCTAAGCTCATTTGTAAATTCTGCAAATGAGCTTTTTTATTTTTTTATTTTATGTCTCCGACGGCCAAAGGAAATAATTTCCTTTGGAAACCTTGATATGCAAGATGAGTGCGTAGGGATTTAGCTAAAGAAGAATAGATATTTTTTTTATTTGCGAAAAAGTTTTAAAGTTTCGCTGCTGCGCAGCAAAACATTAAATACTGTTTCGCTTTAAAATAGTGTGGAATTAATTTCTCCCAAATATAAGTTTACATTTGTCACTACGTTCCAAATGCCTCTAATTTTACTTCTTTGCATAAAATAATGAAGTCACATTTGGAACGCAGTGACAAATGGCAACTTAGTTTCAGTTAGAATTGATTACACCCATTTTAAAGCGAAACAGTATTTAAGGCTAAGGAGCAAAGCTCCTTAGCCTTAAAACTTTTTCGCAAATAAAAAAATAAAAAACTACTTTAGCCACCACCTTCTGTGCTTACCTTGCATATTCGGGTTTGCAAAGGGGGCGTGCCCCTTTGCCCGTCGGAGA
>CAYJAZ010000022.1:0-46838 GCA_964368455.1 uncultured Desulfovibrionaceae bacterium
ATAGACTCGTCATTGCGAGGAGGAGTATAACGACGACGTGGCAATCTATGTCTTTAAACTATTCGTTTCGGCAACTGCGTGCACGAAACCTCGCTTGCAAAAAACGTCGTTTTTCCTACGCTCGCTAAAGCCTTTGTTCGCTTTGCTCACATTATAGGCATTGATTGTCATGTTTTTTAAAGCCCAAAGCATACATCTTGCATTTTCGTCAAAAATCTATATTCTATTTCTATCGTCTTTCTTGGGGGAAACATGAAAACACAAGCAAAAGTAAGCCTACTCACACACACACCAGATCCGCTTGCCGTCATCTATACAGCCTGTAGGCAATGTTATTATGCTGGCTATGCGAGCGAAATGTGGCAAGACATTGAAGAAGGCACAATCTCAAGAGAAAAGCAAGGCTCTTTTATACAAAATATAGCCTCTTCTGGACATGAAAGCCCGCTTGAGCATGTGAGCTTTACTTTTGCCCTTGAAAATGTTTCACGTGCTCTCACTCATCAATTAGTGCGTCATCGTATAGCTTCTTTTTCACAGCAAAGCCAAAGATATGTTGACGCAAAAAATATCAATTATATCACTCCTCCAGCCATAGAAAAAAATCCAAAAGCCCTTGAAAGATACAATGCTTGCATGCAGCATATTTCAGAAGCTTATGCAGAAATTCAAGAACTTTTACTTGAAAACACTTCAAACAAAAGCAAGGCAAACGAAGACGCAAGATTTGTTTTACCACAAGCAGCTGCCTCAAATATTGTTGTGACTATTAATGTGCGTTCTATTATCAATTTCTTTCATCATAGATGTTGCACAAGAGCTCAATGGGAAATACGTGATGTTGCAAATCAGATGTTAAAAATTTGTCGTGAAATATTGCCAGAAGTTTTCAATAACGAAGGTGCAAAATGCGAAAAAACAAAATTATGTCCTGAAGGCAAATTTTGTTGCGGCCGTTATCCTGTAAAATAATATGCATTCGACTCTAAAAATAGTAGAAACAGCAGAAACATTCTATGCTCCTTGCAAGATCAATCTTTTCTTGCATATAGTTGGCAGAAAAGACAATGGCTATCATCTCTTAGAAAGTCTTTTTTATCCATTAAAAAAACCTTGCGACACAATAGAAATCAAAGTCTTAGAAAAAGAAGAAAAAAAACATATCAAGATTTCTTGCTCTTCTGATAGTCAATCTATAGACATAGAAAAAATAGATCTAGAAAATAACACACTTACAAAAGCCTACACTCTTTTTTGCGAAAAAACAGATTTTTGTCTTCCTCTTGAGATTTATCTAAAAAAAGCAATACCGCATGGAGCAGGACTTGGCGGTGGTTCGAGCGATGCAGCTCTTTTATTAAAATACCTCTATAAAAAATGGCAAAAAAAAGACTATCACAATGCCAATAGAGCTGAAAAAATTATTATGCAAGAAATAGCACTTAAAGTTGGTGCTGATGTTCCCTTTTTTTTAGAAGAAAAAGAAAAACATGTTTCAGGCATAGGAGAAATTTTAGAACATACTGATTTAGCAAAAGATTTTCCTTTTTTTCACAATAAATATCTCTTCTTGCTCTGCCCCCATATAAGTGTGAATACTGTATGGGCTTTCAACGAATTTCGTCAACAAAATCAAAATATTGAAAAAAATATTAAAAAAAATGCACAGATTAACTTGACAAAGATAAACAAGAAAGATATACATCTTTTCAACGCAAGAGCAAAAGTAAATACAACAAGAATAGCTGATACAGCACTTGATGTAAAAAAACTTTACAGAAATGATCTTGAAGAAACAGTCTTTTCACACTATCCTTTATTAAAGGAATACAAAGAAAAGCTCTATGATTTTCAAGCTGATTTAGCTCTTATGAGTGGAAGCGGTTCTTCTTTATTTGCTTTGTTTCAAAACAAAGAAGAAGCACAAAAAGCAGAAGAATATTTTAAAAAAATACATTCTGTCACATGCTTTCCAAGCGTACTATTACGATAGTTGGGGTGTCGCCAAGCAGGTAAGGCAACTGGTTTTGGTCCAGTCATCCGAGGGTTCAAATCCTTCCGCCCCAGCCACTAAAATCACAGCCCGCATATGCGGGCTTTAATTTTTTATAAGCAGGTTTATTTATGTACGGTGATTTGAAGATTCTTGCAGGTAATGCGAGTCAAAAATTAGCTTCTGATGTTTGTGCTCTTTTGAGTACAGATCCTACTCCAATTCTATCAGAAACTTTTAGTGATGGAGAAATTCGTACAGAAATAAGTGCTAGCGTGCGTGGACATGATGTCTTTGTTATCCAATCCACATGCGCACCTACAAACAACAATCTCATGGAACTCTGCCTTCTTCTTGACGCATTAAAAAGAGCAAGTGCAAGCCGTGTGACTGCTGTTATTCCATATTTTGGCTATGCTAGACAAGATAGAAAAGTAAGCCCTAGAGCTCCTATTTCTGCAAAGCTTGTGGCTGATTTTATCAGTCATGCAGGTGCTCAACGTGTTGTTACAGTTGACTTGCATGCTGGCCAAATACAAGGATTTTTCAATTGCCCTGTAGATAATCTCTTCGCTTCACCAGCACTTATGCAAGATTATAAAGACTTGAAAAATGACGAAATCGTTATTGTATCACCAGATGCTGGCGGTGTTGAAAGAGCAAGAGCATTTGCAAAAAGATTAAATACAACTATGGCTATCATCGACAAAAGACGTGATAAGCCAAATCAAGCTGTTGCAACACACGTTATTGGCGATGTAAAAGGCAAAACAGCTATATTAATTGACGATATGATAGACACAGCAGGCACTATTTGTGCTGCGGCTGATGTTTTACTTGCAAACGGTGCAAAAGACGTACAAGCATGTGCAACACACGCCGTTTTCTCTGGCCCAGCTATTGAAAGAATACAAAATTCTTCATTTAGCAAGGTTTCAATCACGGATACAATTCCTTTATCAGAAGAAGCAAAGAATTGTTCCAAAATCAAAACAGTATCGATGGCACCTTTCTTAGCTAAAACGATACGCAATATCCATCAAGGTGAATCAGTTAGCGCAATCTTTGGCTAATTGTTATCCTATATATCTATGCCGAGTCCGATTACTGGCATCGAAACGGCTATAAGCAAAAGGAGACCAGATATGACAATGTTATCATTGAAAGCGCAAAAGCGTACAGTTACAGGTAAAGGCGAAATGCGTCGTTTACGTGTTGCAAAACAAGTTCCTGCTGTATTTTACGGCCAAAATGGCGAACACTTCTCATTACAAGTTGAAAAACTTCCATTAGAAAAAGTGTACAACAAAGTTCGCCGTACAACTGTTTTCAACTTAGAAGTTGAAGAAAACGGTAAAGAAACAACTTATCCAGTTATGGTTTGGGATGCTCAATACCACCCAACAAAAGCTGAATTTACTCACATCGACTTTTATAATGTTGATTTAGATAAAGAAGTACAAATCACAGTTCCTGTTGAATTTGTTGGTATTTCACGCGGTGCAAAAGCTGGTGGTAAGCTTGAAACATATCGCGAAGAAATGCGTCTTGCTGCAAAGCCACAAGACATGCCTTCAAAAGTGAAAATCGATATCTCAACTCTTGATCTCAACAAAACAATTCGTGCTACTGATGTTGAACTACCTGCAAATGTACGTGTAGTTTACAAATCAAACTACGCCCTCATCACTTGCTTAGATCCACAAGGTCTTGCAGCAAAAGAAAGCGCTGAGTAATCACGACAATACAGCTTGAATATAAAGGGAAAGTTTATACGACTTTCCCTTTTCGTCTTTTATTTTACTTTGGATTTTAAAATTATCTTAGAAGTATAGAACGAGGAATAGAAATATGAAGATTTCTTATAAGCAAAAACCTAAAGGTATTATCTTTGATTGTGATGGAGTTATTATAGACTCCTTTGATTCTAACACATTATTCTATAATAAACTCAGAAATGCCGTCGGCCTGCCTGATATGACTACAGAACAAAGAATGCTTATACATCAACTCACAGGAACTCAAGCCTTTAATCTTGTCATTCCAGAAGCTTTGCATAAAGCAGCAGAACAAGCGTATAAAAGTATTGATTATGTGCGTGACATTGTTCCTCTTATTCCTTTGAATGAAGGTTTGCATTCTTTATTGCACTATTGTAAGGAAAATGGAATTCTAACGGGAATACACACAAATAGAATAGTTGGAATGAAAGAAATTCTTCTCACTCACAAACTAGATGAATTTTATTCGCCTGTAATGACACCAGCAGATCTACCAGCAAAGCCAGATCCAATTGGCTCACTCACTATTTGTAAAGAATGGAATATTGAAGTAAATGAAGCTCTTTTTATAGGAGATTCTGACAATGACAAAAAAACTGCTACAGCAGCTAATATTCCCTTTATTGCTTTCAAAAATCCAGATTTAATTTCTGAAAATTCAGCAGCATCTTTTAAAGAAGTTCAAGATTGGCTTGAATCTCTTTAATCTAAGTGATTAATTTTACAATCTAATCAAAAAACTTCTTGAATTACATTGATTTGCAATAAATTAAATTACATTATTAACTAATTAAAAAAATGCTTTACATAAAAGTATTATTACTATATATATTCCAAATAAGTTTTTTAGTTCAGGTTTTAACATACCTTTGGAGGTTACCATGGATGCAAGAGACATAAACTACTTTTCTGAAATGCTCAATACAATGCTTGAAGAAGCAAAACAGAAAGGTGATAATACAATCGAAGATTTAACTGGCAGTGCAGAACTTTTTGCAGATCCAGCAGATAGAGCTACAGCAGAATCAGATCGTTCCTTTACTCTACGTATCAGAGATAGAGAACGCCGCCTTATCAGAAAAATTTCTGAAGCACTTCAACGTATTGAAGATGGAACTTATGGCGAATGTGAAGAATGTGGCGAGTCTATTGGTGTTCCAAGATTAAAAGCACGCCCTGTTACTACTCTTTGTATTAATTGCAAAAGTAGACAAGAAGAAGGCGAAGATATTTCAGGTTCATAAAGAAATATCACATGTCAATTCTTCTTTTATCCGCCTCTGCTAAAAAAGAAGGCAATTGTATGCAAGTGTGTAAAAGCCTGCAAGAGAGTCTTGTCGGTGCGGATTTGCATAGCCTCAATTCTTATAATATAAGACCTTGCATTGACTGCGGATTTTGTAAAAACAATTTAAATTCTTGTAGCCTTGATCTTGATGACGATGATTGTGCTAAACTTTTTTCGCTTTGTCACAAGGCTACAAAAATTGTCATAGTTTCCCCTATTTATTTCTACCATGCACCTGCAAAACTCAAAGCCTTTATTGATAGGACGCAAATGTTTTGGCATGTAGAAACTCAAAAAAATTTAAAAAAGAAAGAACTTTACGCAATCTATGTTGCAGCAAGGCCAAAAGGCGAAAAATTAAGTCTAGGACTTGATTTAACACTAAAATATTTTGCCCCAATGCTCAATTATGAATTTAAAGAAAGTCTATGCCTTTATGGGCTTGAAAATCCAACAGACTTTTCTTCCCCTACCTCTCATGCATTGCCTTTTGCACAAGAAGCAAAGAAAAAAATTGCCTACATAACACAAGTTTTAAAAAGTGAGTAAAAAATGCTAAAGAAATTTCTCTCACTTTTTCTACATTTATTTTCTGAACAAAGATGCAATTATTGTCTTAGCCCCTACCATAAAAATATTTCAGAAAATAATACAGCAAAAGTTCACAATTTATACGGACTTTGTCAAAACTGTGCCCAACAATTAAAAAAATATGATTACACCTATTGCACAAATTGCGGAAAAATTCCCCCAATAAATAATGCTCTTTCAAAACAAGAAATAAAACTTTCTTCCTGCGAGCATTGCATAAAACTTTCTTTAGCTTGGGATAAGCTTTCTTTCTATGCACTCTACGACGGCATACTTGAAGATATTATCAAGCAAAGCAAATTCAATGACAATCTCATCTTCACATACACTCTTGCCGATCTTATAGCACCAAGCATTGATGAATTTATGCCCTTTGACTTTATCGTCCCCATGCCTCTACACAAAACAAGGCTTTTAGAAAGAGGTTATAATCAATGTCTTGAAATAGCAAAATATCTTAATAAAAAATACCATTATCCCTATCAAGCAAATGCCCTTATAAAAACAAGGCATACAAAATCTCAATCTACTCTCAGCCAAGCACAAAGAAAAACAAATCTGCAAGATGCTTTTTGGGCAGACGAAGAAATAGTTAAAGGAAAAAATATCCTTTTATTTGATGATGTTTCAACCACAGGCTCAACTCTTTTTTGGGCGAGCAAGGCATTAAAAAAAGCAAAGGCAAAAAATATTTCTGTTTTCTATATTGCAGGAACAAGACCTTACAATAATTAACTTTTTTCTCTTTGCAATAAAAAAACTTCTTCTAATTTCATCACAAGTTTACCGCATATTCCGCCAAATTCCATTGCTTTTCCAAAAAGTCTATTTTGTTGATCTTTAAGCATATTTTCAGAAATCAAATGCGGCATACTTAAGCATAGTCTTTTGCTATAAAGCCATGATTTAGCAGCATATAAAAACAAATCAAAAAGTTCTAAAAATTCATTTCTTTCTTCTTGCCATCTTTCTCGCATAGCCTTATTTGGTTCAATAGATCTCAATAAAAATAAAGCCATCTTTAAATTGGCAAATTGAACGCCTTGCATTCCTTGCTTCCAGCCATCTAGCCATGAAGTTCTACTAAAAAGCAAATTCAATTCTAAGGCTAGATTCATCAAATGTTGCAATTTCAAACAGCAAGTATCAAGATCTTCGTCTTGCCATAAAACAGTCAAAGAATCTAGTTCAAGATTTGGAACAATTGTTTCTTTAATCGAAATTGATGTAAAATATTCTAAGATATTAAAATAAAACCTATTGGCAAAAGCCGAGGCTGGCGTTTCTAAATGTGCATAAGAAAGTATATATTCGCCTTTGCCATACTTGCCCTTTATAGTCACAGGTTCATTAGCAACTTTTGGATCAAGCGATGCACCATATAAATCTATGCTTTCCTCTTGGTATTCTTCGTCAAATAAAGTCAGCGGTAAATCCGACATATAAAAATCTGAACTTGGCTTTATATAGCGAAGCAAAACTTGAATATTTTCGCTTTCTTTAGCAGCAAATCTGCCAGGAAACCATACAGGTACAAGAGCTTTTTCATTTGTAGCATAAGGAATCAATTCATTATCACCCATCTCTACAAAAAGATGGCCAGAAATATGGTGCAATAATCTGTCACTAATACTACTTCTTTTCCATTCACAAATATTAAGTCCTTCGTCTGCAGTCAAAGCAAAGCCAGCACCACCACAAAAACCTAAATATTTTCCGCCATTTTCAATGAACTGTCTTATTTTTTCTTGCCCCTCTTTACCAAGAGAGCCAGCCTTTGCCCTCGCAGAGCCACCAGGCACAATAATCAATGAAAAATCCATTTCACTTTCTAGCAAGTCCTTGGCTGTGAGCAATTTAAAAGGTATAGATAAAGAGCTAAGGCTATGCCAAACCAAAAAACCCCAAATATGAGAATGATCCCAATAAAGAGCTATTTCTATCTTTCTTTCATTTTTATTATTGCACATACTTTTAAATAAACTTTATTTTAAATTAAGTAAAGTTTATACATACAATAATCAAATAAAATAAATATAAACAATAGGATAAAAATATTTAGAAAATTTGTGCCACTTGCCAAAGTGATAAAAGTGTTTTATCCTCTTTCTTTAGAAAAACTTTAAACTATCCCATGAGGTGTATATATGGCTAAAAAATCCGCAGTCAATCCAGAAGAAGCAAGACTAGACGCATTAAAAACAGCTCTTTCTTCCATTGAAAGAAAATACGGACAAGGCGCTGTTATGAAACTTTCAGACGGCGTACATAATCCAGTTGCCGTCATCCCAACAGGTTCACTAGGCCTTGATTTAGCTTTAGGCGTTGGCGGTGTTCCAAAAGGCAGAGTGACCGAAATATACGGCCCTGAGTCTTCTGGTAAAACCACTTTAACATTACATATCATAGCAGAATGTCAGAAAAACGGCGGAACAGCCGCCTTTATCGATGCTGAACACGCACTCGACACAACCTATGCAGAAAGATTAGGTGTAAATACAGCCGATCTTTTAATCGCACAGCCAGATCATGGCGAGCAAGCACTTGATATTGCAGATATGCTTGTACGTTCAAATGCAGTTGATTTAGTTGTTATCGACTCCGTTGCCGCTCTTATTCCGCAGTCAGAACTTGAAGGACAAATGGGCGAAACACAAATCGGTGGGCATGCAAGACTTATGTCACACGCATTAAGAAAACTCACAGGTACTATCCATAAATCTCGTACATCAGTTATCTTCATCAACCAAATCCGTATGAAAATCGGAACAATGGGTTATGGTTCGCCAGAAACAACCACCGGTGGTAACGCTTTAAAATTCTATTCATCTGTGCGTATGGATATAAGAAAAATCGCAACACTCAAGGATAAAGACGAACCATTTGGTTCACGTACAAAAGTTAAAGTTGTGAAAAATAAAATGGCTCCTCCTTTCAGAGAAGCACTCTTTGATATCGTGTGGGGAACAGGTATTTCACGTACAGGCGAATTAATCGACCTCGCAACCGAAGCTAATATCATAGATAAATCAGGTTCATGGTTTGCCTACGGTTCCGAAAAACTCGGCCAAGGCAGAGAAAATGTGCGTGCCCTACTCGAGCAAAACGATGATCTACGCCTTGAAATAGAGCATAAAGTTGTCGACCATCTCGGTATGAACCCACAAGCATTCATACCAACAGCAGAAGATGTCGCCGAGTCACTCGACGAAGAATAAAATCCCATAAAAGTACAATAAAAGTGCATACCGTCTTAATTAAAGTCTACGGAAATCTCTATCCCGTTCCAGAAGAATGCTATACTCAATGTGAGCAAGTTCTACAAGCATGGCAAATAGATAATAGAGATGAAATCCTTTTTTACGAAAAGGATATGATACGCTTTAGCTTCGAAGGTGTGCACTTTCCTTGTGATGAAATTGTCGAAATCCTCAAAGACTTTCACAACAGCAGTACAGAAGGTAAACTCGATTGCATAGATGTCGAAGAATGGACTCTCACAAGGCATTTTTTCACCAAAAATCAAGCTCATAGGGCAAATACAGCATCGCTAAATCACGCATTAGAAAAGCAAGGTTTATAGTTTTTAATCTCCGTCGGTTTTTTTTGTCTCCGACGGCCAAAGGGTTTGAAACCCTTTGGAAACCCCAATATGCAAGGTGAATGCGTAAGGGATTAACTAAAGAAGAATAGTTGTTTTTTTTATTTGCGAAAAAGTTTTAAAGTTTTGCTGCTTCGCATCAAAACATTAAATACTGTTTCGCTTTAAAATAGTGGGAAAATACTATTAATTAAAATCAGTCTACCATTTGTCACTGCGTTCCAAATGTGCGTCCATTATTTTGTGTGATAAAAAGAATCGTAAGTTGTGAAGGAAATTTCCTAATCTCGTCATTGCGAGGAGCTTGCGACGTGGCAATCCAATTTTTTTTGTCTCATCGTTTTCTTTTCTCCCCATGCCTCCGGCGGCCAAAGGAAATAATTTCCTTTGGAAACCTTTATATGCAAGGTAGTACAAAGAAAATTTGATTAAAAACGATTTTGGGAATCCGAAAAAGTTTTAAGCTGACGCTTAAATACTTTTTCGAGTTAAAATCTCATCAGCTAAAGAATTTTTTACTTAATAGCCGTAAATAAAATGCTCTAGACTCGTCATTGCGAGGAGCTAGCGACGTGGCAATCCATGTTTTATTAAATGAATTAATTAATTTTCACATACATTTGGAACGCAGTGACAAATGAAAAATCACCCTACTTCATTTATTATATTTAAAATTTTAAAGCGAAACAGTATTTAAGGCTAAGGTGCAAAGCACCTTAGCCTTAAAACTTTTTCGCAAATAAAAAAAATATATTTTCTTCTTTAGCAAAATTCTTTTGCACTCATCTTGCCTTGTTCGGGTTTCCAAAGGGGGCTTGCCCCTTTGGCCGCCGGAGGCATAAAAAACAGCCTAAACCTTATTTCTAAGATCGGTAACTCTTTGTGCTTTTCCTTCGATAGGAGGCAGAGAATTTTGCTGTAATAGTTCAACTTTTGGTGTGATAAGAATTTCGTCGTGCAAGCGATGTGCTATTTGATCGCGTAATTTATGTAAGACACGCATATCTTCGACAAATGCTTCTGGTCTTATTTCTACTTGCACACGTATGTTTTCTAGCAGGCCTTCTTCTTCGAGTATGATTTGGTAATTTGTGCCAACCTCGTCAAATTCCATAAGAATTTTTTCGATTTGCATTGGGTAGATATTCACACCTTTCATGATAAACATATCATCGCTTCTACCTTGTATTCTATCGATTCTCTTATGCATTCTTCCGCATGCGCAAGGTTCTGTGAGGATACGAGTAAGATCTCTTGTACGGTAACGGATAACAGGCATACCTTTACGTGTGAGTGAAGTAAGAACTAATTCGCCGATTTCGCCGTCTGGCAAGTTTTCGCCTGTTTCTGGATCGATGATTTCTACAATATAGTGATCTTCCCAGATGTGCATACCTTTTTGTTGTTCACATTCCATACCAACACCAGGGCCGTTCATTTCTGAAAGTCCAAATGAGTTAAACACTTTGATATTTAGCATTTGCTCGATTCTTTTACGAGTGTTTTCTGTATATGGCTCTGCACCGACTAATGCGATTTTGAGAGTAGTTTGTGTTTTACCTGCTTCACTTAATTTTTGTGCGACGTGCATAGCGTAGGATGGGAGGATATGCACAACTGTTACGTTGAAATCTTCTATAAGTTTCATTTGTCTTACAGTATTTCCTGCACCAGCTGGGATAGTGAGGCAGCCTAGGGCTTCAGCACCGTAATGCATGCCAAGTCCGCCTGTGAAGAGGCCGTATCCGCTCATGTTTTGGAACACGTCTTCTTTTCTCATACCTGTAATAAACATGGAACGAGCCATGATTTGTGCCCATGTATCAATATCTTCTTGCGTATGTGATATAGCAACTGGAGTTCCTGTTGTACCTGAGGAACAATGCATACGCACATATTCTGTTGTTGGAACGCAAGCTAAACCAAATGGATAATTATCACGCAAATCTTGTTTTGTTGTAAAAGGAAAAGCTTTTAAACCTTCTGGTGTAGAAAGTTCGTCTATACTTTTTCCTGTTTCTTTTAATCTTTGTGCATAAAAAGGAGTCTTTTGCACTCTTTCAAAAAGTGAGTGCAATGCAAGACATTGTTGATGATAGATTCTATCCTTACTCCAAAACTCTTCTTCGTGTAGAAATTCCATTTTAAATTACCCTTTTATAATTGTTAGTGGTATATAGTGCAAATCATCCGAAACTTGCTTTGTAGCCGAAATTTCAAATTCAGCTTTTTCCCATTTCATTTTATCTTTGATATCGTCCACTGTTTTTTGAACTGCTAATATTGGATGCCTTGCAAAAACATGTGGCAAACCGCTAGTCAAATTACAAGCAAGACATTTTCCTGGTCTGCCATGTAGTTCATAATGCAGTATTATTTCTGTTGGGCCTTGTTTTGAAATAGTAAGACGTATGTCATAAGCCCCATCTTCAGCGTCGCCAAAAAGTGCTTCAAAAAACTCGTCTGTTCTCGTGGCAGGAAATAAAGTATCTAAATATTCTTGTGTAATATCAAACATATAATCTACCTTTTTTTGCAAGTCTAAATAATTTAAGTGTGAACTCGTTTTATAACATTTCTCTTTATACTTGTAAAGAAAATTCACAAGTGATTATTTAAATCTTCGTCTAAATCTGGCTTCTAGAGCTTATTTATAAAAAAAGAGTATACTAATATACTCTCAGTTTAATGACAAAGTTAATATTTTTTACTCATTTAATGTATTGAGGAAGGTTTAGAAAGAGATTTATTGTAAATGCTGTAATTTTGTCGAGAATAAGCGGAAATGTAAGCAATAACATAGTGAAAATAGTTATTAATTTTGGAACAAAGGTAAGTGTTTGTTCTTGAATTTGCGTTGCAGCTTGAATAATACTTATAACAATACCTATAGTTAAACCTACAAGTAATATTGGTAAAACTATAGAAAGAGTGAGTTCGATGCCTGAACGTATAAAACCTATTACAAATTCTGGTGTCATAGATTTTTCCTTTAATAGAAAGAGTTTACAAGTGAGCCTACAAGTAGATTCCAGCCGTCAATCATAACAAAAAGTAGAATTTTAAAAGGCAATGAAACCATCATTGGTGGTAGCATCATCATACCCATTGCCATCAAGATAGAGGACACACACATATCTACTATCAAAAATGGAATATATATTAAAAACCCAATAGAAAATCCAGTCTTTAGTTCACTTAAAATAAAGGCAGCTGTGAGCATGATTGTTGATACTTCATCAACGCTTCTAGGCTGATCCATACCAGCTATAGAATAAAAAATAGAAATATCTTTTTCTCTTGTGTGTTTAAACATAAATTCACGTATAGGCCCTTGTGCTACATCAAGAGCTTGTTCAAAGGCAATTTCTTGATTGAGGTAAGGTTGCAGGGCTGTGTCGTTGATTTGTTTACCCACAGGATACATAATAACAAAAGTCATAAAGATAGCTAATGAAGCCAATATTTGAGTAGGTGGTAATTGCTGAACGCCAACTGCTTGTCTAATAAAGTGGAATACAATGATAATACGCGTGAAAGAAGTCATCATCATCACAATTGCAGGAGCCAGAGAAAGAATTGTCAAAAGAAATAAAACTTCAAGCAAGAGCGAAACATTTTCTGGCTCAGTTCCACCACCACTTAAATTAAGCGAAAGAGTTGGAATTGTTGCATCTGCATTTTGATCTATTGCATAACATTCTGGCACAAAAGCAGAAAGCAAAAGAAAGGAAAAGAAAAAGATTTTTCCTAGCGGGATATTTTTTATTATTTTCATCGTGTCTTGTAAAAATTTCATATTTTCACACTTTATTCTTTATTCATAGTGTCGTTAAATTCTTGCACATTTTTTTCAAAATCAGCCTTAGTCATTGCCTTTTTAATGTCATCATCAAAACAATTGTCAGAACTTAAAAGACTTAGAGATTGTTCTGTACCGCCGATAAGCAAGTGTTTATCCTTATATTTCACAACATAAAGAGTTTTTTTTACGTCTAAGGGAAGACGGGCTTCAACTCTTAATTCGTCTCTTGTTATGGAAGAAGCGAGAGGGATAAATTTTCCTTTACCGTATTTTCTCATTGTCCACAAAATAAAATAAAGGCCAAAAAGCATGAATAAAAGAATGCCTATACCTGAAAAATAGTCCATTGTTAATGACGAAGTGAAGTCAACATGTTGTGAACTTTCTTGTTTTAAAGTTTCGTTCAATGCCTTTGTTTCTTCTTTTGATTCAGAATTAAGGGCAAGAAGAGAGCTAGAATTTTTTGTCATTTAAAGCCATTCCTTTTAATGAAACTAGGGTCTTTTGTGTACAAATGTATTCTAATACAAAAAATCTATACTTTCAAGAGAAAGTCTATCTATTAAAAGAATAGAAAAGGCAAGAAAAAATTCTTGCCTTGAGTTCCTATTTATACTGTTTATCCCCAAAGAATAGCAGGACTATTTCTTACTGCTGTAAGTCCCTCTTTGACTGGCAATACTCGTATACCGTAGACATATCTGCCATTTTTCTTTGCTTTATATGTTCCTGTATAGAGTAAGTTTTCATTTGTTGGTTTTGAAAGTTTGAGATGCACTATATCTGGCTTAGAGGTAAAGTCTTCGCCATTACCCTCACCTATAACAAGTTGAACATCTAGATTTTCTAAAGGCATTTCACCTGGATTGATGTTCACTTCAACATTGAAAGGTTGTCCACAGACGAGAGTGTCGCCGCTGATACCAGAAAGTTGAATATCATTTATACGCACAGAATTGAAGAGTTTTGCTATATCAACACGCCATTTTGCATTTTCACGAGCAAGCTTATAATTTTCTTTTGTAAGCTCTGCTGCTCTGTCTGCAGTTGGGCAATACATAGTTTCTATATAATCTTCAAGCATTCTATGTGTGCTGTATTCGGCTGTAAGTGTACGCATACTATTTTTCATAATTTGCATCCACTTTGCTGAAATTCCATTTTTATTTCTGTCGTAATAGGTTGGAATTATTTTTTCTTCTAAAAGAACATAAAGAGCTTCGGCATCAAGATAATCGCTTTGCATATCAAAATTATTGTCGTATTTCTTGATATCAGGCCCTATAGTCCAGCCATTTGTTCCATCATAACCCTCACACCACCAACCATCTGAAACAGAAAGATTTATTCCGCCATTCACAGGAACTTTTTGTCCACTTGTTCCGCTTGCTTCGTGTGGCCTACGTGGATTATTTAACCAAACATCACAACCTTGTACTAAGGCCTTTGAAATAATAAGACTATAATCCTCAACAAAGAAAATCTTTCCTTGGAAACGAGGATCTTTGCTGTATTTAATAACTTCTTGAATAAGCGAAATACCACTTTCATCGGCTGGATGCGATTTTCCAGAGAATAAAAATACTACAGGCCTATCTGTATGATTCAAGATATTTGCTAATCTATCTGGATCTGAGAAAAGTAGATTTGCTCTTTTATATGTGGCAAATCTTCTTGCAAAGCCAATTATCAAAGAATTCGTATTTAGAAATTCATCTACTCTATGAAAATAAGAACGATCTATACCGTATTTTTCTACAAATGCAGGAATATCTTTTTTGACTTTTTCTGTGAGCATACGTTTTTGTGATTTCTTTGCATTGAGTAAAACTTCATCTGGAATATCGTATATTTTATCCCAGTTTTTGTCTGAAGTTGGCAAAGAATCCCATTTATGCGAAACAAATTTTGTCAAAACTTCTCTGAAAGCAAAACCAACAAAAGAAGGTGTGTGTATACCATTTGTGACATGCGAGATTGGAATTTCAGGCAATACTAAACCTTTCCAACATTCTTTCCACATTCTACGTGAAACTTCGCCATGTAACCAACTTACTGCATTTGATTTATTTGAGAATTTCAAACCAAAGACTGTCATATCAAAATGCCTGTCCTCATGCCCTTCGATAGCTCCAAAAGTCAAAAATTCTTGCCAGCTCAAGCCCATACTATGTGCCCAAGAAGTGAAGTAACGCGAAATTTGATCCACTGTAAAACGTTCATTACCAGCTGCAACCGGAGTATGTGTAGTGAGAACGCATGAACCTGAAACAAATTCAATAGCTTCTTCTAATGTCATCTTGTCTTCGAGTACGTGTTTTCTGATTCTTTCTAAAATCAAGAAAGCGGAATGCCCCTCATTCATATGGAAGACAGATGGTGTGAGGCCTAATCTGTAACAAAGCCTTACTCCGCCAATACCCAAGACTATTTCTTGACGTAAGCGAACATCTCTATCTGCTTCGTAAAGTCTTGCTGTGATGCCTCTGTCTTCGTCGGTATTTTTTGGAATGTCTGTGTCAAGGAGGTAAATCTTTGCTCTACCCACCTTAACTTCCCAAACTGCCATATACAAAATTCTGCCAGGCAATTCTAATTCTATAACTATTTGTTTTTTATCCACATCGCATAAAGGTTCTACTGGAAGTGTTGAAAAATCATTATATGGATAAATAGCAACTTGTCTGCCTTCTTTATTTATTTGCTGGCGGAAATAACCATTTCTATAAAGAAGACCTATGCCTACAACTGGCAATGCAAGATCACTGACAGATTTCATATGATCGCCAGCTAAAATCCCTAAACCACCTGAATAAATAGGTAAACTTTCGTGAATACCAAATTCACAACAGAAATAAGCCACAGGATTTGCCCTATCGATAGTATTAAAGCTTTTTATAGGTTCAGCCATATATTCATCAAATTTTTCAAGAACTTGTGCATATGCATCCATATAGGTGATATTTTGTGTAAGTTCGACAAGCCTGTCTGGATCGGCTCTTTCAATCATCATCAATGGATTTCTGCCAACTTTTTCCCAAAGAGCTGGATCTATTTCATAAAAGAGTTTTCTTGCATCGCTATTCCATGCCCACCACAAATTCAAAGCAAGTTCACGCAAGCGAGACAAGTCGGAAGGAAGTTCAGCAACAGCGGTTATCATACGCAATAAAGGAGTTGTTGAACAGGAAGCTGCAAGAAGTTTTGAATTTTGCTTCTTCTGCAATTCTCTATTCTTACCTCTAAGCATTGCTTTATCGCAAGCCAAAGCATAAGCTTCACAATATTTAGGATAAAACGATTCCCAAGTGCTTTGTTCTGCAATAAGTCTTGCAGATTTTCTATATTCTAAAAGCCTTGCTTCTGGCATCTTGATATATTCAAGCATGCTTTGTTCCAATGATGAAACAACATTTTCATAAGGATAATTTTTACGTGAAATAACTGTAACGCCATTGACGTTAAAATCATTCTTAGCCTCAAGATCACGAACCCAAATTCCAAAACCAGAAAGATCAGTTGTGATTGTAGGAACACCATAAGCAGCTGCTTCATGCGGCGTATAGCCCCATGGTTCATACCATGATGGAAATACACTCAAGTCACAACCAGCTAATATTTCGAAATATTCCATATTGAAAAAGCCATCATGCCCATCAAGCATAGCAGGCACAAACACAACTTGCACATTATTCTTTGCTGAATTATTAAGTCCAAGTTTTTTGCAAGCATTTAAAATACTATCATTTGCTTCATTATAGACATAAAAAGGTGTTACAAAACTCGAATCATCGTTAGGATTTGCAATTATATTTGGATCGCCACTAGCAATTTCATGGTTAAGCCCTGTATGCCCACCCATAACAAGACAAAGAGCAAGGATATGAACTTCTGTGCCTTCAAGATCTTTATTTATTTTAGACAAAGCCTCTAAAAAGACGTCGACACCTTTGTTATGATATTCATAACGACCTGAAATAGCGGCAATTTTAATATTGTCAGGAACTTTTCTGCGTAAAAGTCTTTCTATTGGTTTGAGTAATTTCATTCTTGCATCTGCGGCAAGTTGTCTTTCTTTGCTATAATCTGGCATAACGCGAAGATCTAGACCATTTGTTGTTATTACATCAGCTCTTTTATGCAAGAAATTTTCTGCTTCTTCAGCAGTGATATAGCTTACAGTGGTAAAGGCATCTGCTTCTCTTGCAGAAACTTGTTCCATAGAACATTTTGCAATGATTCCATGCATTGCCGCTTCTTTTTTAGAATTGATATTTTTCATATGTTTATAAATATCAATACCAGAACCAGCCAAAGCCCTTCCAAGCATTGTTGCATGCGTAGTAAAAACTGTTGCAATTTCAGGGGCAAAGGTTTTAGTTGCTAAAAGGCCTGCTCCACACATCCATTCATGAAAATGTGCTATAGCACTTTTTTTCTTTGTGGCTATAGTGCTTTCCCAAATTGTTGCAATAACTTCGCCACAAGTATAGGAAAATAGCACTGGTTCTTCATAATCAAAACCGCCAAGTAATGAATCGACTCCGTATTTTTCCCACAATTCTCTTAAAATTTGATTTTTATTATATCTGCTTGCAAAATCTACAAGAATAACTCTTGGATTGCCAGGAATATTCCAACGGCCAAGCCTGCATTTTAAATCTTTTGAAGCAAGTGCTTGCTTGATTGGAAGCCATTCAGGATCGTTACTTTCTTCAAAGCCAGGATTTACTTTAAGGGATGGGCCAATTAAAAAATAATTGTCATTAAATTCTTCTTTGGCTTGCAAAACCTTTGAAGTAACAACTTCATAAATTCCTCCAACTTTATTACAAACCTCCCAACTTACTTCAAATAAATTATCAAAAGCATCAAATTTAGTCGACATAAATACCTCATTATTTATATTTTGTAGAGAAAAACTTTAAGATCCTGTATGCAAAAAGAAAATCATTTTAAAACATGAGAGAATTAAAACAATTTTCTTTTAAAATCTATATCTTATCAACACTTTCTTGAACACTATGCTTAACTCTAAGCTGTAAATCTGAAAGTATATTCATATAATTGATATAGGCCTCGTAAGGACTTTCAAGTCTTTCAGCATCTCTGGCTCTTTCAAGCATACTCATAGCATAGATATGTTCGCTATCTTGCAGGACTTGCCAAATCTTTGTAAGATTTTTATCCTTTGCTTTTTTAAGCATTTTTTCAAGATTATAACAAGAAAGTAAAGCATCTTTTTGTAAGTCATTATCTTGCCATACACTCAAATCCCTTGTCTTTCTTTCCCACGAAGTGATTGCTGGAATACTTACTTCTTCATTCACTTTAAGTTTTGCGATTTCGCTAAAAGTTTTAAAATTAAATTTCGGATTTTCTAAAACTTTTGTCGGAAAATCTCTTAGAAATTCAAAAATCCCTTCTTCATTTGTATGGTAGATGCCAAAGTTTTCGTATCTGAGAAAGATATTAATACTTTGTGCCTTATCGCCATTATTAAAAATCCAAGAAACGTATTTCTTTGCATTTAAGGGATATTCGCTCCAACTTTTATCTGCAAAACGCCCAGAAATATCTTCTGATAAGCTATTATTTCTCAATAAAAGCTTTATCTTATCACATGCATCTGCCTTATAGACATAATTTGGATTAGACACATTTGAAACAAGGCCTTGATCAGCTAAAATAAGCTTATAACCAGCTTCTTGTGCCCATTCTGCATTTTCGTTATTATAGATTAATTCTGTATTACAAAAAGCCTTTGGTTTAATATTAAAAAGTTTTTTGATTTTCTTTGCATGTGTTTCAACTTGCTCAGAAAATTCTTCTTTTGAATAAAGATAGGCTAGGCTGTTGTAGTAAGGCATAGCCGCAAAATCCACACAAGAAGTTTTGGCTAAAGCTTGAAAAGATTCTATAACTTCAGGTGCATGCTCTTCTAATAAATCTAAGGTAAGACCTGAAATTGCAAAATTTACTTTAAATCTGCCTTCGTGTTTTTTAATAAGTTTGAGTAAAATCTTATTTGCAGGAAGATAACAAGCTGTCGCTGCGTGCATTACTGTTGTAAAGTTATTTTCGCTGTGTTCGTAAAATGGATTTTCACCAATTTCAAAAAATGAATATTTACGTAATTGATAAGGCAAATGAACTTGAAAAAATAATGTGATATTTGACATATTAGACTCCTAAAACCTCGTGATAAATGCCATTGATTTTCTTGGCACTTTCTGCCCAAGAAATCTTTTTTAGAGCTTCTCTGCTCTCTTGCATCAAAACATTACTCAATTGTGGATATGTTAATAAGGTACAGATTTGATTAGCTAATTCATCTATATCCCAAAAATCCACTTTCAAACTATGTTTCAATATTTCAGCCACGCCCGACTGTCTTGAAATCAAAACAGGAGTTCCACAAAGCAATGATTCTAAAGGAGCGATACCAAATGGCTCTGAAACAGATGGCATCACATACACATCAGCTAAGGCATATAATTTTTGAACTTGATCTGGTTTTAAAAATCCAGGAAAATGAAAATGCAAACCCATACGAAGTTCGGAAACTAAATCTATCATTTTCTGCATCAAATCCCCTGAGCCTGCCATAACAAAATGAGCATCAGGAATTTTATCTAAAACAAGTTTTGCCGCCCTGACAAAATATTCAGGGCCTTTTTGATGAGTGATTCTTCCCATAAACAGAACAATTTTTTCATCTTCAAGCATTTTTGGCAATGATAAATCGCCTAAAATCTTTTTATCAACAGCATTGTGCACAACCCTTACTTTAGCAGCATCAATGCCATAATTTTCAACAACCATTTTCTTTGTTCTTTCAGATACAGCTATAATCACATCGGCCGCTTCAAAACCTATGCGTTCCATATCGTAAACAAATTGGTTCACACCTTTTTCATTTCTATCAAATTCAGTTGCGTGAATATGTACAACAAGTTTTTTATTGCTCACTTTTTTTGCAAAAGCTGCGGCTGGAAAAGTCATCCAATCGTGGGCGTGAATAATGTCAAAATCTTCACGTAAAGCGATAGAACAAGCGGCTTGAGCATATCTATAAACTTCGTCAAATAAAGTTGCACCATAGCCATTTTTCACGTGAACAACTTTTTCTTCACCAAAATAAGATTCTTTGATTTCATTTGAAGAAAAATGTTTTTCTTCGCGTGAACTAGTATAGAGAAATTCTTGATATGAAGTTTCGTTCATATAGGGCATAAGAGAGCTTTCAATAGAATGAAAAGCAATATTTTTCACAGAGGAATGCTCAAAAAATTGTTTATACGCCCTTTGGTGCTCTTCTTTAATTTTCACACCAGAAGCTGAACATAATTTTAGGTATTCATTTGCTTTTTTTTCTTCAGAAAGTGAAGGTACGACAAAGATCACTTCTGTTCCACATTCAGCTAAGCCGCTTGTAATCCCATAACAAGCTGTTCCAAGACCACCACTGATATGCGGAGGAAACTCCCATCCAAACATCAACACACGCATAAAACTACTCCTAAACTACAAATGAACTTCCTCATTCCTTAAAATTTATTTAAATTATTGATTTAAAATTTCTACTACTGATTTTTCCCATTTATTATAAATTTCTTCATGTTCTTGCTTTATCCTGCATAAAGCTCTATAACATCCAGCCACGCTCCATGCCTGAAAAGGACAGCCATCTGGCGTGTATGGTGAATTTCCGCTGAAAATTTCAGAAATACCATGTATTCCAGCTTGTTTTAAATGCACTGTAAAAAGTGGATTTATTGTTTCTAAGAAAAGCATTACTTCAGCTTCTTTTTCTTCTTTACTTTTACGTAGAGATAAAAGCGCGTCGACATATGCACCTATAAGCCATGCCCAAGCCGTGCCTTGATGATAGGCACTGTCTCTTTGCATTGAAGTTCCCTCATATAATCCTTTATATTGCACAGACATTGGCGAAAGAGTACGCACGCCAAAAGGAATAAGTAGTGAAGATTTTACTGTTTCAAAAACCTTTATTTCGTCTTCCCAATCTAAAAGATGATAAGGTAGAGCAAGTGCAAAAAGCTGATTCGGCCTTATTGACCTATCCATTGCTCTTGCATTAAAACTGTCTGCCAAGTATCCACCATAGGCTTCAACCCAAAAAGCTTCTCTGAAATTCTTTTTTAAAGTAGCTATTTGTTCTTCTTGTATTTCAGATTTTTCATAAAAACGAATTTCTAATTCTCTGCAATAACACAATGCGTTAAACCATAATGCATTAAGCTCAACAGCATAGCCAGAACGTGGTGTTACGGGTTTATTAGCAACCTTTGCGTCCATCCATGTAAGCTGTGTTGTTTCATTTCCTGCATGCAAGAGGCCTTTGCCATCAACATAAAGTTCGTAATTTGCACAATGCGTACCAGAAGAAAAATTCTTTATTATTTCTTGAATAGCCGGCAATGCGACATCTTTCAAAAATGCTTCTTCTTTTTTCTCATCTTCAGAATAAATTTCTAAAGCTTGCACAGCCCTCACAAACCATAAGGGAGCATCGACAGTATTGTAGGAATTATTGCCATCTGCGGATAGCATATTTGGAAAAAAACCATCCTGCATTTGATCGATAAGCTCTTTAAGAATCTGCTTGCCTTCTTCTATTTTTCCGCTCACAAAGCAAAGTCCAGGCAAAGAAATAAAGGTATCTCTGCCCCAAGCTTGAAACCATGGATAACCTGCAATTATTTCAAGCCCTTTTCTTGCTGCTGATTGAGAAATATAGATTTCTCCACAATTTTTTAAATAATCAAGTAATGAAGTTGCAGAATCTGCCTTCTCTTTTCTTGCCTTGCTTTCTTCTAGCCACAATTGAGCAAGTGTAGTGGTTTCTTGAGGAGCTTTTTCAATATCTTCATTGCTTGAAGCAGCAAAATAAATTTCTGTGATTTCATTTTTTGAAAGCGTCATTTCAAGCTCAAAAACAGCAAGTGAATATAAATCTTCATAACTATTAAATCCACGTGCTTCCTCTATTGGATAATGCACAGCTTTCACCCATGTTGGCATATAGGCTAATTTATGCTTTTCCTTGCCCTCTATTGAAAATTCAATAGAAGGTAAGTCTGGATACAATTTTGTGCTGAAACCATTTTTCAACATCTTGATATTTTTATCTAAAAATGGATTTTCCACAGTAAGCTTATGTATGTCTCTAAAAGCAACTAATGGATTAAGCTTCAAAGTGTATTTTTCGTCTTTTGTGCTTAAATTTTCAAGACTGTATTTTATGATTACTGTGTTTTTTCCTGTAAGCATGCAAATTTCGCGTTTGACATTAAAAGAATCAAAAGAATATTCAAAGCATGGATATGGCTCAATCACAACCTTCTTTAATTTCTCAAGAGAAGATGGATAATAGATATCAGAATGCTTCTTAGTTGAAAGAAAATATTCTTGCCCAGCAACACTTAAGCTTTCTTCTACATGAGAAAGCAAAACAAATCTCCCAGCAGGTTGTGCTAGATTAATATTAAGTAAACCATGATATTTTCTTGTATTACACAATTGTAGACTAGACGAAGCATAAGAGCCAAGTCCATTTGTGAGTATCCACTCACTTGTAGTCATTTTATCAATTTTTAAATCTTCTTCACCAAATGAAAACTTCACTATCTATCCCCTTTAACAGCATTCTTGATACAAAGTTACATATGAAAGTCTAACAACTAGACAGTAAGGCAAAAAACTTATATATTAAATAAAAACCTGAAAACTCAAAATTATATTTTAAACTAAAAAAACAAAATAAACTAAAAAACGTTAAATAAAACAAGTTAAACAATACAAAAACAAAAAATTAGAGCAAATAGCTAAATAGGTTGATTGATTTTGCAAAAAAGCAATTTGTTACGAAGAAAAAAACCCCTTTATTTCCAACGCAGCAAATAAGTAATAATTTAAGTTCAATATAGCACAAGCCTCTTTTTAAGTAAAGTCTTAGAATACATAAAAATAAAAAAACTCTCTGGAGACAATATGTTCTATTTTACAAGTGATATTGGCGGCACAAACGCACGTTTTGCTCTTTTTGAAAAAAAAGAAAATCGCTTTGTTTTGCTTTATACTAAATGGCTTATGTCACAGGAATATGACTCTTTTCTTTTATTGTATAAAAAACTGTGTGAGGAAGATGCAAACTTTGCAGCAGAAAATATTGAAGAATGCGTGATTGCTCTTGCTGGCTTAGTTGAAGATAAGCATACAGCAAAGTTGACAAATTTATCTTGGGGCATTGATTTAAAGCAAATAAAAAAGCAAATGCCTAATTTTCCTAAAGCAACACTTGTTAATGATTTTTCTGCTCAAGCGATGGCTTTTAGCAAGATTGAAGATGTTGATTATTTTAATGAACTTAAATTAGAAAGTTTTTTTGCTTCTAAAAAAGTCAATTTCCCTCTTCTTGTTACGGGAGCTGGCACAGGTTTTGGTTGTGCTTATCTTTCGAAGATTAAAGACAACACACTATATTCAAAAGAGAATTTTTTTCTACAAGCCTCTGAAGCAGGACATCAAAACTTTGCCTTTGACACACAAAATAAAGAAGAAATGGAATTAGCAGATTTTATAGCAAGGCAAAAAAACAATTCCAAATTAAAAGTTGAAGATCTTTTAAGCGGTAAAGGACTAGAATATATACATGAATTCCTCACGCAAGAAAAAATAAAAGCTAAAGAGATCCCTTTATCTTCGCCAGCTTTTCATCTTTTTTCTATTTTCTATGCAAGAGTTTTAAAAGATCTATGCCTCAATTCGCTTGCGAAGTCTGCCATTATTACAGGAGGTATTGTCGCTAAGCATGAGCATATTCTCAATAAAAATTTTTACGAAGAATTTATAAAACATGAAACTATGTCTAATGCTTTACAAGAAGTGAATTTCTTTCTTAATAAAAATGAAGACATAGCTCTTTTAGGTGCAGCATTTTTTATGGATTGCCACGTCGCAAGCTCCTCGCAATGACGAGTCTAGATTAGTTATTTTAGGGTTTATGCAAAAAGTTTAAAAAGCGGGTGAAAGAGTTATCCCATTAAAAGAGTATCATCAACTCGTCATTGCAAATGAGCATTTTCTCAAAATGCGATTGTGGC
This sequence comes from uncultured Desulfovibrionaceae bacterium, assembly GCA_964368455.1. Lineage (GTDB taxonomy): Bacteria > Desulfobacterota > Desulfovibrionia > Desulfovibrionales > Desulfovibrionaceae > CAYJAZ01. The sequence continues at coordinate 24,189 of CAYJAZ010000022.1, forward strand.
AATCTATATTTTAAGTAAATCTTCACTGTTCATTTTATGATAGCATTTAAGCTTATGCTTCGCCCCTCGCCTCCAGCGTGGGCAAAGAAGCGACAATAGGGCTTGCAGCCCTAAGCCTCGCCTCTTTGCAAACTCCTTGGCCTTACCCGCTAATTGGCACAAAATCGTCTTGACTGTACAGGCATACAACGATTTAATTTTCTTTAGCTTCGCTCGAAAATCAAATCAGTATGCTTTATCTATCGTATGTCCTCTATTGTCTGCGACGACAAAAGGCATGTGCCAATTTCTGTTACGCGAAAGTTTCAGCTATGAAGAAAAGTAAATTAATTTAATAGTTGAAAATATTATTATTTATATAATAAAAAACACATGGATTGCCACGTCGCAAGCTCCTCGCAATGACGAGTCTATGCTGCTTTCTTAATGGGATAGCCATTTCTTTAATTTTATTAAAATTAATACAGCACGCACATTTGGAACGCAGTGACAAATGGCAAAATGATTCTAATTTAAATTATATTTTCTCATTTTTCAGCGAAACAGTATTTAATGTTTTGCTGCGAAGCAGCAAAACTTTAAAACTTTTTCGCAAATAAAAAAAATAACTATTCTTCTTTAGCTAAATTCTTCCGCATTCACCTTGCATATTGGGGTTTCCAAAGGGTTTCAAACCCTTTGGCCGTCGGAGACAAAAAAACTAATTTTTTACATCACTTACAACAAATAATTGCCCATTATCGATTCTTGCTCTCTTATTGCAAAAAGCTGGAAAATCATTTTCATAATGTGAAACAAAGAGCATTTGAACATTTTTCTCTCTTAATATTTCCAGACATTCTGTGAGTTGTGCTCTAGCAAAAATATCCAATCCAGAATATGCTTCGTCAAATAAAAGCATATCTGGCTGTGTTATCATTGCTCTTGCAAGCAATGATTTTCGCATTTGGCCTGTTGAAAGACTTGAAATTTTTCTATTGATAAAAGATTGCAAATTGAGGAACTTAGCCCATTCTAATGCTTTATCTTTTTCTTCTTCGCTGTATATTCTGTACACGCCTACAACATTATCAAAACCAGATAAGATGAGCTCAAAAGCTGTCACATCGTAGGAATAAAGAGCTTGCTGCCTGTCTGAAAGCAAGAATATACTTGATCGAATTTCTTTGAGTAAAGTTGATTCTTTATTAAATTTAGGCAAAAACCTTTGTATACTACCACCAAGAGCTACATTTTCATCGCCTGCAAGCATTCTAAGAAAGGTAGATTTTCCTGCTCCATTTGATCCTACTATTTTCCAATAATCATTTTGTAACCAGTTGAAATTAATTTGATTTAAAATCTTTCTTCTTTCGATATAAACATCTGCATTTTCAATCTTTATCAAAGATTTCTTGTCGATTATAGCTGGTAAATCTAAATTTTTTTCACAAAGTGCAAGAAATTCTTCCCCTGCCATAAGAGCTATTTTGGCTACATATTTTTCTTTATCTTTGTGTAGAAGACCTTGTTCTAGATAAAATTTATTTTGCACAAAATCTGGCAAAGACTCTTCTCTGTGAGTAGTGAAGAGAAAAGTAGTTTTTTCTTTTGCTTTTTCAATTACTTGGAGAACAAGACCTCTTGAAGCTTCGTCTAATCCGTCCATAAATTCATCAAGTAAGACAATTTCTGGTTCTGCTATTAATGCTCTGGCAAGAAGCAATATGCGTAATTGCCCTTGCGAAAGATAGGTGATTAATTCTGACAAAAGTGGAAAGATATTTAATTCTCTGGCAAGCTCGTAAACTCTTTTTTCTTTTTCATGTCCTAATTCTTCATAGATGAGTATATTATTTGTATAGCCAGACAATACAAGCTCAAAACCATTGATATTTCTTGCTTGCTGCATGTATTTTTCTTGCTGGGCAGCTGAAACCAAAGTTGTCATTTTTCTTGCTACAAGGCGAGAATCGTCATTTTCATCACTTGCATTCGCATGCCAAAAAATCTTGCCTGAATCTTGCCACGCTTCGCCACAAATCAACTTTAAAAGACTTGATTTGCCTGCACCATTTGCACCCATAATAGCAGTATGAACATGTTTTTCTAGTATAAAGTCAAGACCTTGCTCATTATTTCCAAGCACGGAATTTCTTTCTTTATCTAAATAATAGGAAAGACGAACATTTTGTATATCAAGAAGTTTTGCCATTGTATAACTGCCTTTGATTAAATTACTATTTCAATTTATTATTTTAATTTTTACAAGAACATTATCAAAATTATAAATAGAAAATAAAAGATATTTATTTAGATTTTTTATTATAAAAAATATTTGATAAGGGTGCTATAAAAAGTTGCGTTCCCAAACCAATAAACCATGCTAAGGCTGGTAATTTTAAATAGACTAGTGCAATAAAAGAAAGTCCTACGATCACAACAAGTCTGACAAGCCAGAGCAAAAGAGTTGTGAAGGAGATTTTTGCTGCACCGCCTACAGGAAAATTCTGCACAATATGTTTTGACATAGAAGCAAAATTCCAAAAAGCGAGCAAGGCAGCAAGAGAAAAAGAAAGTGGAACAAGAGTTAAAGGCAAGGCTAAAAGAGCGAAAAGAAGTACAAATACATTAAAAAGAAAAAGACTGCGTACAATGATACGCACTCTTTCTAATCTATATCCATGTTGCCATAGATAGGAATCTACTTTATGAATGAGAGCCGCCAAAGGGCTTTTATTTGTTGACATTTTTTATTTTTTTTCTTCTGTATTTTCCAAAACTTTTTCTATATTTTCAGCATTTTCAATTTTTTCATTATTGTCAATACTTTCATTTGCTGGCACTTCATTTATAGCATTATTTTCTTGATTTTCTTCTTGATTTTTTTCGTCATTATTTTTATTCATCAATTTTTCAAGCATAACATGCGATGGTTGTGCATCTGATTGTGGAACTTGCAAACCTATTTTTCTATTGGCATTTATTAATATTGGCCCTGTAAGGTTTAGGCTTGTGAGATGTGGTTTTCCGTGTGGAATCGTTACTGTGACAAGAACAGTTGCGTCTGCGGCTGTTTCAAGGCAGAGTAATTTTTGCTCAGCATCGCCTACTTTGAGAGAATAGTCTGTCAAAAAGGAATAAGGATCAGCAACAAGCAAGCCTAAGCTTGGCTCACTCATGCTTTGTAAAATCAGCATTGGCGTATCTTCATTGATTTGCAGAAGAGTGAATTCGTGCATACTTTCAAAACCTATAATCCCTTTAGGAAAATAGATTATTTTTGATTCATCAATGCTTTGTTCACCAAGCCTTGTTTGGATAACTATTTTTTCTTGTCTTGCCATAACATTGCCGCCACAAAAAGGTCTTCATTACTGTTTTTCAGTGCCATTTTATTTTCTTCGATAACACGTCTATACACTTCTTCTCTATACACAACCATATCATCAGGCACAGTCAAGCCAATTTTCACTTGCTTTGACTGCACGCTAAGAACAGTTATTCGTATATCATCGCCTACGTAGAGGCTTTCGCCAATACGGCGTGTGAGAATAAGCATAAATTACTTCCAATCCATTTTTTCACCTTTCCGCCCAACAAGAAAGAAAGGTAGCTTCAATAAATAGTATATCTTGGCTATGAAAATGAGTATATATTGACTATAGGAAGTTTGTCAAATTCAAATTCATAATCATTGAAGAAGATTGCAGAACTGATTGATATGCCATTTGCTGCATAGTGAGTTCGTTGACAAGTTCTGTTACGTCAACATCTTCAAGATATGATTTTCTTTCAACAAGATCTAATTCTTCGTAAGTAAGCATCATTTTAGTGGATTCTAAATGCGTTTTCTTTCCGCCTATGCTTGCTTGTTGTGTGAGTAAACCTTCTAAGGATTCGTCTATTTCTTCTAAGGCACGAGCTGCACCTTCTTGGTTATTTGTTTCTAAAGCACCGATAAGTCTGCCTAATGTTTCAAAAATATTTTGCCCATCGCCCTCGTAAGCAGCAACTTGCACACTTGTTCCTTGCGGAGTATAGACGCCACCAAATATATCTTTGCCTACATTATTCACTGTGATATAGCTGTCTTGAGCAGCTTCATAGTCAAGATTTGTTCTTTGCGGTTGTATACTAAATTGCGTATCTGCAACGATGATATTATTAGGATCTGTTTGATCGCCCTCTATATCAAAGAAACCACCAGGAACAGGTAAACGAAGTAAGGCTTCGCCAGTATTTGAATCAATTCTTGAATCCACTGATTCAGTGATCCAAGATTGGCCGCCGTCTGTACTGTAAGAATAACTCACAGTTTGCGGAGTTTCTGATAAATTCACATGATCATTAAGACGCACTTGAACATTTGACTCAAAATAGCCATTACCAGTTAAATCTATTGTAGCGGGAGAATTACCATATACAGTCACTTCAGGCGGAACAGAATTATCGTAGGCAAGATATTCAGCCGCTGGTCTGACTGTGAAAGAAGTTCCATTGTCTTCACTAAAAGGGATATCAGGATCATAGGCTGTTATTGTTCTTGGAGGAACGATATCAATAATGCCTATTTCCGTGTCAGCAACCATCATTACTTCATCACGGGGGATTCCAGCCGCAGCATCACCACCAAAAACAGAACCAGTTTGCCATGTTTCGCCACCGTCTTCTGTATAGTTGTAATTCAAGGTTTCGCCATCAGCAGGAGGAAGAGTTCCGTCGTTTTCAAAACGTATAAGTATGGAGGATTTCGCTTCGCCCTCAACAGGGAATATCACTCCATCAAAAGCAGGATCCACTGTGCTCACGCCTAAGGTTTCTTCATAAGGAGGAGCGTCTATATTTTGACCAGCAAAGATAAAGCGTCCATTTTGTTCAGAATTTGCTAAAGTGATTAATCTTTCATACAATTCTCTTGCTTCGGCTGCAATTTGTAATCTATTTTCATCGTCATACGTGCTTGTAGAGGCTTGTTCTGCTAATTCTTTAAAACGAATAAGAGTATTATCCACTTCGCTCAAAACACCAGAAGCCAAGTCTAACCAGCCAATACCTGTGTCTACGTTAGCAATATATTGTTCTGTAGTTTCAATGCTTATGCGATAATTAAGAATATGGGCAGAAGCCGATGGATCATCGGAAGGAGCGTTTACCTTCTTCATTGTTGCTGACTGTAAGTTTAAGTCCATATAGTCAGAAAGATTATTATTAATATGCGATGTAAAATTCGAATACATCATTGTTTGGGTAACTCTCATAATAACCCCCCTTTATTGTTTCAAGCCTAATACTGTCTGTAGCATTTCATCAGCAGTTGTGATGAGTTTTGCAGCAGCTGTATAGGAATGTTGAAACTTTATGATATTTGTCATTTCTTCATCAAGGCTTACACCAGAATTTGAAAGAATTTTATTGTATAAATCCGTAGCCATAGCTGAATGGTATTCAGTATTGAAATTTGCATTGCTTGTTTCAGCACCAACTAAAGAAACAACACCAGAATAATAAGATGTGAGCGATTGACTTGTATGCTCCCAAGCAGTATTAATCTGCACTTCTTCTGTTGCAAGCTTAGCAATGGCAAGTGCTATTGAGTTATCGCCCGCAGTAAGAACACCAGCTTCGTTTCTTTGGCCTGAATTGATCAAGGCAGGATTTGTGAGTAAAGGTTGACTGACAGCTATATCAGTAGCATCATGCCCAGTAAAGAATGTATTGATACCAAGCCCTGCTAAAAGGCCAGTTGAATCTTGTCCAAAAGAAAGATTTGTTCCATCTCTTGAAGTTATTTCTAGTCTACCATTGATAATTTGTGCGTTCACATCGCCAGCAAAAGTGCCATTAATAGCATTCTTAACATCGTCTAAAGAATGCTTGCTTGGATCAAAATTGTCTATGGCAGGTGTTGTTGGATCAAAGTCAATTGGTTCAGCTCTGAGCTCTTCACCATTAGCTTCATCATGCACATAGATTGTCATATTGCCTTCTTGCAATCTGTCATAGAAAAACATGCCAGCACCTGATTCACCAAGTGGAACAGTACTGTCTTTAATTTCTTCTGAACCATAATAAGAAGATTGTGGAAAAGTGCTTGCACCTTGTGAATAAATTGCATTCACTTCCCATATAAGCGAAGAACCTAATGCATCCATCTTATCAATATATTTACCGATATTATGATCACGTGTATTAAAATATGCTGTAAGACTACCGCCAGTAATTCTGCTTTGATCGTCTGTACCATCGCCATAGATTTGCGGAGTAATGTTCACAGGATCACGAGTAGGCTCAACCCAATACAGTCCCGTTTTTGGAACAATAGTAATAGTGTCGCCTTGAATATAGTCGTCTTCTGTGAAAGTTATTTCTAAATCTTTAACCTTAATGCTTTCGCCTGGAGGCGGTGCAGAATAATATTCAGTTGTGCCATCAGGATTTGTGAGCCAAGTTTTTCCGCCGTCTAAAGAAACACGGAATTGATTGCCCTCAGCAAATTCTAATGTGTATTCAAAGGCATCTGTTCCAGAAACATCAACCTTACCAGTATATCCTTTTAATTCGTATTCAATTTCAGGGCCTTGTAATTGTAATGAAAAAGTTGTTTCGCCTTGCACAAGTGGAAGTCCATTTTCTAAACGTACTGTAAAATCTTCTACAGTATCATCAACTTCAACATTGACTATTTCAGCAAGTTCACGCACCAACATATCTCTTTGATCTAACAAAGAATTTGGCGAATTTCCAGGATAAGTGCTTTTTTCGATATCTATATTTAATTGAGCTATTGCTTCTGCTATTTGGTTTACTCTATCGACATCATTTGCAATATAAGCATCGATTTCTTTTTGGTATTCTTCTAAAGTTTCCTTTGTATCTTGAATAGTGCCTGTAAGAGCTTCAGCTTCTGTCAAAAGAGCTTGCTTTGTTGGATGATCGTCTGGCAAAAGCGAAACTTGTTGCCACATATTAAAAAATTCACCCATAGAAGAGCTTATGCCTTCTCTATTAGCTTCGTTAAATATATTTTGCACGCTATTTAAAATACCAGCTTGTGTTGTGTATCTTTGTTCTTGGGTATAGCGTTCTACATATGTATTTTCCAAAAGTCTATCAAATGCACGAGTGATTTCAGTAACGGTTGCACCCATACCCATTTGCCCAACACTTGAATCGTAAGGCGAAAAAGGAGTGAATACAGGAGTTTGAACTGAATAACCTTCTGTATTTACGTTATTGATATTATTACCAGTAACCTGCAAAGCAACTTGGTTTGCTATAAGGGCATGGTTACCAATATAAAGAACATTACTGACAGCCATTATAACCTCCCAGAAATAAGAACAGCATCAGGCCTTGTATTATTTGTGTAAGCACCTTTTTTGCCATAGGTGACTTGCTTTTTAGGGCTCACAATCTTTGTCATTTCCTTGATGAGGTATTCGCCTTGCTTTACAAGTGCAAGAGAAATTTCTGTATTAACAGTTGCTTGACGTGCACATTCTTGCTCACGCTTGTCTACTGTTTTATACAATTCTTCTATTTCTTTTCTTTGGTCTTCAGGAAGCATTTGTGCAAAATCTAAAACTTTTCCACCGCCAAGGCTAGCTATCACTTGCTCTTTTTCATCAGCAATTTGACGTAAAAGACCATGTATAGAAAATTCAATGCCTGTAATTTTGTCAACTTCATTCGCGATTAGACAGGAAAATTCTTCCTGCATTAATGACTTTAATAGTTCTAATGCTTTAATTTGACGGCTTAAACTTCCGCTGATCTTTGTAAACATAAGCTACCCCTTTTCCGATGGATTATGGATTTTTCTTTAAATATTAAGATAAATCCATGATTCCTTTATTTAAAATTGTTTCAGGATTGATAGGCATATCTTCTTTTCTTATTTCAAAGTGAAGATGATTTCCTACTGTTCTTCCTGTTGAACCTATTCTTGCAATTTCCGTGCCTTTTTCAACAAAGTCACCTTCTTTGACGCTCAATTCAGAATTATGTCCATAAACACTTGTCAAACCATTTGCATGTTCAACAATAAGCATATTACCTAATTCTTCATCAAAACCAGCAAAGGAAACTATGCCAGCATCAGCAGCTTTCACTTGTGAGCCATAATCTGCGGCAATATCAATGCCATTATGCCAAGATCTTTTTCCATTCACAGGATCAAGACGCCAACCAAAACCAGAAGTCATCTTGCCATCAACTGGATTTATAAAGTCTGTATTCGAGGCTCTATAGCCAAGTTCTGTCGTGCCTTTTATTGTATGCGGTCTTTGTAAGTCAGGGCCACCAGCAAGAGTTGGCTGTAATTGTGCTTGGCTCTGTGCATTGCTTGCAACTTGTCTTTCATCTACATAAGTATTTGTTTTTACATAACTTTGCTTAATGCCTGCAAGAATGTCATTTTCAAATCGAGCTGAAGATTTAGCTTCATTTGCATTTTGTGTATTATTTTGAAGAGTTAAAGGCGTAAACTGTGCTATTGTTTCTTCTTTTTCAATTATTTGAGCATTAGTGTTGAGCTCTTCAAATTCCATTGTTGGTAAGCCCTTGCTTTCTACTCTATGTATTTGTCCATTTTGAGCTGGGGCAGATTGCACAGAATTAGCTTGCATTTCACTTGCTGATTTTTCAGCCGCCTTTCTGCTTACTTCTTCTGCTAATGCAGCAGCTTTAAGCTTTGCTTGCTGTTCATTGAGCATTTCTTGTACAAGTTTGTCACCCTTTCTTTTATTCTTTGGAAGATTTGTTTGATAGGTAATAGTTTGTACAATTGGCTCACTTTGCACTTTTTCTGCTTCTTTTGCTACTGCGTCATTATTCTGACTTGCTACAGCTTGATTTTGAAGCACAGCATTTTCATTAGGTATTTCTTCGTACATGCTAGAATCCATAAGAGGATTTCTTGCTTGTGCATTCTTATGCATAGCGGCCATTTCTTTAGCTTTAGTATACTCTTCCTTTGCTTTGTCTATATCTGGTAAGATCTGTGCTGGCGAAACTTTTAGCCCTTCAGTTCTTGCTTGGCTTGCCTTGCTCGCACTTGCTGCATCAGATGTATTTCTAGACATTTGTTCCATCATCATATCAGTAAGGCCAATACCGCCTGCATTTGTCATACTTTTTGAAAGCTCTTGATCATACATGCCTTGCCAAAACTTCTCGTCCTTAGAGGTCATAAGGCCTTCTTTTGGCAATGTATCACGCATTTGTTCCCACATTTTTTGTATAAAGATAGATTCAAAGCCCTGACAAGCTTCTTTTAATTTTTCATTTTCTACTTGTTCAGCACTTTTTGAATTGCCTAATCTTTCAATAGTTCTTTTTTGATTATTTAAATTGCTTTCTGACACATTTGCCATAGCTGATTGCATGGTATATTCGTTAGTAATAGCTGACATACTAGATTACCTCCAGTTCTGCAAACAATGCCCCCGATGCTTTTAAATTCTTGAGAATGGAAATCAAATCTCTAGGAGTTGCACCAATGGCATTCAATCCGTCGACAAGTTCTTGTAGGGACGCGCCTTCAACCATATTTAAGCTTCTCAATTCTTCGTTCACTGCTACATTTGTTTCAGGAGTGACAACGGTTTGCCCTTGTGAAAATGGGCCTGGTTGAGAAACTTGTTGAGTTTCTTGAACTGTTACCTGCAAATTACCGTGTGCCACAGCAACCTTTGCAACTCGAACATCTCGTCCAATAACTATTGTGCCTGTTTTTTCGTCAACAACAACCTTAGCAACTGTTTCAGGTGTTATTTCTAAATTCTCTACTGAAGCGAGCAAAGGAACTAAATTCCCTTTAAACTCCTCAGGAATTTTAATCTTTACTGTACGAATATCTTCAGCATTTGCAAAATTACCACCCATTGTTTCATTCAATCTTTCAACTACTTGCTGAGTTGTTGAAAAATCTGAAATATTCATGTGTAATTTTAAATCTGCTTGCGAATTGAATTGAAATGGAATTTCTCTTTCAACTGTTGCACCGCTCGGTATTGAAGCAACTGTAGGTGTATTTTGTGTTATATTTGCCGCTTGTCCGCCAGCAGAATAACCACCAACAATCACAGCACCTTGGGCTATTGCATATACCTTTCCGTCAATGCCTTTCAAAGCAGTTGTTAATAAAACACCACCGCCCAAAGAGTCTGCATTGCCTATACTTGAAATAGTTACATCAAGAGGTGAGCCAGCTTTTGCTGTAGCAGGAAGTTTTGCAGTTACCATAACAGAAGCAACGTTCTTCGGTTTCAAAGAACTAGCATCAACTGCAACACCCATCTTCTCCATCATATTAATCAATGAGGAAGCTGTGAAAGGAGTGTCCTTTGAATCGCCAGTGCCACTTAATCCAACAACAAGGCCATAACCAACTAATTGGTTTGTCCTTACTCCCGAAAAAGTAGCAATATCTTTAATACGCACAGCTTCAGCTTCCACTGCATATACTATGCTAAAAATAAGTATCAATAATGTTTTGAGTGTCAATTTCATGGCGTTTTTCCTCCGAAAAATCAATAACTGATATCTGTAATACAAGTTTTGTGCCAAATTGTTTTTCTTCAAAAAATATAGGCTTATAGCAAGTATTTTTTTATTCTTCGTTAAATATTTTTGCTAAAGAATAAAGAAAATATAAAATCAATTAATAAAATCTTACAAAGCAAAATTTAAACTTGACATATAAAGATATCTTGATATAGTGATACATATAGTGAATAAAAGCTTAAAGAAGTGAGGAAGTGTATATGCGTATAGTTGATTTAATACAAGAAAAGAAAAGTCCTTTTTGTTCTATAGAATTTTTTCCACCAAAAGAAGCCTCTCAACTGGATGCTTTTTTTACAACAGTTGAAAGTCTTAAAGAAATTAATCCACTTTTTGCTTCTGTCACATATGGAGCAGGCGGCTCCTCACAAGAAGCAACATTAGAAATTGCTTCACGCATGAAAAAAATTGAAATCGAACCGATGCCGCATTTCACATGTGTTGGCGCTTCAAAGGATAAAATTGAAGATTTTCTTACTTCTTTGAAAAAAGCAAAGATTGACAATATTCTCGCTTTAAGAGGCGATGAGCCAAAAGATAGAAAAATAGATTGGGCAAAAGAACCTTTTCAGCACGCAGAAGATTTAATTAAATTCATTAAAAAATTCAACCCAGACTTAGGTTTGGCTGCCGCTGCCTACCCATCTCCACATCCAGAGTCTCCAACTTTCGCTCTTGATCAGCACTATACAAGAGCAAAAGCTATAGCCGGCGCAGAACTTTTTATCACTCAACTCTTTTTTGATGTACGTGAATATATTGCTCTTGTTAATTCTTTGCGTGGTTATAATATAAATATCTCTGTTATTCCAGGAATTTTGCCTATCATGTCTTTTTCTTCTCTCAAAAGAACAATAAGTCTTTGTGGGGCAAATCTTCCTTCTCAACTTTATTTTGAACTTGAAAAAATCCATGCTGAGGGCGGCGATAAAGCTGTAAAAGAATACGGCACTCAATACGCAATAAAGCAAATCAAAGAATTACTTGCTTTAGGCTGTCCTGGCGTGCATCTTTACACACTCAATAAGGCTGATCTTTGTTTAAAAATTGCTAAAGAATGCTTCTAGAACTGTTATAAAAAATTGAAAATATTTTAAATAAAAAATCCCGAATAATTCGGGATTTTTTTATTTCATTTTATTTATTTAATGACTTCGCAATTCATATACTTCTGCAATACTTTAGGAACTCTGATACAGTCTTCTTCTTGGTAGTTTTCTAGAATTGCGACAAGGCTTCTGCCAGTTGGTAAGCCAGAGCCATTTAATGTATGCACATATTCTGCTTTTTTAGCATTTTTTGCTTTAAATTTAATATTTGCTCTACGTGCTTGGAAGTCTGTACAATTTGAGCAAGAAGAAATTTCTCTGTACGCTTTTTGCCCAGGAAGCCAAACTTCAACATCATAAGTTTTTGCCGCAGAAAAACCCATGTCGCCTGTGCAAAGAGTTATTGTTCTAAAAGGCAATTCTAATCTTTCAAGCAATGTTTCAGCGTGTTTACGCATAACTTCTAATTGTTCGTAAGATTTATCTGGATGTGCAAAATGCACCATTTCAACCTTTGTAAATTGGTGTTGACGGATAAGGCCTCTTGTATCCTTACCAGCTGATCCAGCTTCTGAACGGAAGCAAGGTGTTGCAGCTGTAAGCTTTAATGGCAACATGCTTTCATCAAGCACTTCATTTGCATAGATATTTGTCAAAGGCACTTCTGCAGTTGGAATAAGGAAATAATCCCAATCCTTCATTTTAAATAAATCTTCTTCAAATTTCGGCAATTGGCCTGTGCCCTGCATTGTTGCTCTATTCACCATAAGAGGAGGTAATATTTCTGTATGCCCAAATTCTTCTGTTTGTACATCAAGATAGAAATTCACTAAAGCTCTTTCTAACTTTGCAGCCCAGCCACGTGAAAGGCAGAATCTAGAACCTGCTAATTTTGCACCGCATTCAAAGTCTAAGCCATTAAATTTTGTACCTAAATCCCAATGTTCTTTTGCTTCAAAAGAGAAAGTTGGAATATCTCCCCATTTTAAAACTTCAACATTGTCATTCTCATCCTTACCAACAGGCACAGACGCATCAGGAATGTTAGGAACTGTCAAAAGCCAATCTTCAACTTGAGCTTTCACTTCTTCTGTTTCTATATCTAAGACTTTAATTCTTTCTGAAACTTTTGACATTTCTTCAAAAATTTCAGAACAATCTTCATTGTTTTTCTTTTTCTTTGCAACTTCTGCAGAAACTGTATTTCTTTGTGCCTTAAGTGCTTCAACTTCAACTAAAAGAGCTCTTCTTTTCTTATCAAATTCCATAAATCCGTCTAAAGAAATATTTGAATTTCTTTTTTCTAAAGCTTCTTTAACTATTTCAGGCTCTTTTTGTACTAATTTTAAATCTAACATTTTATTTCCTGTTTGTTTTAATTATTTATTATTGACTTAATTCTTCTTTCACAGAATATTTCATAAATTTTTCGCGCACTTGCCATTCTCTAAAGCCAACTGTCACTTCTTCTTCTGGAGAAACTAAAGTAGGAAAAGAACCTCTTTCATTATAAGAAATAACTTTTGCCATAAGATTTTTTCTGGCTTTTCCTTCAAAATTATCAAGAAGAACTTTTGCATATGGAATTTCATTTTCTACAAGAAATTTTTCTAACCTACCGCAATGCACACATTTAATTAATGTATAAAAAGTAAGATCTTCATAATTTCTTGGATTCATACCTCTTTCGTATTCTTCTTTAAATTCATCTGCGATAACTAAATCTTCTGAATCTAAACTTTTATCGTTAGTAACAGTTACTTTAGTCTTTTTTCCAAAAAAAAGGTAAGCCACGCTAAGAATAGCAATCAAAGCAATAATAGAAAGTGCGATAGGTGATGACATAATAAAATCCTTTGCAGCTAAAGTTTATCTATTTTTAATCAACTTGTGTATAAAGTTACAAGTATCTTGATTTAATTTTTTAATCAAGTCATAGTCTTTGCTTTGAGGGCATATTTTTACGCTTTGCTCCTTTTTTAAGCTATAGAAAAAATCTTCTTTTTTTTCAATACTATTTGCGTAAAGTAGCTTTATTGCTGATTTTTTTGCATAATCAGCAAGCAAAGCATTGCCACTTGCATAAGTAGGATTGAGATTAAATTCAAAAAAAATATTTTTTTCTTGTGCAAAATCAATAAGCTTTGAATCTACAAAACCAGGGTTAAGCAAGATATCAACATCTGCATTAACAGCAGCAAAATTTGTGCCCTGTGGAACAGAGTCGTAGATATCTTCTCCGTGTACACATATATAATCAAAAGATTTTTCACGCATTTTGTCTGCATAATCGCCAATTAAGGCTGGTGGCAGATAGGCTAATTTAAAACCAAGAAATGCATCAATATCATAAAATAAAGCAAGTGAATTTAAAATTTCTTTTTTTTCCTTCACTTGAGCTTGAGAAAGAGTTAAGTCAGAACACAAAAATCCCGCTTTTTTCACTTGTGCAAGCGAAGCATAGTAAAGTGCTTCTTCAAGTGAAAAGTATTTTAAATCAATATGAAGTTCTGTCACTTTTCTTTCCTTATTCTAATGTAAAGAGCGTTATTTCAGAAGGTGCACCCAATCTTACAGGGAAATAACCCCATAATCCAGTACCATTTGAGACATATAATTGCATTTGATCAACATTATAAAAACCTGATAAATAACCATCATTAGCATTTGCGACAAGAGGGAATAAAAAGAATGCATGCCCACCATGCGTATGCCCAGCTAATTGCACATCATAACCAAATTTTGCATTTTCTTTTGCATATTTAGGTTGATGAGCTAAAAGAATTTTAACGGCATCTTCTGGTAAGTTTTCACTTGCTTTTACATTATCCAAAGACAATGATTTTGGATAGTTACCATGTGTTCTATCAGCTAAACCAACAAAGGCAAGTTTAGCATTATTCTTTTCATAAATCACACTTTCATTCACTAAGAAATTCATACCCATATTTCTGAAATAAGAAATCCATTCTGCTAAATCTGCGTAATATTCATGGTTTCCAGCTATAAGATACACATCTTCTTTTGCTTTTAAATTTTTTAAAGAAACAACTTCTTCTGCCAATTTATGAACAGGTGCGTCGACAATATCGCCTGTGACAACTATAAAATCAGCATTTAATGCATTTGTTTTTTCAACAACTTTTTCAAGCCATCTTCTATCAAAGGCAGAGCCAATATGTAGGTCTGTGAGTTGCACTATTGTTATTCCTTTTAACTCTTCTGGCAAATGAGGAATAGTGAGTGAAACTCTTTTTACATCTGGCACTTTTAAGGCTTGATAACCAGCATAAACAACGACAGACAAAGTGAATAAAAAAAGAGGAAAAATAGCTTTCTTTGAACAAATCGCCGAAAGATAAGGATAGAGTTTCAATCTAAATATTTTATTTAAAATATAAAATAAAGAAATTAGAAGATCTCGCACAAAGAGCACAAGAGCAAAAAGTATGTAGAGAGAGAGAGCAAAACTTACTAAACGTACATTGAAAAGCGAAAAATCCGCCCCTCTAAAGACTACGCGTAGAAATATAATTCCTTGAGACAAAAGTAAGAGTAAGAAAAACAAAAGGATTTTCTTTTTTTTAGAGAGAGAAAAAGGAAGCACAACTCTCACAAACACATAAGAAGATATAATCAGCATTAAAATAGCTGAATAAATAATAAACATATAGAGTATTCCTCAATAATACAATTAGAGCATATTCAAAAATAAATAACTATTATTGAATATGCCCTCATATATAAAAAATATCTTATTTAAAGTCAATGTAAAATAAATTTTGTTATTTTAACTATGCTTTAATTTTTTTACAGATTTTCTTTTATTCGTTGACATGCCGTATTGCATTAAAGTATTTCTTTTTTTGAAAATTTTATTATTCTCTAATAACTTATCGTAATTTTTAGTTTTTTCTTTTGTATTTTCACTAAGATTAGGATGATGATTTTCATGAAAAGCTTTTAATCGTCTTTGCACACGTAGTATACGATGAATAACTTCACTCAATCCAATATACAAAACAGAACAAAGAACGCCTACAAATAAAGAAAGAATTGCATATCTAATCATACGCATATTCTCTACTTCATCTGGAGAATTTGTGTTCCATAAAAAGAACAAGAATAAAAAAGTTCCACCAAGCCACATAATATGGCCGCATGACTTAAGAACAGACTCTAAAGGCATTCTTGAATATGGATTAACTTCAGAATAATCTGTTATTTTTTCAGAACCACATTCAGGACAAGTATCTAAAAAGTTTGAAAAAACATATTTACATTCAACACATTGTAATTTACTTGTTGTTTTTTTCTTTCTTTTGTAATTTTTTATCATAATTATGCTCTTTATTTAAAGGCTAAATGGCTGTGAGTTGCTATTTCAGGTCTTCTTTTTTGTACAAAATAAAGGAGTGTAAGAAGAGCAATACCAAGTAAATTACCAGCATATCTGTATTCATAATCTAGGAAGAATCCTGTGAGAAGGAATGGATACAAGCAAAGCAAGGTCGCCAAGGCAAGTACCAAACTCTCAATAAAGGTATTAGAACGAACAAACCAACCCTGCGTGAGCGAACCAAAGGCCATTGAACCAAGACATGTCATTCCAAAAATGAAGAAAGCTTCTGGTATACTTGAAATATTCCAAAGAATAATATCGTGGTTAAAAAAGAACATAAGTGGCAAGATCGCAGTTCTTATGTCGTACATAAAACCTTGTATACCTGTCTTTATAGGATCACATTCAGCAATAGCAGCGGCCGCATAAGCAGCAAGTCCAACCGGAGGAGTATCGTCAGCTAATATGCCAAAGTAGAAACAATAAAGATGAGCGGCAATAAGTGGAACAGCTAAAGTTAAACCATGAATTTCAATATTTGAGGCAAATTGAACTAATATTGGAGCCGTCAAAGATGCCATAATGATATAGTTAGCTGTTGTTGGTAAGCCCATACCAAGCAAGAGAGAAGCAATTGCTGTGATTCCAAGCAAGAGCATAATACTTCCGCCTGATAAAACTTCAACAAAATAAGTAATTTGCTGGCCTAAACCTAAAGAAACACAGCCCACAATAATACCGGCAGAAGCTGTTGCCATGGCAACACCAGCCATATTTGTTCCACCGCCAGCTAAGGCATTTACTAATAATTTAAGGCCTGATTTAAAAGCTGGCCAAAGAGGTGTTTTTTGAACTCTGGCTATAGCTACAGGCTGTAAGATAATAATAACGCCAAGCAATACAATAGCCCTAAAGACTGAGAGTTCTGCTGAATGTTGCAGAATAATTAATTCGTACAATAAAACAGCAATAGGAACTAAATAATGTATGCCAGAACGCAAAACTTTCCAGAATTGCGGTAATTCACTCTTAGAAAGGCCTTTCAAGCCAAGTTTGCATGCTTCAATATGCGTGATCCACAAAAGAGCAATATAAGCAGCAAATGCTGGAACAGCAGCCGCTTTTGCAACATCAATATATGGAATGTTCACATATTCTGCAATAATAAATGCCGCCGCACCCATAACTGGCGGAGCTAATTGCCCATTTGTTGAAGCTGCAACTTCGACAGCAGCCGCTTTTTCAGGCGGATAACCTACTTTTTTCATAAGAGGAATAGTAAAAGTTCCAGTCGTTACCACGTTTGCAATACTTGATCCAGAAACAACACCTGTAAAAGCAGAACCTAGAACAGCCGCCTTTGCCGCACCCCCTCTATAAGAGCCTAAACCAGAAATAGCAAGTTGAATAAAGAAGTTACCACCACCAGCACGATCAAGCATAGTTCCAAAAAGTACGAATAAAAAGACAACAGTAGCCGAAACATTCAGCGGCACACCATAAATACCCTCTGTATCCATAGTCATTTGAGCAATAAATCTATTGAGAGAAGCACCTTTAAATGCTATAAAATCAGGTAAGTAAGGGCCTGTGAAAACATAAAGTATAAAAACACATGCAATACAAGGCAATGCTGGGCCAATAACTCTACGAGTTGCTTCAAGCAATAAAACAATAAGTAATAATCCAAAAACAACGTCACGCAAAATAGGAACACCAGATCGAGTTGCTAATCCTGCATAATCCAAAAAGATATAAAGAGCAGAAAAAGCAGCAATAATTCCAAGTATATAATCAAGAACAGTTACCCTATTCATTGCAAGCAGTATACGCAAATCCCAAGAAGATGAACGTGTGCTTTTAAGCATGGGAATATTAAAATAAACAAGAGAAATAGCAAAGGCTAGATGTATAGATTTGATATAAACACTGTCTAAAAGCCAAAAACTTGCTGTAGCAAGCTGGAATATAGACCAAGAAAAAGCAATCACTGCTGTAATAATTCCTGTTATGCCTATAGAATCTCCACGCAAACCATGTTCTGCTGAAACCAATTTCTCTTTATAATCTTGCATATATCTCCACGCCTATTTTCTATTTTTTTCTATTTATAAATTCTACATAATAATAGTTATTTAATTGATGAAACAAAGTCTGCGATACCAAAAGGCAAACTTTGCTTCATCTGAAAATAAATATACTAATTCAAGGCTACATTAAGCCAGCTTCTTTATAGTATTTAATCGCACCAGGATGTATAGGTGCTGTTAAACCTTGAAGCATACTTTCTTTTGTTAAGCCATTTAATGCAGGGTGAAGTTTTCTAAATTCATCTAAATTTTCAAAAACTTCTTTAGTAATAGCATAAACTACATCGTCAGGAGTCTTTTCATTTGTGATGAAAGTTGCTAACATGCTTACAGTTTGCACTGTACCATCTTTTGCATTAGTGGCATCGTTATATTGTGACATATCGATGTTACCTAATGTATAGTATGGGAATTGTGCAGTTAATTTAGAAATATCTGTGATTGGCACTATACGTGTTTTACGCTTGCCAGAAGTCGCTTCTTTGATATTTCCATTTGGATGAGCAACAGTATAGAAGAAGCCATCAATACGGCCATCTTGAAGCATACGAGGAGCATCAGCAGCTTTAATACCTTCAGCTCTAAAATCTTTTTCAATATCAATATCAGCAGCTTCAAAAACGTCGATTGCGTTTTGACGGTTACCAGAACCAGGATTACCAATGTTTACAGTTTTACCTTTCACGTCTTTTAAAGACTTAATACCAGAATCTTCTGCAGCAATAAAAGTAACCATTTCAGGAGCAAGTGCAAAAACAGCTCTTAAACCTTTTAATGGCTTTCCTTCCCATTCAGAAAGTCCTTCGTATGCTTGGTATTGTCTATCAGCTTGAGCGATACCAAAATCTAAATCACCAGCCATAACAGCATTGATGTTAAATACAGAAGCACCAGTTGATTCAACTGTTGCACGAATATTGTATTTATCTTTTTCCTGATTGATGATCTTAGCGATAGCACCACCTGTTGGGTAGTAAACGCCTGTGATACCACCTGTACCAATTGTCACAAATGTTGGTGCTGCATAAGCTGAACTAGCAAAAGCTAGAGAAGCACCAAGCAAAAGGGTAAAAAACTGTTTAAACATATTTGCCTTCCTCTTTTTTATTTTGATTTAATGAATGTAATTAAAATTTGAAAAAAAATCAACTTCATATAATGCAAAATTTAAAAAAGCCTAAAAACAGAGCATGGCAAATTATTTATAAATCACAATGACACTCTTCATTCTTTATTTGATATTTTTTGTTCAAAACAAGGAGTTCAATAAATGCGTCAGTAGGCATAGGTTTTTCAAAATAATAACCTTGTGCTAAATGACAACCAATTGTTTTCAGCCAAAAAGCTTGTCCCGCGTTTTCTACGCCTTCAGTGACTACCTTCATATCTAAATCTTTTGCCATTCTAACTATATTTTCAACTATAATAGAACCTTTACTTACTTGGCTATTATAATCTAAGAAGGATTTATCAAGCTTAATTGTGTCAATATTCAAAGTACTTAATCTATTCAAGGAAGATACGCCTGCACCAAAATCGTCCATAGAAACTGAAATACCAATCTTTTTAAGTTCATCTACTTTAGTTGCCATGAACTTGTCATTATCAAGTATCGCACTTTCAGTCACTTCAACCTCAACTTGAGAAGGTGAAACATGGTATTTCTTAAGCAGTCCTAATAATTTAAATGGCGTACTTGGATCATAAAGTGTTCTTCCAGAAATATTGATTGAAATCAATGGTAAATTATGTTCTTGATTATCTCTAATAAATCTTAAAACTTCTTCAAAAACATAAAAATCTAAATTCAATATAAAACCATTAGCTTCAAAAACAGGAATAAATTCATCAGGATAAAAAACAGCTGCATTTTGTGGAAACCAACGAACCAATGCTTCGGCTCCCTCAATTTGTAAATTATTGTAATCAATTTTCGGTTGAAAATAGATGACAAATTCTTTTTCTTTGATTGCTTTTTCCATTCTGAAAACAATGTCTGTTTGTTTTTCAAAAGCTTTATGCATTGCAGCATCAAAAGTTTTGCTCGTGAATGTATGCTCTTTTTTACCAGATAATCTTGCAATATTGGCTCTATCGATAATTGCATTTACATCTCTTTTGCAATCATCAACACGATAAGAGCCTATAGACATGCTTAAACTATAATTTTTTCCTACAACTTTTTCAATGGCAGGTATAATTAATTTATAACAATTATATAAAGGATCGTGCTCTTCATCATATTTATGTAAAACTACGAATAAATCGCCAGAAATTCGACTTATCAAAACATCTTTACCCGGATATGCTTCTTGAAGTCCGTGTGCTATAGCTCTTATTGTATCTGAACCTGTTTCAAATCCATAGATATTATTAATAATACGGAAATAATCAATATCTATTGTAAAAACTTCGTATTCATTAGGCTCTGCACTCGAAAGCATTTCTTTCATGAGTTCACGAAAATAATACAAAGAAATAAGGCCAGTAAGTGAGTCGGTATTTATGACTTTTTGTATTTGCTGTCTTTTTGATTTATGTTCGTATAAAATTGCAATAACAACAAGAAGAAGCAATACAAGAATCGAAATAATGATACTAGTAATGTTATTCATAATAAAGGACAAAATAGTATCTTGATTTGTAAAAGCAAATGTTTGCCTTGAAACAATTTCATTGACAGTGGTTTCATCTAGATAATTGATCGCGGTATTCAAAGGAGCTAAAAATTCGTGAGAAATCTCTTTTGAAATAAATAAGCGTAAAGGCAGCTGAGTTTCGATGCCGATGATTTGAGTCTCGTCTGTTCCAAAAACTGAATAAACATGCTCAGCACCTGTTTGCGTTAAAAGCCCTGCAGTAAAATCGCCTGCAGCATAACTTGAAAATGCTTCTTGAAGACTATTAAAAGTATATATTGATGAATTTGGAAATTCTTTTTTTATCTTACTGAAATCAAGAGTGGTATAATTATACATACCTATTTCCAGTTCAGCATTTTTATCAAAAAATGTATCCTCAGGCACATTCAGCATCAAAACCAAAGGCAATCTTAAAAAGGATACCGTTTGATCAAAAAGTTTATGTATATCGCTATAGTCATCTTTAATTGACAATAAAATATCAAATTTTGTATTATTATTTTTATCTGTTTCAGGAGAATAGACAATATATTCTAGTTTAAAGTCATGTTTATCAGCTAAATAGTTAAGTATGTCTATCTCTATTCCATCTGGTTTTCCAGCCTCATTAGTAAAAGCAATTGGAGCATGATCATGCGTATAGCCAACTCTTAAAGTTTTTCCTTTAAGAAAGCTACTTTCACTTTTTGAAAGATATTTTTTGTTTATATTTGTATTTTCGTAATAATGAAGAAAAGTTTTTTCAATAAAATTTCTGTCAAAAGTTGTAAGATCTTTTATCGCAGAATTTAATTCTTCATTTAAAGATAAATTATCCGCATGCCCAAGTAAATACATTTCTTTTATAGGCAAACTTAGAGCATTTTTATAATTGTGAAATGTTTCAGAAATATCAGAAGTTAAATAAAAATCAGCATTTGCGTGTTCAAAACTATCCCTTGTTCCATAAACGAAACCAACATTGATATTATTTCTATTAAGAAAATTTTTAAATTCGTTTATAAAAGGATAATCATTTGCAAGAGAAACTGTACTATTATTAATAGCCTGTAAATCATTGTAAAATATAGTATGGTTTGATTTTGAAGCAAGAACACCTTGAGCAAAACCAATAGGAGTTGGAATTAAATTGAAATTTGGATTATATGAAAAAGATGAAAAAACAGGTCCGTAAATATCAATTTCTTTATTCTCTAATGCATCAACTACCTTATCAGGTGCAAAAGGATAAAACTCAAATAATAAATTCGAATGTTCTTCAATCCTTTTCAAAATGTCAAAGCCATAACCTTTACGATCAACAGCCTCTAAGTCAGATATCATTCCATATTCTGGTACATAACCAACTCTAACTAAAATTCTTTCACTTGCAAAAGTAGCTGTGCTAGAAACAAATAATAAAAGCAAGAAAGTAAAAAAAATCTTATAAATGCATAGTCTTGTCATAATCATCTGCTTGGAAAAAGATAAACCATAGAAACGAGAAAGGCGGAAAAAAACAAAATACATACGAAAAAATTTAAGTTTTTACAAGTGAATTTTTTCATTTAATTATAATACTACAACACTGCCAAACCCTTGTCAATACGTTATTAATTAATTTTAAATATAGAAAATTTCTAGATTTATTCTAATTAATTACAAAAGAGTATTGTAGAAAAAATTACCGTATTGATAATTTTTTATTGAAAATTATAAAATATCTATTTCAAAAGAATATGAATATACGAAAAAGATATATAAACACATCACAATATAATATAGATTGCCACGTCATTCACTTTGTTCATTCCTCGCAATGACTTGTTAGTAATACTTTTTTAATGGGATGAATATGTCAGATATATTGAATTGAAAGGCTAAAGTATGTAACTATTAT
The DNA here is from genome assembly GCA_964368455.1 of uncultured Desulfovibrionaceae bacterium. Lineage (GTDB taxonomy): Bacteria > Desulfobacterota > Desulfovibrionia > Desulfovibrionales > Desulfovibrionaceae > CAYJAZ01. The sequence goes on from CAYJAZ010000022.1 coordinate 46,739, forward strand.
TATAAGTTCAGTTTAGCTTGGCTCTTTTCAGATATATTTAATGGTAATATCAACTAATAAACTACATACAATCGATACCTATACTAATAGACCATGAGAT
>CAYJAZ010000023.1:0-41584 GCA_964368455.1 uncultured Desulfovibrionaceae bacterium
TTAACTAGTGATTTTAAGTTAAAATTATTAACTCGTGAGCTGTAAAAAGAATTTAATAGACTCGTCATTGCGAGAAGTGAAACGACGTGGCAATCTCTGTCTTTATAAAAACAAATGATATTATAAAATTAAAAAAAAGCTCTTGAAGAAATCCAAGAGCTTTTAAATAAATATGTACAAAGAATTAATCTTTAGATAAAAAAGTATCTTGCAATTCTTGCCAGTATGGATCTTTTAATAAAAGTTTGTAGCCTTCGTTAATCATATTAAGAAGTTCTTTGTCTTCTTTACGTACAGCTACACCAAATTCATCGTCTTCTGAAAAAGTACCAATAATTTTGATTGCTTTGCCTTTTGACATAGCATCTTTTGCTGGAAGAGCATCTAGTGCAACAGCTTGAACTCGGCCATTGAGTAAATCATCAATAGCAAGAGGTGAAGAGTCGTAATAACGTAATGTATAGCCGTGCTTCTTAGCTTTCTTTTCATTTTCTAAGAAATCATGTTCGTTTGTTCCACGCTGTACAGCAAGTCTAAAACCATCTTTATAAACATCTTCAACTTTAATATTAGCATTTTCTTTAACTACAAAAACTTTTTGTACAATCCAATACGGATTTGAAAAATTTACTTGAGCTAAACGAGCAGGAGTTATGCTCATACCAGAAGCAATCATGTCAATTTTATCAGCTAATAAAGATGGAATAATACCGTCCCAGTCCATTGGTTTGTGAGAAATTTTAAAACCCATTTTCTTAGCTATCCAATCCATAGATCTTACATCAAAACCATCTGGTTCGCCTTTTTCATTAACAAAACCAAAAGGAGGGTAGTTTGCATCTATGCCATTAACATAGGATTTTGCATCTGCTTGTGCTGCTAAAGAAACAATAAGCACAAATGATAATAATAAAGCCTTTAATCTATTCATAATAATCCTCATATAGTGTATTCTATTGTAAAAACAACAAAAAAATGATAACAAAGATGAAAATAAAAGACAAGTTGAAAAAATAGAGAGAAAAATAATAAAAAAAACTATAAAGAAAATATTAATTTTTAAAATTTAAATTTTTATACAATATTATTTTTCAATTTAAAAAAAGAATAAAAAAGATAAAGAGAAAAAATACAATAAATTAAAATAATTAGAAGAAAAATTACTAAATAAATAAAAATAGTATAAAAAAAAGTTTTGTAACAAAATATATTTTTTGTAACAAAATATGTCTTGATATTGCATTTGTATAAAATTTAGTACATAAAGAAAGGGCGATGTTTGAAAATTTTTACAAACGGCTTATCTTTTATTAGTATTATACATGGGGTGTAACATTAATAAGGTATAAAAACAAGTGTTTTATGCAAGATAAGTAAGCAAAATTAAATTTTTAGAGGAAATTATTATGAAACGTATCGTAACTCTTGCTCTAGCTGCTGGCCTCTTTATGGGCGCAACAGCAACTGCAGAAGCTGTAGAAATTTCTGTAGACGGTAAAATTGTTATTGCTGGTTTTGGTTACAATGGCCTTAACTTCGTAGAAGATGATGGTCATCCAGTTGGTTCTGATTATGGCGACAACAAAAACTCAGGTTTTGATGTTTGGCAAAGATTCCAAATGGGTATCAACTTTGTAGCATCTGAAACTCTTTCAGGTCGCTTCATGTTCCGTGCTCCTAACGAAGAACAATGGGGTAACCCTAACTTCAGAACACCTGGTAACGGTAAAAACCACGAAAACTTCCAAGTAAAAGAAGCTTATATCGATTGGATCGTTCCAACAACTGATATCTCAGTTCGTATGGGTGCTCAATACTTCAACTCACCTTATATGTTAGCTTCAGGCTCACCATTTATCGATGACTACGGTACAGGTATCACAGTTAATGCTCCTATCAACGATATGTTTGCATTAAACTTTGCTTGGGCTCGTATGGACACAGGTAACGATGGTGAAGGTAACGGCGACGGCGTTCTTGCAACAGACGACGGTTATGCTGACTTATTTATGTTAACAGCTCCTATCACAGGCGAAGGCTTTGAAGTAACTCCTTACTTTGCATTCGCAACTGTTGGTGAAAGAACTGACATTGGTGCTTACGCTGTAAAAGGCTTAGATGGCAACTTTGATGCTTACTATGCTGGTTTCTCTTCAATGGTAACTGTTTTTGATCCTATCACAATCGTTGCTGACTTCTTATACTCATGGGCTGATGGCCATAATGGTAAAGGTGGAATTTCAGCAAACGGTTGGTTAGCTGACTTAGCTATCGCTTACAACACAGGTAATGGTTCTTTAAGACTATTCGGTTGGTACGGTACAGGCGACGATGCTGAAGACTTCAATGATGGCGAACGCGGCACAATCGTTGCTCTTTCATCAGGTTGGGGTACATCTAAATCAGCATTCTTCGATCAAGCTGCATTCGGCATTGGACCTACATCTGGCGTTTCAACACCTACAGGCACATGGGCTGTTGGTTTAGAATACGACGGTTACCGTCCAGTTGAAGATTTATCATTAGGTGCACACGTATTATGGATCAACGGTACAAACGATGCTGATCTTTTCGAAGGTAAAGCTCTTTCTATCGATCCTTCATACATGTCAACAGAAGATAGCGTAATCGATATCTCTGCTTGGGCTATCTATGATATCTACAAAGAATTACAAGTTTGCTTCGACGTTTCTTACTTAATTGCTAACTTCGAAGAAGACAACTACAATCAAGAAGAAGAAGACGGCTTTAGAGCTGGCGTAAGCTTCACATACTCATTCTAATTTTATTAGTTTTAGTTAGTATAAGAGCCACTCATTTGAGTGGCTCTTTTTTTATGTATAAATAGATGTTTAAATAAATAGATTGTCACGTCGTTGCACTTCTCGCAATGACAAGTCTAGTAGATTTCTTTTAGGACTGTCGATTCTATAATTTTTCTTTTAAATTAGCAAAAGAACACAATTTGGAACGCAGTAACAAATGCAAGCTTATTATTTGTAAAAGTCTATTTCCACTATTTTAAAGCGAAACAGTATTTAAGGCTAAGGTGCAAAGCATTTTAGCCTTAAAACTTTTTCGCAAATAAAAAATAAAATGAAATTACCAACTAAAAAACTACATGCTTAACTTGCATATTAGGGTTTGCAAAGGGAATTATTCCCTTTGCCCGCTGGAGGCAAAGCGTATATTATATTAAATCTTGTTTTTCTGGTAATTGTAAAACATCTTTACTGGCAATTTTTTCAGACATACTTGCGTATATCTTTGTAAGCTTGAGGGCAATATCATTTATTTGTTTTGCGGCTTTGCTTTCAGGAAATAAATGCATAAATGGGCTTTGTCTGAGGACAGCTTCTTGAAGTTTTAAATCATAAGAAACAGCACCGAGTAAAACAGGTTTGACTTTGAGAAAATGCTCACAGGCAGTAGCTAATCTTTCGAAAATTGTTTGTGCTTCTTTCATGCTTTCAGCTTGGTTTACGATGACGAGAAATTCTTTCACATTGAGTTTCGTTTTTAATACTTTTACAAGGGCGTATGCGTCTGTAAGGGAAGTTGGTTCGGGAGTGAGTACAATAAGTCGAATAGCGGCCATTGCGGCAAAATATTGTACTGTTTCTTGCACACCAGCTCCAAGATCGAGTAAGAGCATTTGATAATTTTTGAAAACAGGCTCTAAATTATGTAGCATTTGAACTTGTTTTTCGTAGGGTAGATCGGCAAGTTCTGGAATGCCTGAAGCAGAGGGAAGCAGGGAAAGTTTTTTATTTCCTTCGTCTATGATTGGAATCAGGATTTGTTCAGCTTCGATTGTGCCGTTGATAACATCTTGAAGATTGTTTTCTGGAGATATTCCGAGTAAAACATCAAGATTAGCTAAGCCAAGATCGCAATCCATTAAAAGACTAGGAAATTCATTTTTTGCTAGTGCGTAAGATAGGTTGAGGGCAAGATTACTTTTTCCAACTCCACCTTTTCCGCTCATTATGGCTAAGCTTAGACAAGAATTTTTTTCTTCATTCATCATAATTCTACCTGTATTTATATGATTTTACATAAATTAATCTTCGATACACTCTTTACCAAAGAAAAGAAAGTTTTTTTCATTTGCTTGAACAAGGCAAGACTGCATAAGTTCTTTATCTTTCTTTATAAGACTTTCTTTTGCTTTTACATAAATTTGATCATTGAGTTCAGAAGAAAGTTCTTGATTGAAATTAAATTCTAAAGCATACCAGCCTTTTTTATTCATTTCATCTATATTCTTCTTGAATGTTTCTATGTCGGCATGCGGTATGCAACGCACAAGAGCTAAACATTTCTTTTTAGAATGTATAGCTTGTGCATTTGAAAGAAAATCATCAAAAGAATCAAATTCTTTGATAATATTTTCATCTTCGTTCTGCGTAGTTGAATGTATATTTTGTGTTTTCATACTAAAGTCCATTTTCAAAAGAATAAAGTAAGTAATCGTTGATAAAGGGCATGATTTTGCCATCTAAAACAGCATCTACATCGGCAATTTGAGAATTTGTTCTATGGTCTTTTGCTAGTCTATAAGGATGTAAGGTGTAAGTCCTGATTTGACTGCCGAAATTAATAGCATTTTTCTCTGCATAATCGTCTTGTTTGAGCTTATCACGTTTCTTTCTTTCGTGCTCATGTAATCTTGCTTTGAGTATTTTCATTGCAGATTCTTTATTTGAATGCTGTGATTTTTCGTTTTGACATTGAGCTACGATGCCAGTTGGAATATGCGTGATACGAACTGCTGATTCGGTTTTATTTACATGCTGTCCGCCCGCACCAGAAGCTCTGTAGAAGTCAATTCTTAATTCACTTTCTATAATATCAATTTGTATATCATCGCCAACATCAGGTAAGACATCAACAGAAGCAAAGGAAGTATGCCTTTTTCCTGAAGCGTCGAAGGGCGAAATTCTTATAAGTCTATGAATGCCTTTTTCAGATTTTAAAAAGCCGTATGCATAAGGGCCTATGATTCGCATGGTAACGGACTTTATGCCTGCTTCATCACCAGCTAAATAATCTATTATTTCAAGTTTATACTGTCTTAAGTCGGCAAAGCGTAAATACATTCTTTCTAGCATTTGAGCCCAATCTTGAGCTTCAGTTCCGCCTGCACCAGGATGGATTTCTATTATTGCATCCTTGACATCGTCTTCGTCAGAAAGCAATAAAGCCATGCGATTTTCTTGTATTTTTTCTTTTAGTTTATCAAGTGAAACTTGTAAAGCATTTTGTGCTTCTTCGTCTTCTATATTTTCTGCAAGACTTTCTTCTGTAAGTGCTAACCAATCTTTTGCGTCAGTATAACTTTTTTCAAGTTCTAAATAATTTGAAAGTTTAGTTTCTAATATACTTTTTTCACGTAAAAGTGCAGTCATTTTAGTTGGATTGGACCAAAGATCAGGCTTTGCAAGTTCTTCTTCTAATTTGCTGAGAGCCAATTTTTCTTGTTCTGTGTCAAAGCCTCCTCCATAGAGCGAGGAAGTTTTGTTCATTTTCTGTAAACAGAGATTTTAATTCAACTAATTGTAACATGTTATATCCAAAGAGGTAGATTATTATGCAGTTTTTTCTTGCTTTGTGCGGTAGAGTATAATGAAAAAGACACAAAAGAGCAAGTTGAGGGCATAGGCGAGATATGGCTTGATTTTGTGATAAATACTAAGAGTAGAATTGAGCTTCACGCGTAAAAAAATGGAAGCGTCTACAAAAAGTTCAGTAGATTTTATCACTTCTCCATATGGATTGATAAAAGCTGTGATACCCGTATTTGTTGCTCGTATAAGGGGTTTTCTTTGTTCTATAGCACGAAGTCTTGAAATATCAAGATGTTGCTTGGCCGCAGAAGATCTTCCATACCATGCATCATTGCTAATATTTATAAGTAATTTAGCTCCTTGCTCTACTTGTTCTTGTGCTATTTCTGAAAAAATGGCTTCATAACATAATAAAAGCCCAGAGGGTATATCTTCTGTATGGTAGAGTAAATCTTGTTCTTTTTTTGCTGTGAAACCGCCAAAATCTTGAAGTAAGGTTGAGAGAATTGGAATTGAAGTTAATATTTCAGGAACATACTCGCCAAAAGGCACTAAATGCTGTTTTGAATAAGATGGTGGTTCGTAAAAATCTATGTCAAAATAAGAAGTGAGTGAGTCGTCTGGTTTGATGAGAAAAACAGAATTAAAATATTCTTTTTTATGTTTTACATGGTTGAAATCATATGAAATACCACCAACCATAAGTGCTACATTATGTTCTTTGCTAAAATCAAGAAATCTTTGCATATAATTTTTCTTATCTTGCAAAAAGAATGGCATGGAGGTTTCAGGAAAAACTATTAAATCAATATCTAAATTTTCTTGATTCTTTGCTTCAATAATGCCTTTGAGGCTGAGTTGTAAATATTTATTTATTGTATGTTCTTGATTGTTTTTATCCCATTTTATGGATTGATCAAGATTGCCTTGTACAAGAAGAATGTTTTGCCATTGTTCTTCTTCTTCATGTTCAAAAGAGAGAGTAGAAAGAATTCTTGTGAAAGAAAAATAAGCATTTGGGAAAATAGAAACAAGAAAGATAGGAAGAATAATAAGTATGCAAGCAGCCCATTTTATGCGTGATTTTGAAACAAGTGCTGCCCCTAACATTGCATAATAGGCTGAAAGAGCTGTCATGCCGATAATACTTGCACCCTGCACCAAGAAAGGAAAGGCAGAAAGAGCGGCAGAAATATTGAGCCAAGTAAAGCCAGTTAAAAACCAAGAACGTAACCATTCAAGGAAGAACCATAAAAAGAAGGTAAAAAGTATTATTTTCCTGTCTGAACAATGCTTTATCTTATGTATGCAATAAGAATATAAAGCACCATAAAGCCCAAGATAAAAACCCATGCAAAGCGGAATTGGTAGTGCAAGTATCAAAGGGAAATGCCCATACTCATGAACAGGAATAATAAACCAATAGACAGCCAAGCTTGAACCAAGAGTGCTTCCGAAAAGTGCGGTAAGAAAAGCATCTTTAGCTGAGGGGCTTTTTTTTGCAATCAGAAATAAACTTGCAGGATAGACAAGAATGAGCAAGGGGATATGGTAAAAAGGATTGGGCGAACCAAAGAAAATCGAAAAAGCAGTGAGCAGTATAAAGTAGAGTTTATTCATCTTCGTTTCTATGTTAAAGTATTAGTATTATATTGCTTTTTCTAGAGCAAGTTCCTTTGCCTTTGTATAGTCAAATTTGCCTGAACCAAGAACAGGGGCTTCTTTTACTCGAATAATAGATTTTGGAGTCCAAAGACTAGGATAGCCATTATTTGCAAAATGAGTGGCAATTTTTCCATTTGTGATGTCTGAATTTTCAACAATTAAAACAAGAAGTTCGCCTCTTTTTTCGTGAGAGATAGAAACAATGCCATAGACAGAATCTTGCAGTAAAGGTGCAAGTGCTTGTTCAACAGCTGCAAAAGAAACCATTTCGCCGCCAATCTTTGCAAATCTTTTTGCTCTGCCCTTTATGTAGATAAAATTTTCTTTGTCAACATCAACAATGTCGCCTAATTCATGCCAGCCCTCTTTAGGCGGAACAAGAACATTCGGCTTGTTGTGGTACATATAGCCTTGCATAACATTATCGCCACGTACACAAAGATTTCCACCCTCGTGTATACCTTCGACTTCAAGTAGTTTATATTCTAAACCTGGCAGCAATTTGCCTACGCTATGCATTCTTTTATTTGCTGGAGTGTTCACTGAAAGCACAGGCGAAGTTTCAGTTGCGCCATAGCCTTCAAGTGGGATTATACCAAATTTATTCGTATAAGTTTCTATCGTGGATTGACGAAGTTTTTCAGCTCCTGCAATGATGTAGCGAGCATTGAAAAAGTCAAATGGTTTGCCGTATCTGGCATAACCAGAAAGAAAAGTGTCTGTACCGCATATAAAGGTGGAAAAAGTTTCGTAGAAAAGCTGTGGGACAATTCTGTAGTGTAAAGGCGATGGATACATAAAGACTTGAATGCCATTTAAAAGCGGCAGCAAAGTGCCTACGGTAAGGCCAAAAGTGTGAAACATCGGTAAGCAGTTAAAGAATTTATCAGAAGAAGTAATACTTACTACAGAAAGAACTTGAGCATGATTCGCATTCACATTTCTATGCGACATGAAAACCGCTTTAGGTAGGCCTTCAGAGCCAGATGTGAAGAGGATTGCAGAAGTGGAATTACAGTCAATTTTTGGAATTGAGAGAAAGATTGTTTTAATAAGTGCAAGAATTTTTGTTTTTGTTGAAATATTTTTTGCTACATCTTCAAGATAGATAAATTCAATGCCGTCGGCTATAAGTGCTTGTTCTAATTCTGTTAATTCAGCTAATTTTATAAATTTTCTTGAAGTGACAACATGTTTTACTTGTACAGTTTGACAGGCCACAAGAATTGAACTTATGCCAGAAGAAAAATTGAGCATAGCAGGAATATGTTTATAGCAGAGTAGGGCTAGATAGGTCACTATTCCAGCTAAGGAATTTGGCAATAAAAAACCAACTCTTTCTTCTTTTGGAAAATAAGAATGTAATGCCATGCCAAGTGCTTGAAATTTTAGGAAAATAGTTTTGTAGCTGATAGGATTTCTATCTTGATCTTCGGCTATTACTTTATTTTTGCCGTTGATAATAATACTTTCTTTAAGTTTATCAAATATACTTTGATCTATATTACAGGCCTGATAGCGTAATAAAGACATTAATGAATGCAATTGTGAGGCAAGAAATCTTCTATTTTCTTTATTTGAATGCGAAGAAGTTTGCTCTATCTCTTGTATTGGAAGAATGCGTAAAGTAATCTTTGGAAAGAATTGTAGCTTTGTTCTGTGGTAGAAATAAGAAAAATAAGAATATTGGGCATTTTCTATAAGCACAGGAAGAAGTTTTGCCTTTGTTTTTGTTGTGATAAAGGCAGTAGCTTCGTATATTTGCATCATATGCGGATTAGTGCCGAATTGCCTGTCGTGAAAAACCATGCAATGTTCATGTTTTTCTAATGCTTTAATAATATCTTTTGTAGAAATTGAGGAAGAAAAATCCACTGTTATTACAGTAGCAAGCACAGATAAAGGGCGAATATACCATTTATTTGCAATCTTTGTGTCTACTATATAAGCAATTTTCTTTGGCAAAAATGCTGAAAGAAGAATAGGATCAAGCAAAGAAGAAGGATTAATAATATAAAGAATTTTTTCTTTGCCTTGAGGATAATTTTCTAATCCAGAAATTGAAACTCGGAAAAAGAGCTTCAATAAAAATCGTATCAAAGTTTTTTTAAACATATATTCCTTTTATGGAATGGAAAAAGCATAAGTAAACAAGTTATTTAGTGTCATAGATGTCAATCTTGCTTTCTTCTTTTGTTTTCTTATTCTTTTTTTCTTCTTCTTTTTCACGCTTTATGCGCGCGAGGCGTTGTTGTTGGTTTTGCTCTCTTTGCGTTTTTGCATTTTCTAGCATTTCGTGTCGCCTTTTTTCAAAGATAAGCGAAGAACGAAGAATTGCAATTCCGAGTGCAAAGGTGGAAATCACGGCAATTAAAACTCGTTGCAATTCCCAATAATTGTTTGCAACCATTTGTTGAAGCCATGAAAGGCCGATTTGATTACCATAAAATAAAATCGCAGGAATTGCAAGAAAACCAAGTACCAAACCAATGATTTCTATTAATATAAAGGTTTTTAAAAGGAGTAGGAAAAAAAGAGTGGCATCACGGACAGTTGAGATGAATTTGAGTTTTGTTTCTAATTTTGCGATAGATTCTTCAAGGGATTCTATATAACCTTGGGCACGTCTAAAAGATTCTGGATTTTTGAAATCTGAATTAAAAGCCCATGAAAGTATAGAAGCACAATCGTTGAAATTTTGATTAAATTCTGTAAGAGCCGTTGGAAAAGGAAACCAAGAAGCTTCATCACGGATGACTTCTAGTTGTGCAAGATAACTTTTATAATTTTCTTTAAGTTCTAAAAGTTCTTTTTCTTTCAAGGCATTAAAATTTTCTTCAATAATTGGACGTATTTTTATGATATTTTGTATGGCTATATAGTTTTTTACTTCAAGTGAAGCTATAAGTTCTTCGATTTTTGCACGTATTCCAGCTGCAATTGGGTGTTCTGGCAAAAACCAGAGGTTTACATTATTGAGCAATTCAATGAGTTTAGATTTTTCTACAGCTGTTCTTTCAAGGGAATTGAGCCAAAGAGGATAAAGAGCAGTCATGATAGGGAAATGTCCTCTTTCAAGTTCTGGATCGAGGATGATTCTATTGAAGATTTCTTTTTCGCCTATGACTAATTTGATAAAATCATTTTGCACTTGTTCTGCAAAACCCATTTTAACATTACAAACAAGTTTTCTGTATTCTGGTAAATTCCAAGATGGCAGAAGTTTTTTCACGCTGCTATAGAGTTCAAGAGCCTGCTCGTATTTTGCAAGTAATTCATGCACTCTTGCTTGTAAAAAATAACTCCATGCTTGATGCACAAGGGCTGTAGATTGAGATTCGGCTTCCTTCCACATTTGTAAAGCCTTTGCGTATTCATTTCTTTCAATATAAATAAAGCCTAGCAAAGATTTAAGTCGCCAGTCTCTAGGAGATGAATTAATAGCATGGGCAACTTCATTTTCGATATTTCTTATTTCGTCAACTTTAGCCCCTTTTAATTTATCTAAATAATTCCAACAAGGGCTGTTTTCTCTATAGGCATTAGGATCTGCTAAAGCATCAATATCTTTATCGTTTAATAGCCAAATTCTTGCGACAGAACGTAATTGTGCTATATTGTTGATATTAAATGTGCCCATAAGAACACGAGAAATAGTATCTTCATTTTTTAAGAGATCTTTATAGGCAGAATTTCCATTTTTTGTGAGCATAACTTCAATAGATAGAAAAGCTTCATTGACTTGATCAATGTCAATGTCATTGAAATTTTTCCAAAAATTGATATCTGGATCTTCTAAATGTCTTGTAGGACAAGCAGCAGATTCGTGGGTTTTGATGCCACAATAAAAACATGGAACAGTAGAACCCACCGTAAATTTTGAAGGCAGAAGAACAGCAATTTTATTTGCTGCCATGGAATAGTCGGCATGTATAACTGTACACCAATTATCCATAGAACTTTTGCCTGTAGCAAAGTGTAGATCCTGAATTTGGAAATCTTCACCGAGTAAGAAAGCGTTTCTGTAGTTTATATAAGGGAAATTTGGCGAAAGAGTTTCCCATTTTATAGGAATTTTCTTTGTTAAGTCTGAATTGAAGTTCAGCCCTTTTTTATCCACAATAACGCTGACACAAGGCCAGTATTTTTCTGGATCATTTTCTTTCATACCAAAAACAATTTGTGTGAAAGATTTTGTCCATTCTCTCAAAACTTGAAGACTTTCAATAGGAAACATAAGATAGTTTTCGCTTATGCTGTACTTGAGATTGAGTTTTCGCAAAACGTCTTCAATTTCATAAAACATACTACGCCAACCAGCTTGGAATTTTTTATCAAATTGATTACCAAGTGGATGCACGATGGCATACCAGCCTTGCGAAGAAGCATATGGCATGCGAGGATTTACAGAAATAGTTGCCCATTTTATTTTTGCAAGTTCAGAGGGAGGGAATTCAAGTTCGTTATTTAATTGAAGATTTGTGTTGTATACAATGCCGGGTAAGTGCGCGGCATTTTCTTGCAATTTTGGGTGAACTAGTATAGTAAGCTTGTTATAGAGTGTAGAAATTGATTGTTCTTTGAGCTCTTCGTCTATGATAAGAGAGAGCGATTTTTTAGCGTCCACTTGCAAAGTGGCAGGAAAAGCGAGAGCAGAAAGAGAAACAGGATTATAATTTGCCCATATAGAAAGCTTTGCAAGTGCAAGTAAAATTTCTGTAGAAAAGAAATACCACAAACTTTGTCCGCTTTCTCTTGTGACAAGAACGCCACCATAATCTTGAAAAGATTGCGTGACATGCGGATTTAATTCGTCTATCCACGAAATCCAAAGAGCATAGCCTTCGGCTGTGATGGTGATATTGGATTCTTGTGGTTTATCAAAGGATTTGATGAGTAAGGAAAGCTCTTGCATATTTCACCTTTAAAATACTAATTCTACTCTATATTTATTACTTTAGGAGAGATAATTTATGGATATTAATAAAAAAATTGCCGAAATTAAACAATTACCTGGTTTTTCTGAAAATGTTGGGATGATACTCATCCACAATGGAGTTGTGCGTGATTGGTCACGTCAAGACCATTCTAAAGTCTTATCGGTAAAAGTGCAACCAAACCATAGACGTATTGAAGAAATTTGTGAAGAAATTGAAAAAAGAGACGGTATTTTTAAAGTTTTTGCACAGGCTTTTGAAGGCGAATTTAAGCCATCAGACGATTTACTTTATCTTATTGTTGCTGGTGATATACGTGAAAATGTGAAAGCAGCTTTGGCTGATTTACTTGATAAAATCAAATCAGAAGCTGTAAAGAAAGAAGAAATTTTTGCTTAGAGCTCTTTTAAATATACTCTAAAAATAAAAATTTTTAGCAGTCAAAGACAGCTTTACAAAGAGATAATATTCTTTTACACTCAATTATCATCTTTTATGGGGGTCTAATATGGCTTTAGTAGATTACTTTAACAATATTGATTTAGACTTTAGCAGAGTGAATAATAGAACAGAGAAAACAGTTCAAAAAAAACTCTTACAAATGCTAGAAGAAGCTGATAGCAGAATTGCAAACTTTGATCAAAAAGACTTGCAAGATGTTTACGCTTTGACTCTCAATAACTTGCCTGCGAAATATGCTCATAAGGGCACAATAGTCATGAATGGACAAGTTTTCCGTGAGGAAATTGATCTTGCCCTTGAAAAGGCTATAGAAGTTGTGGCAAGCAATCCAAAAGTCTAAAAAAATAAAAACTTATACTGGTGACTCTTTTTCATGGAACTTAATTTTGATATTTTAGCTCTTGTTATTTTCTTGTATTTTGTAATTCGCGGTGCTTTTAGTGGTGCTGTGACCGAACTTATAGGCTTAGCTGGCTTACTTGGTGGTGCTTATCTTGCGGTGAATTATTCAGGCGAGCTTGTAAACTACCTTCCTTTCTCTCTACCACAAGGTTGGGAGCCGATTCTCAGCTTTGCAATCATTATTTTTGGGTGTGGCGCTCTTGCTGCCTTACTTGCTTTTTTTGTACGTAATATACTAGATCTTATTTTCTTAGGTTTTCTCGATCATCTATTAGGTGCAATCATCGGTATCACTAAAGCATTTTTAGTGTGTTCTGTTCTCACATATTTAGCTGTAAACTATTTTGATAGTTATACCTTTGTGAGCTCTTCCTATTCTATACCATATTTCACAGATGCTGTAGAATATTTGATTACTTACTTGCCAGAAAATGTGCAAAATATATTAGAATAAACAGGTTTTTACATGTATAATAAAGAAAAAACTGAACAAGCTCTTGAAAGAATCCACGATGTCGTTGAAAAGCTCTTAGATCCTGAAACAGGCTGTTCATGGGATAGAGAACAAAATCCTATTAGTATGGCTGAATATATTATTGAAGAATGCTTTGAATGTATTGACGCTATACGCAGCAATAAAACTGGACACATTGTAGACGAAATGGGTGATTTGCTCTTTAATGTCTATTTTGTGGCACATCTTTTTGCTAAAGAAGGAAAGTTTGATTTTGCTGATGCTCTTAATTCTGCTTCTGCTAAAATGATTAGAAGGCATCCGCATGTTTTTGCTGATGCAAAAATTGAAAGCAGACAAGATTTGATAGACAATTGGGCAAGAATCAAAAAAGAAGAAAAAGAAGCAAATAAAGACGAAAGAAAGGGTGTTTTTTCAACTCTTGTCAGAGAAGTTCCGCCTTTAACAAAGGCCTATAGAATACATTCAAAAGCTGCTCAAGCGGGCTTTACATGGGAAAATGACGAAGATGTTGAGCAACAAGTTGAAGCCGAATATTTAGAATTGTTTGATGCCTTACAAGAAAAAAATCAAGAAAAAATCGAACACGAAATTGGAGATATGGTTTTTTCATTGGTAGAGCTTGGAAGAAGAAAAGGAATCAAACTTGCAAATGCAACTGATTTTGCAACAAATCGATTTTTAGATCGCTTTGAAGCAATGGAAAAACTCGCTCTTTTGCGTGGTTTAAATTTCGAAGAATTGACTCTTGACGAAAAAGACGCTTTGTGGACAGAAGTCAAACAAGGCAATGTTTAGTTTCTATATGAAATTTGTATTAAAATTCTTTATTGTCTTTTCCTTGCTCTTTTTGTCTCTGCCAAAAGCAGGATTTAGCAAGCAAGAAGTGGCCTTTGTCGCTTATGAAAGTATCTATATTCCGCATGAAGAGGGTAATTTTATAGAACTTTCTTTGTGGTATCCAACACCAAGCCGTTCGAGTTCAAAGCAATTATACAGTGGTGGCGACTCGTTTTATGTAACTACAAGAAAACCAAAAGTGTATGATCGTGAATACGATTTAATTCTTCTTAGTCCGCCTACTTATGCGGATAGATATTCTTTTTCAAAACTTTCTTACGCTCTTGCTCGTGCAGGCTTCTTGGTTGCAAGCCTCACACATAATGGCGATAATTGGTCGAATATGAAAAAAACCATGACAGCCAATCAATATCCATCAAGAGCAGAAGAAATTATAAAAAGTATTGAATATGTGCGTGCAATGAAAAAGTTTTCTATCAATGCGAACACGCTTTCTGTGCTTTCCTTTGAAGATACTGCTTTTGCTCCTTTTTTATTACATAATGAAGAAATGAAGTTAAAAAATTATGTGAATTATTGCAGAAAATATCAGGACGATGCATATTGCAATGCTCCTATAAATCAGCAAATATATAGATTGCTTGCAGATATTGAAGGACATACAAAAGCAAAGGAACATGCTCTTGCCTATCTAAAAGAAGAAAATGCTCTTAAATTGGCTGAAGAAAAAGCAAAAGCAAAGGCCAAAGAAGAAGCTGCAAGAAGATTAAGGCGATTAGGCAGAAAAGCACAAGAAATAGAAGAAGAAAAAGTTGAAGAAGTTGAAATTGTTGAAGAAAATATCATAGAAAAGCTTTCTATTGATAAATATCTTAAAACTTCCTATCCCTTTATAAAAAATTATTTTATTGTAGAACCTTCCTTTGCATTTTTATTCAATAGAGAAGAAATACACGAAGATAAATATAAGGTTTTAGCAATATATTCTTTAGATCATGCAGAACAATTTAATAATGAATTAGAATATTTATCTTCAATTTATCCCTCTAGCTTAACGGCTTATGCTTTAGACATTAGAAGTGGTGTGGATCTTACTGATAGATGTGTGGTAAAAAATCGCAATAGCGTAGGGCGTTTTTGTTCAAAGCTTTCAAATAATGAGCACGAAGAACAAATTGATGAATTGATTGAAATTATAACTGAAAACTTATAAAATGGAGAAATATATGGCTTTTGTTGCAGGGCAGCGTCTTGAGGCACGTTGTTCACGTTGTAAAGATACCACAGGACATATTGTTATTGTTGTTGTGGATAATGTACCGATGAAGGTAGAGTGCGTTGCTTGTAAGAGCGTGCATAAATATTATGTGCCAGCAGGGCAGAAGAAAAAGGAAAGTTCTTCTGTAGTGAGTGTGCGTTCGAATGAAGAAAGAGGCAAGGCTGTAGAGCAAGCAGGTAAAAAGAATGCTGTAAAACAAAGTCTTACTTCACCAAGAACACTTTCTACTACAGCAAATAAAGCAAAATCAAAGAAAGTTTTGAATGATTTTGAAAAAGAAGAATTGTGGAAAAAGAAATTAATGAAAAACTTCGCTACTCCAAAAAAATATAGAATGGACGAAGAGTTTTCTGTTGGTGATAGTGTTGAACATTCTGTATTTGGTGTTGGTATTGTTGAAGAAATTATTGCAAACGATAAAGCAAATTTTCTTTTTAAAGAGGGTTATAAAATCCTTAAATGCGTAGCAAAATAAATACTTTTTGATAAAGAAATCAAGAAGAAATTAAGACATGAAAATAAAGACTTGACAAGTCCTTGAATTTTATCTTATAAGAATTTCTGCGTGGAGCGGTGTCCGAGTCGGCCGAAGGAGCTCGCCTGCTAAGTGAGTATACGGATAAAACTGTATCTAGGGTTCGAATCCCTACCGCTCCGCCATCAAGCTATAGTAATTATTATATATATTACGAATTAAGAGAGGTGCCGAACCTCTCTTTTTTTATTTAATTTTTTATGATATTAACTAAGTTGCAAAATTCTTTACTTAAATTTTACTTGATTAAAAATCTAGCTTAATATATATAAACTAGAGTCAGATTTTTTTGACAAGGAGTTTATTTTGCCAGAAGATAGAGAAAATAAAATATCTTGTAGTAATTTTACAAAAGAAATGGAAGTTGCCCTTGAGGTTTTATCAGGGAAGTGGAAGTCCACTATTTTATGGGCTTTGCATGAATTTGAGCAAATTCGTTTTAATGAATTTCTTAGAATTATTCCAGGAATTACTCAAAAAATGCTCACACAACAATTGCGTAAATTAGAAGAAAATAAACTTGTTTCTCGCAAAGTTTATCCTAATGTTCCGCCTATTGTAGAATATTCACTCACATCTTTAGGAAAAGAGGCCATACCTTTATTAGAGAATTTGAATAAATGGGGTAAGAAAGTCATCAAATCCTATAATGAAGAATAATTATTGCACCAAAAGGTAAGTATATACCCTTTTGGTATGCAACAAACATTAAAGTGCCTTCTTGCGCGAATGTTTTTCTCTGTGTATAAGAAAAAAATGTATTTAACTTTTTATATAGAGGAAAAAAAATGAAAAGATTCACAATTCCAAGAGATGTTTATTTTGGCGAAAATGCTTTAGACTATTTAAAATCAATTGAAGGTAAGAAAGCTTTTATCGTTATTGGTTCTGAAAGAATGATCAAAGACGGTACAGCAGGAACTATTCAAGCAAATTTAAAAGAAGCAGGCCTTGATAGCACTCTTTTTGTGGGCGTTGAAGCTGATCCATCTGTTGAAACAGTGATGCGTGGTGCAAAGGCTATGAGCGAATATCAGCCTGATGTTATCATTGGTGTTGGCGGCGGTTCACCAATCGATGCTGCTAAAGCTATGTGGATTTTCTACGAAAACCCAGAATTCACTTTTGCAGAAGCTGCAAAGCCATTCAACCTTCCAACTCTAAGAAAAAAAGCATGCTTTATTGCTGTTGCAACTACAAGCGGAACAGGAACAGAAGTAACTGCTTTCTCAATCATTACAGACGAAAAGAACAATATTAAATACCCTATAGCTGATTATAACATCACTCCTGATGTCGCTATTGTTGATACAAATTTAGTTCAATCACTTTCTCCATTATTAGTAGCAAACACTGGTATGGACGCTATCACACATTCATTTGAAGCTTATGTTTCTGTTGTTGCAAATCCAATCACAGATTCACTTGCAATGAAATCTATTGAAATGATTGTAGATAATGTTGTTGATTCTTACAATGGTAAAAAAGAAGCAAGAGACGAAATGCATATAGCACAATGTATGGCTGGTATGTCTTTTTCAAATGCAATCTTAGGTATTGTACACTCAATGGCACATAAAACAGGCAGATTGTTTGGTATTCCTCATGGTTGTG
This sequence comes from uncultured Desulfovibrionaceae bacterium, assembly GCA_964368455.1. Classification (GTDB taxonomy): domain Bacteria; phylum Desulfobacterota; class Desulfovibrionia; order Desulfovibrionales; family Desulfovibrionaceae; genus CAYJAZ01. Next base: position 17,741 of record CAYJAZ010000023.1, read on the forward strand.
CTAATGCTATCTATCTTCCTTATGTTGTAAAATACAATTCTAAAGAAGCTGGACAAAGATATGCTCAAATTGCGAAGTATCTTGGCTTAAAAGGCAGCACAACTGAAGAATTAGTAGATTCTTTAGTAGAAAAACTTGTTGAAATCAAAGCACAAATGAATATGCCTAAGACAATGAAAGAATTTGGTGTAAGCGAAGAAGATTTCTTAAATAATTTAACAATTATTTCAGAAGCTGCTTGTGCTGATCCTTGCACAGGAACAAATCCACGTACAATCGATCCAGAAACAATGGCAAGATTGTTTAAAGCTTGCTATTATGGTGAAAAAGTTGATTTCTAGAGCTTTTTTGCTAAAATAAATAAGTGCGAAACATTGCACGAACACTCCCAAAAGATGAGCCCATTTTTCAGAAAACTAAATGATTTTTTGAAAATGGGCTCTTTGCATATGTTTAGTAATAAATTAAAGTTTCATTATTTTGCTGATGCCGAAAATTCAAATTTTATTCAAAATGACTTGAAAAGTAGCATCATCAAAGTTTTGGCTTATAGGCATCTCCTTTTGTTAAAATTAAAGAATGTATTCGCTGTGAGTTTACACATTGCGAAATCTACTACCTTTTAGGCATTGCACCAATTGAGAGAGGCAAGAAAAGGTTGGTCTAGCACAAAATTGCCACAGAATATATTTGAGGCAATGCCATTATTTTTCATATGTCACTTCCACCTCCAAAAAAATTATAATTGCTATAATTACAACAAAACACATTATGCTTGTTGTTCCTAATAATTTATACTTGTTTGGTTAAAGAGAGAGTGGACTCGTTTTTTTAGGTGTATTTAAAGGTGTTTATACACATAGAAAACTAATGCAATAAAAGAGAATGTAAAAAAATATAAGAAATGTTTTTTTTTACTACATAAATTATATGGAATTTTTTACAATTAGAACTTTATAACATATTTATAAAGGAATTAAAAAGCTCAATAAGGTTATCAAATACTGCAAAAGAAGAACTTGAGTTTGAAAGCTGGTTAAAGATACTATCTGCCGCAGGCATTAAATTTTGATCGAGTGCAGAAAAAAAATCTTTACCTGAGATAGAGTTAGAACCTATGAGAAAATCTGGAATAAATTGGTCGTTATATATTGAGTAAAAATTTTCAAGCACAATTGTAGCATTGTTGCTTTCAAAGAAAAGTTCAAGATTAGGTCCTGTTTTTTCAAAAATTATTTCTTCAAACTCAAAGGTCATTCTCATTTCGCTGATTTCTTTATCCATATTAATAAGGACTTTTTCGCCAGCTATGGGAATATTCAAAATCAATTCAGCCATAATGCACCTTAAACCATGAGGCTTAGAAAATTTTCTTTTATATATCAGAGAGAGATGATTTTTAGAAAATTTTACTACTTACAGAAAAATCATTTTCCATAAGATTTAAGCAAGAATAAGCTATTTTTTTATAGAAAAATGAAAATATTTTAATGCAACCAGTATATTATATAAAAAAAAAAAATGCAATAAAATATTTATGCTATTAACTTCCTCCTTTATTTCAATAAAGAATAATACATTAATATTGAAAAAATAAATATATAATATAAAATATAAATATATCTTTTTTCTATTTTGTCAAAGGGAAAAATATTCAATTATTTCAATGTGAAAAAATAAAAGATATGTATATACAGAATGTTAGGGAGGGGTTATATGTAAAATTTTTTACAAATTATAATGAAATAATTCACTTGATTTGTGGTTTTTTTGCGTTTTTTTGTATTTAATTTATTGAATTTATTGTATATAAAAAATAGGCATAAATACAAAAAAAATTAATAATGAAAATAGAAAATTTTATATTAATAATGATTATTGAAAAAATTAATAATTTTTGCTAAAAAATGTAATTATCACATAAAAATTTGATAGCTAAATGCGTGGTAAGTTTTTGTTGTGTCTCTAGAAAATTGAGTCAACATCGGCAACTTGCTCAACTCTATCAGTGATAGTATCAGGTTTTCTGAGCTGAGATTTTTCACTAGTCGTGGCTTCAGAATTTTTTCTATAATTTGAAGAAGTGTGATTTAGTTTATGATCAATCTCAAGGCAGTTGCAATAAGGATTATAGCCTAGTGAAGTAGCTAGTTCAACTGTTACTTCATTAACAATCTTAGCGTGTGAAATGCCTTTGCAGAATTCACTATGATAAATCTTGCTATTTGGCTTTACAAAAACAGTAGCAAATCCAAGCTGCATATTACAAGAGATTAAAAGAAATATAAAAAGAATTTTTTCATAATTCCCTTCCTAAATTTATTAATTTATAAAAATACGAAAGTATAAAATAATCAAAATAAAGGTTTTATAAATCGTACTATGCTTGAAAGTCCTACTCAAATGCATTTGAAAAGCAAAAATTATTTGTTTTCAGATAATTCATTGTTAAATGAAGAGGCTGAATACTATGAAAAAAAATATAAGAGAATATCATAACTCACTTGAAAATTGAGTTAAATAAAAAAAGCACTTATTACTAAGTGCTTATTTATTTTTGAGTGGCTCCCCGAGACGGTCTTGAACCGCCAACCTAGTGATTAACAGTTCTTATCTTTGTCTTTTTGTATCTTTCACAATCTTTCACAGAATTACCTTATTCATATTGACAATACATGTTTTTTGTGTTATTATGCCTTCATAGACCTTAACTACATATCTATACTTTTCATGGAAAAAGGTAGTATAAAGGTAGTATAAAATTGAGGGAAAGAAAGTAGTGATTAAATATATAAGTGCCTCAAAAGGAATCAGATATAAAGAACATCCAACTCGTAAGCATAATAAAAAGCCAGATAGATATTATGTTTTGCAGTACAAAAGAAATGCTAAAGTCTATAATGAGCCAATAGGCTGGGCTAGCGAAGGCGTGACTTTAGCAAGATGTGAAGTGGATTACGCAAGTCTTAAAGAAAATTGGCGAACAGGAACAGGCGGTCAAAGTCTTAAAGAAATCCGTGAATTAAATATTGAAAAGCAAGAAGAGCTCAAAGTAAAGAAAAAGCTAGAGCAAAGTCTTAGTCTAGCGGCTATCTTTAAGGATTATCTTGCTGCACAAGTGAATAAGAATTCCAAGTCAATTTCTAAAGAAAAACAGCTTATGGCTTTTCATATACTTCCTTTCTTCAATGATATTTCTATTAAAGAAATCAATTCACGCAAATTAGATGAATTCCTAAGAGCTTTACAGGAAAAAACTTCAAGCCGTACAGGAAAGAAGTTAAGCCCTTCAACAGTAAGATATGCCATCGCAGTTTTAAGGCAAATGTGGAACTACGCTCATACTCGTGATCTAGTGAATACAACTTTTCCTTTGAGGGCAAAGTTACCAAAAGAAGACAATAAACGCACACGATTTTTAACTCAAGAAGAAGCAAATATGCTCCTTGAAAGACTTGCAAGTCGTTCGGCTTATGTGCACGATATCTCTCTTCTTTCTTTATACTGCGGACTAAGACAAGGGGAAATTTTTAAATTGCAATGGGGTGATGTCAATTTTCAACAAGAACTTGTCCATGTACGAGATAGAAAGAATAAAGAAAGCGGTGTTGCATATTTGCCGAAAAATGTTCTGCAAATGCTCCAAAAAAGATTTAATTCACAGGAACATAGAGCAAATGAATTTATTTTCTCAAATAATGACGGCACAGCTAAACAGTTTATGAGTAAAACCTTTATGGTTACAGTTGATGAACTCGCTTTCAATAAAAATATAGGCGATAGAAGAGAAAAAGTTGTCTTCCATACTCTTAGACATACTTTTGCCTCATGGTTAGCCCAAAAAGGCGTATCTATGTTTGAACTAGCTGAACTTATGGGACATAAAGATATAACAATGACTCAAAGATATAGTCACTATAACCCTGATAAACTTAGAAAAGCTGCCATGTTGATTGAAGAGGGTGAGTAGTGTAATACTTAAGGTCTAAACATATAGGATTGAATAAAATGAATGAATACAAAAGTAATGCTGCAGCTATAGTACATTCAACAATGCAAGAATTGCAAGAGATTGAACTTGTTAGTAAAACAACTCTTAAAGAATACGATGAGTTATGTCTAAAGCCTGTTGCTGAGATTTTCTCTGATGAAAGTAGAGAAATCAAAGAAAAGAAATAGTTTCACAACATGGGAACTTGGTATAAAAAAACTAAGGTATTCTATTCTATATAATCGCCTCACTTTCTCTTGACCTTTATAACTTGACATTATCAAATTATACCATTATTTATTATTTAATAATACTAAAAGGTGAACACTATGAAAAATACTTCGGTCTCATTAGGAGATTATTTTACCTCATTTATTGACATGCAAGTAAAAAATGGCCGCTATGGCTCTGCAAGTGATGTTGTCCGAGCAGGTTTACGCTTACTTGAAGAGCATGAAACAAAGCAAAAACTTCTGCTAGACGCTCTTATAGCAGGAGAACAGTCAGGTGCTCCACAAGCATTTGACACAGAAAGTTTTCTAAAAAGGATGCACCAAAAACATGGGCAATAAATCTTTTAGACTTTCCCCTCTTGCTGAGCAAGACCTTGAAAATATTTGGTTATATACCTATCAAGAATGGTCAAATGAGCAAGCAGATAAATATGTCTACACTATTATGGCTGTTATTGAAAAACTCTCATCGGGAAAACTTATTGCTATGCAAGCAGATATACGTGAAGGATATTGGAAATATTTTGTTGCATCTCATGTTCTGTATTTTGTAAAACATAAAAGCACAAATGGAATAGATATTATTCGTATACTTCATAAATCTATGGACATGGAAAGTCATTTGTAGAAAATTACCGTAATTTCAATGCAGTAATTTTTACATCCTTTTTTGGGTTATACATACGGCTACGTTAATCGATAACTTTTCCTTTTCACGCACACTATATTTCCATCTATAGCTAGTTTTATATAAAAATGACGTTGTTCAAGACTTTTGCAAGAAGACATAATTTTGAGATGATGAGTCCAACTCAATTGTGTCATCAGTGATGACACAATTTTATCATATTGATATAAATCATAAAGTGCACCATTCTATAAAGCCCACGTCTATTAAATTCTTTAAGTTCGGGACTTTTAGTCTTTATGCTCCTAGCAAGTTCTTGCAGCTTTTGCAAATTAGAAAGGAGTGTGATTTTAGTAAGCTCTATTGTGCTTAACTAGCCCCTCCTTTTTTTTGAACAAATTCTCTAAAGTGAAAGTTATGACTTTGTAATAATAAAAAAGGCTGATTCCCTTGCGGGTCAGCCTTATGTTTTTCTTTTCTTGAATATTTGCTTTTGTCTTTGTGGGGAATGTCTTTGCCTGTAATAAAGACATGCCATTTTGCTATTGGCTTCGCCTTCTTCTTCTCTTGTTCGAGAATATCTTTAAATGTTTTGGGCTTACTCATTTGTTCCTCCTTCTAAAGAATACATGTGATAATTTGCAGTAATTTGAAGTTAGATACTTCTAGCGTAGTTGTCAAGTTTGGTGATGGAGCAAAATTCTATTTATGGTACAATAGCGAGCAAATATATAAATATATTACGACAGAAGAACAATTTTAATACTTTTTGATAGAACTATTGTTGTTTATTCAAACGCCTGCCTCCTTCCTTTAGTAAATCAAGCATAGCAGGACTACAATTTTCTTCAAAGGCTTCAAAAAAATCATTGTTTAGGATATTTAAAGCATTTTTTTCTGAATAGTCTAATAATATTCTTGCTAGCTCAATATTATCGGAATCAATAATAAGGATAAAATAGAAGGTAATCTTTTTATACACAAAGTCTACAGAGTGGAAATTAAGCATGAGCTTTAGCATTTCCGGGTATCCATATTCTACGCAAGTATAAAGATGTGTTGCTTCTACTTGCTCTTCAACAGTAATACGAGCTCCATTTTCTAAAAGAATTCTTGCTGCGTTGATATTATTATCACTTACAGCAAAGTCTAAAGGTGTCATTGTTGCTAGTTTATGTTTAGCATTAACATCAGCACCATAATCTATTAGTATTTGTACTGCTTCAGCAAAAAATGCAGAGGCATAGCATAAAGTAGTTGAATAGTCATTTTCATTGTAAATATTTGGATTTGCGCCATTTTCTAAGAGCAGTTTTACAAGAGGCAAAGAATTTCTTTGTATCGCAACAACAAGGGGAGTTTCCATTTTATTTTCTTGCCACTCTCTTATAGTTTGTTTTTCTACTCCCTTATCAGCTTCTTTAAAAATGGGAGCGTCAAAACCTCTTAGCTGAACATTAACATTTGCATTATGTCTTAGTAGTAGCTCTACACTCTCTATCGAGTGGAATTCGCATGCCCATAAAAGAGGTGTATAATTATATCTCACTCGATAATTGTTTTCATCGCAAGTCGTGATACCTTTTTGTAGCAAAGCCTCTATATCAATATCTCTATATAAAATATAATCCATTTCTTTTAATTTATCATGATAAATTGCATTAGTGAATTCTTCTTGCACTTCACACATAAGGCTACCTCATCGCTTATATTATGATAATAATTAGTATCAAAATTTTTGTAAAAAATAAGAGTATTTCATTTCAAAATATGAAATAGAAGTTGAATAAATCTTGATTTTTAAAATTTAAATAGCCTTTATTAAAGTTTATCCTTTATTCCATTATCTTCAAAAGCTGTGTTTATCATTCTTTGAATTTCATCTGGGGCAAAAATGAAATCACTTAAATCTACTATTATAACAGCTATTTCAAGTGTATCATCAGCCTTTTTCCATGTATGCGATTGATTTTTTATTTCACTTGGTACAGCAAATTTATTGTATAATTGATAAATGTTTTTATCTTTATCTTCATGTATGCACCTATACAATACAATATTTACACAGGCAGTATTTGACTTCAAATCTAAAGGGCTTGGATTATTACCTGTGTAGGCACTATCAAAATATAAGTCAAAACGGATAATACTATCGCCAACATTTGCATGCAGATTATTCTTTTCCTTTATATAGGCAAGCATTGCAGAATAAAATGGCAACATAGTCCAAACTGGCGATAGTGAAGGATTTCCAGTTGTGCCTACAGGTCTTCCATTATGCTTTGGAGCCCAAAATTTAAACTCATGCCCACATGCTGTTGCAATAGTATCAAACATTTGTAGTAAATTTTGATAAAAGCCAGCAATTAGTTTATGAGCACTTTGTTGTTGCTTAATAAGTAATTTTGCTTCTTCAAGAGTTAAAGTATTTGCTTGCATATCTGTTGAACTCATATGTTTTCTCCACAAATTTTTTGTAGTCCATTAGGCATTTTTTTTATTAGACTAAGGTTACTATCGGAAACTTTAGTTGCTAAAGTAAGGTAATCTTTTAGTTGTGCAATTGGACGATGTACTCCAAAAAGAGACAGGGCGTTAATCAAATCATTTCTTATAGCTATATCACCTTTATCATTCAGGTTTTGCATATTAAGAATATTCATTAAAAAGTCTTGCCATTTTATTTGATGTCCTAAAACTCCAATATTCAGATTTTTCATATACTTTTTGCAATCTAAGTTATTACAACCTCCAAGTGCAACATAATGAACAGAGTTTAATAAAGCTTTATTTTTTGTATAGTGTTCAAGAACAGCTTTAACCTGACGTTCCCATTGCTGTTCGCACTGAGATGCCCATTCTGGCTTAACTTCAATTATGATTATCCCTTTTTCACATTCAATAATTATATCTGGCTCAACTCGCATTCCTAAATCTCCTTGAGCAGGAGTGAATGAAGGCCAAAATAAAATTTCATGTATATTTCCAAGACTTGGGGCTTCGCTTTCAATAAATAAATGGAGCAACTTTTCTTGAGCAGCATCAGAAAAATATTGTAATCTCCCAAATATAGCAGCAGTTAGTAGATCCTCACGTTCTCTAAAAAGTTCGCTCCAACTTGTTTTCTTTCCATTAAGCTCAACTTTAGCCGCTTTACCATTCATAATAGCTGCTAACATTTGCCCTCCGTTTTACTATAACTATAACGTAATGAGTTTTTTACAAATTTTATCAAGTTCGTCGATATATTCTAATATTGTATCTAAGGTAGAATCAAGAGCTAGTAAAGATTGTGAAATATTAGGAAACTCTCTGCCTATTTCACAAAGGTCTAGCTTAAAAGGTAGAGTGATGCCATCGGGTATTAGAACAAAACCTTTGCTTATAAGTAGAGAATTAGTTTCAAATAAACTTTTAAACTCTTTATATATTTCATCGCTAGGCAATTTAAAGTTAGTATTTTGTATGACAGTATCAATGGGAAAATTAATTTCTATAGTAGAGGGGGAGTTAGCTATATTATCAAAAAGATCATTTCGATTAATTTTACTAATATCAAGAGATTCACAGACTCCACTATACTCACAGCTCATACCAAACCAGAAGTAAGAATCTCCACCATTTCCTAAATCCCATCTTTTAGGATAAAACCAAGTAGTATATTGGTCAAAGAAAGCAAGTATATCCTTTTCTTTTTGCATGCGTTCAAAAATGTATTTTTGTAAAAATAAGGCTACATTTGTTGGCGGCATAATTTCTCCTTAGTGGATCTGTTTAACATGCTAAAATTTAAATTTGCAAACAAGTACTATTCAAATAGTATGTTTGAAACTAAATATAATAAGAAAATGTTTCAGATAATGAAATGAAATTAAAAATATATTATTATAAAAAACTATGTCAAATAAAATAATTCCTTAAATTCTTCAAAAGAAATTTTAACAGAAATTGAACCATTATTTAATAAAAGTCGTATAATTTTCTTATACATGCTTTTTCTTTCTTTCTCATTTTTATTAACTAGGTTTTCTTTCATACCAGAAAATGTTTTAAGAATTGCAGCTTTTGTTCTTTCTATTTCAAGTTTTAGTTGTTCAGCTTTTTCTTGTTTTTCTCTTTCTTTTTGTATAGCAATTTCTTTTTTACGCTTCGTGATTTCTTTATCTATTTTTATGAAATCGTCTTTAAAGTATTTATTAAATTCTTTATAATCTATTACATGCTATGGCAAAAAAAAGATGCAGGGAAAGAAAAGTATTCTATTTCAAATTTTGTACGTCCTTATTTGCCCGATTATGATAACAAAGATTTAACTCATATTTCACGAAAGAAATTAGATAAAGTTGTTTATAAAGAAGTGAGTAAGGATTTACTTATTTTTCTTGCACGAATTGGCAATAATGTGAATCAACTTTCACGTTTTGCAAATAGGGCTGTTTATTATGGAAATATGAATGATGTTGACGATGCTAAATTTATGGAACAGCATGAGCAGATTTTAGAAGAATTAAAGAGAATTGAAAATGCTGGTTAGTTTTTTGAAAACAGGCTCTTATGATGGTGTTGGCACAAGTGCGGTTGACTATTTAATTGATGAAAAAGATCATAAGGGTGATATTCGTCCTCAAGTTGTTGTGCTTCGTGGTGACCCTGAACGAACTGCTAAAACTATAGACTTTTTGAACTTTTCAAAAAGGTATACTTCTTTTGTGCTTGCTTTTGAAAAGCTTGATAATCCTAGTGTTGAGCAAATTGAGTAGTTTTATCAAAAGAATAAAAATTCTTATGCTATCACTAAACTATAAATTTGGATTTTGTCAATCTAAAAATAATAGTTTTTACGAGACTTATAGTCTAAGATAAACTATTTACACGATAAAATAGTTTTTAAAGGTTAATATAGTTATTGCTCTTGGGTGGAAAGTCATTTGTATCAAGTCGTGGTAAGCGATGCGGTAAATCTTTCTTTAGATTTGCAAAGCGAACTTCTGTAGTGAATGCAAGTTTACATTTTTCTCTTTTTAAAATTTTTATTGCATTTTCACATACTGATCCATAGGGATAACATGCAGTCCAGTTTTCCATGTCACAACCTATAGTTGAAAGAAATATTTTTGCCATTTGAATTTCTATTTCAAGTGCGTCATTGGAAAGCTTGTCCCACCAATAATGCTCGTAGCCATGACAGCCCAAATGCATACCATCTCTTATGAGTTGTTTACACTGTGTTAATGACATGTAAAGCTCTCGTGCAAACATTTCTTCTTCCATTCCTATAAATTTTACAAACATAAAGTCAACAATTTCATTGCGCAATTTTTCTGGTAACACTGTTTGTAGCATTCTTTTAACAAAGATTATTTCACACGAATCAAAGCGAGAAGAAACAGCATATTGTTTATAATACTCATCAAATGATAATAAAGAATATTGTTTTGAATTATTTTGAATTTTAGTTCTTAATAAGTCTAGTATTTCTTGTGTTTTTACACCTGAAGCAAGAACGAAGTGAATTTTATTAACGTCTAAAACTTTGTGCTCTAAAACAGTTTTAGCTGGTAAAAAAAAGCTCCCTTGAATATCTAAAGATCTTAGCATGGGGTACACGATAGTAAAGTGTTCGGCATATCCATCATCAAATGTTAGTAATGCTGAGTTCGAAGGGAGTTCTTGTTTGTTTTCAATAGCAAGTATAACATCTTGCATGGAAACTATAGAGTAATTTTTCTTTAAAAATTGTAGCTGCTGTTCAAATAAGTTAACATCAAGTCCCTTAATTTGAGGATAACGAGAGTGCTTGAAATCTCTTATATAGTGATACATGACTATTGCTAAAGTATTATTCATATATTTGGTCTATCCTGATCGCTATCACCTCTAAAAATAGTGATAGGTTTTTCTGATTTGTAAGCGTAATAAATTGGGACATTACTTAAGATAAAAGGTTCAAAATAATTAGGAACAATAAAATTATCACTCAGATTATGTTTAAAGCCTATATGCTCAGAAGCAGGTAGGTTAGATACAATGTCAACATACTCTAGCTCTTGCTCAGTTAAGAAGTTGATAAAAGGAGTATTAAATTCAGAAGAAAGAATATTTCCCCCTTGAACATCCACAATACGAGCAATTTTAGCGTTTTTAATAGAAATAATTCTATAAATAAAGAGAGAAAAGAGTTTTTCAGCTTTATAAACTTTTACGCATTTATATAAATATTGGGGATGTCTTAAGTATCTATTTATTATATAGGTAGTATCTTTTCGTGGATATGATGTGAAGAGTTGTTCGCAACTTTTTAACTCATCTTCGTTCGATAGCTCTTTAAATAATACATTTGAGCGTTTTGCGATAGTTTTATAATTTGAGGGAGGAGACGTAATATTAAAATCTTTAAAAGATTGATTAAAAAAGGCTCTATGTTCGAGTTCACCAATTGTAAACCCTAGTGCTTTATACAGTTTCATTACTTTTGTATTAATACCTACTGAACATATTGTTGTGAAATTAAATTGTGTTGCAATAAAATCAAGCAAGCCTATGCCGATACCAACATACTTTGGGTCATCTATTACTTTCCATATAGCAAGCCAAGTTTCTTTATTAGTGGAAAGTTTTGAAGAAAAATGACTTGTTGGAATAAAGCCTAATGCACCAACAATAGAATTGCTATCACAAGCTAAAACAAAATTATATCCATCTAAACTTTTGTGTTGCCAGTCAAAGAGTTCCTTTTGTTTTACGAAAATATGGTTTTTTGCCCAATGCACATCAATAAAATCTAAAAGTTTTTTTACTTTATTATCCGAACATAGTTCAATAGAAGTAGACATTTGCATGCTCACATAAGTTTAAATTAATATATTAAAAGCTAGCACAATCTATGATATAATTTTGGCCAGTAATCCATTTTGCTTTGTCAGACAAAAGAAAAACAATGAGGTTTGCAACATCAACAGGTTTGCCTATACCTAATGGATAATTTTGTTCTCGTGCTTTTAAAAATAAATCTTGGGAGGAATCTTGTAGCATAGGTGTATCAATATCTGATGGAGAAACGGTATTTATTCTTAATCCAATAGGCGCCATTTCTCGGGCAATTGCTTTACTTGATGCTATAATCGCTGCTTTTGTACCAGCATAAAGAGAATCTCCCTTGCAACATTGTAGGGCAGCGGCAGAAGCAATCGTGACAACAGAGCTTTTTTCTTCTACATGGTTAAATTTATGTGAGAAAGCTTTAGTTAAAAGCATTGTGACAAAATAATTTATATCAAAAATGTTTTTCATTGTTTGATAGTCTAGTGCCTTTAAAGGTTTTACGTTTTTTACTGCAGCACAGTTAACTAAGCCGTGAAATTTACCATACTTGTTTTTTAACATAGCAATGTATTCAGGTATTTCTTCAATATTAATTGCTAAATCCCTTACTTCTGTATGACAAAATTTTGGATATTTGCAGGCATTTTTTACCTTTTGTAAGCGTGTTTCATCACGTCCAATAGCAATAACACTAGCACCACATTCAATAAGTAGTGTAGTTACGGTTTCTCCTATACCAGATGATGCACCAGTCACAAGAAACATCTGCTCTTTATTAAAACTAATCATCTAGTTTCGCTCCAGCTAATTGAAGGAAATCATGTAGTGTTTTTGCATTTTGCGCTTGCTCTGGAGTTAGAATTACTTTAAGCTCTTTGTCAAAAAATGTCATACTAATTAATAATTTTAATGAATCCCAGTCTGTTACTTCTGAAATGAGAATGTTTGTTGCAGGTATCTCTTCTAGTTCTAATACTTCATGTGAAAACTTTTCTAAGAATTGTTGTTTATTCATTTTCTTCTCCGTATTTCAATATATTAGAGCAGTAAATTTTATCTAAGGAAACAAGAGCACTTGCCCAACTAAGTCCTACTCCAAAACCTGACAATAAAAGTTTTGTTTTCTCCATGCTTACTTTATGAGAGAGTGTATCAGAAATAGTGCATGGTATAGATGCTCCACATTGATTACCATATTCAGTTAAAGTAGTCATGGGTGTTTTTTCATAAGGAATATCAAGTTTACGAGCGATATTTTCAAGAATAAGGCGATTTGCCTGATGAAATACAAAATAATCAATGGCATTTTTTTCTGTTTTTGCTTTTTTAAAAAGTTTTTCAATGCTAGGTGCTATTTCTGAAAGTGTGAAGTTGAAAATTTTTCCCCCATCCATACTTGATTTATACATAGGAGAGCCATCTTCGTAAAAATCTTTTTTTGTAGGTGGGTTTCTAAAACCAAAATTTTCACACATCAGCGAATCATACATATTGCCATCAGAATTGATATTGTAATATGATTCTAGTGCATTATGATCATACTCTAGAAGTGTTGCACTACCAGCGTCTCCAAAAATAGGTGCATTATCTTTAAACATATCTGTAAACTTTGAAAAACTATCTCCTACTAAGACGAGGACTTTTTTGCATCCTGAGTTAATAAGCATAGAAGCTTGAAATAGCCCCAATACATAAGCTGAACAAGCTTGAGGTATATCCATGACGATACAATCTGTATTTAGTTTTAGATTTTTGTGTAAAATGTATGAAGTAGCGGGCATAAGGTAATCAGGAGTATAAGAAAGAAATAATAAAGCATCAATAGAATCTCTATCAACCTTAAGTTTTGATAATAAATCATTTGCTGCATAAAGACAAAGGTCTGATGTCATAACACTTTCTTCGCACACTCTCCTATATAAAAAACCAGATGATTCTATAACTCTATTAAGTTTTTTTCTATCTCCTTTGTACAAGTTTTTCTCGTCTAATAAGGAAAGTTTCTGTGGAGGTACTACAGTAGAAATGCCAGAAATTTTTATATTTGCAAATTTAAAAAACATATCTTCCCTGCTTCTTAATCTTTTTCTTTTACATATAAAAACATTATAGAAAAAAAATACTTATGTCAATTAAAAATACATTAAGGATTTTGTTTATTGCGCATTTAAAGTAAAATTTATTTTTATATAAGAAATTTTTTATTATAGAGCAAAATATAAAATAAATATTTAAAGATTTATGTATTTGTAGCTCGTTAGGTTAAAATTAAGCATAAGCTACAGAAAAATAGTAGTTTTTGCTGAACATAGGAAATATATTTGTAGTAGAATTTATTGGTGGTAAGCTTGTTATATGGTTTACTTTCAAAATCTGAAATGTACTCTCTCACTCACTGTAAGTAGCAAATATGAACTGATCTCCTTTGTGCAATCTTTTGGCTCTTCTGCAACCTTGCTCAGTCCACAAGATTTGAGAGATGAATTAAAGAAAGACTTAGAAAAAAGTCTTAGTAATTATTAATAAAACAACGATAAGCTAGCTTATAAATAAAACAGCTAAGTAGATCTAAAACTTCACTTTTTTATACAAACTTTCACTAAGTGTCACAGGAAAAGGTAGTATAAAATCGTATTTTTCAATTTTTTAAACAAGAAAAAGGACTATGATTTTCATCATAAACCCTTATTGACTTTAAAATATTAACAAATAAAAAAAGCACTTATTACTAAGTGCTTATTTATTTTGAGTGGCTCCCCGAGACGGTCTTGAACCGCCAACCTAGTGATTAACAGGCAGTCGGAATATTGGTGTTTTAATAACAATTTAGAACAAGATTGATTTAAATATAGTATTATAAATCAATATATTATCTTTCAATAATTTAAAAAATCAACACAAAATTCATCGCATTTTCATCTTGTGCATAGCGTGCATTGCAATGAATGATTTCAAATACTTACGAATCGCAAATTTTAATTTAGGTCATATTTGGGTCATGGGGAAGGAGTTTATCCTCTTAGGAGCGAAATAATTTCGAGCTATTAGTGTTTCTATATTTTATGGAATTCTGTGCAGTTAGCTCTAAAATAATTTAGAAATGGCACGAAAGCACGAATTATTATATATATAATAATCTCTAAACATTTATTATTATTGTTATTTATTTGGCACAAAAGTTGCTATCATATAATCAAAGCAGAATAGCTTAGATAAATAAGTAAGGATTAAAAATGAATAGACGAGATTTTATAAAGAAAAATTTACAAGCTGTTGCATGTCTTTCTACGGGAGTTGCATTAGCAAATTCAGGCATATTTTCTATTAAAGAAGCACATGCCACACAGAGCGGATTAAATAAAAAGAATGATGGGAAAATCAAAATAGGAATCTTGCTTTTTGATGATGTAGAAGTTCTTGATTTTGCAGGACCTTTTGAAGTTTTTTCAATCCCTTTCATTGGTGATTATAGTAATAAAATCTTTGATGTAATCACTGTTAGCGAAGATGGGGAAAAAATTGTTGCTACAAATGGTTTAAAAGTTATACCAGATTATTCTATTACGGATATGCCTAAAGTTGATGTGCTTATTATTCCGGGCGGAGGTGACACTTCTGCTATTATCAAAAATAATACTATTATGAACTGGATAAAAGAAAGAGCTAAAGAAGTTGAAATCACTGCTTCCGTTTGCACAGGTGCTTTTATTTTAGCAAAAGCAGGGCTTTTAGAAGGAAGAGAAGTGACTACTCATATTGAACTCCTTGATACTTTAGAAAAAGAATATCCATCATGCACCGTTATTAGAGATGTAAAGTTTGTTGACGAAGACGATATTATCACTTCAGCTGGTATTTCTGCAGGCATAGAAATGTCTTTTCATTTAGTAGAAAAACTAGCAGGCTTAGATGTTGCTAAAGCGACAGCTGGAATTATGCAATATGACATCGTTCTTGATTAAAAATAAATATATAAGGAAAAAATCATGCAAAACTCTATTAA
This sequence comes from uncultured Desulfovibrionaceae bacterium, assembly GCA_964368455.1. GTDB lineage: Bacteria > Desulfobacterota > Desulfovibrionia > Desulfovibrionales > Desulfovibrionaceae > CAYJAZ01. The sequence goes on from CAYJAZ010000023.1 coordinate 33,418, forward strand.
TACAAATAGCTTAGAAAATATCACTGCCTTTCACAAAGTAAACGACAATCTAATCACTTCTGGTTTCCCTAAAGATGATGAGTACGCAAAAGCAAAAGCAGCAGGAGTGGAGGTTGTCGTAAATCTTATTCATCCATTAAATCCAGAGCCTCAACCAAATCTTGCCGCAATTTATAATGCAGGTTTAATCTACTTTAGCCTTCCTTATGACCCTGATAATTCTATCATTGCGATGGAGGCATTCATCGCTCTAATGAATAAATTGAAAGATAAAAATGTCTATGTGCATTGTTCACACAATTGGCGTGCATCTTTTATGCTTGATGCTTATTATCAAATTACGACAGGCAAAATAAACGAACATGCCATGCTTGAAGGTATTGATATTCCATGGATTATGGCAGAGTTTCCAAGACCTTCAAAATTTGTTACAGATGTAGAAAACCACTATAATATCAAAATTAACAGAATATAAAGGATAAAAAAATGAAATTTCAACAAATAAGAACAGCTACTGCGATTATCACTTACGGAAACAGTAAAATATTATTAGATCCTATGTTATCTGATAAGGGAACTTTTGAAGAATGGAAAGGCACACCTAATTCACACCTCAGAAATCCTTTAAATGATTTACCTCTTTGTGTTGAAGAAATTATTGACGTTGATGCCGTAATTGCAACACACCTTCACCCCGACCACTTCGATAAAGTTGCAATGGAACGCCTTCCCAAAGATATGCCTATTTTTTGTCAAAATGAAAATGATTATGCTGTTCTTATTCAGAATAACTTTTCTCATGTGACTATTCTCACTGAAAAAGGAGTAACTTTCGGTAATATCACCTTAGTGAAAACTCCTGCACAGCACTATTCAGATGAGTCAATTCTTGCAGAAAGAAAAAATTCTATGGACGCTTGCGGAGTTATACTCAAACACGCTGATGAAAAAACAATGTATATCATGGGCGATACTGTTTGGTTTGATGGATTAAAGCCTCCACTCGATCAATATAAGCCTGACCTTGTAATCGTAAATGCAGGGCATGCGCAAACTGACAACGGCATATCTATAATAATGGGAACTGATGATGTTTATGAAGTTGTCAAATATGCGCCTTATGCAAAAATTTTAGCTACTCATATGGACGGATTAAATCACCTTACTTCCTCCAAAGAAACTTTAAGGGAATTTGCCATACAAAAAGGCTTTTTAGAAAAATTAACTATACCTCTTGATGGCGAAATTGTTGAATTTTAATAAAGAACAAATTAAGAAAAAATGCTTTTAGAAAAGTTGTATAAATTGAAAAATTATATTAAAAATAACTCTCGTAAGATCTTGCAACTTATAATGTTTATCTATGTAATAGGTATAGGCTTTCGCTTTTGCTATTACTATTTTTCTTTGCTTGCAGGAAATTTAGATGTCACTAAACCTGCAGGCATAGAAGCATTTCTTCCTTTGAGTGCCGTCTTAGCTTTAAAACAGCTACTCACAACAAATATATTTGATCCTCTTCATCCAGCGGGTTTAACTATTTTTATAGCTATCATAGTTGTTAGTGCTGTATTTAAAAAAGGATTTTGCGGATATCTCTGTCCTTTTGGCTTTATTTTGGAATATGTATCAGAAAAGGGATTAAAATTAAAAATTCCAAAATTGATTCACTATCCATTATTAGGAGTAAAATACTATCTTCCTTTTGGATTTTTAAAAATGGTTTTCTTTACGATGCAAACACGTGATGTGCAGATTTTTCTCTATTCTTCATACAATAAGATTTCTGATGCAAAAATGCTGGAGTTGCTTTTGTATCCAACAATAAAAAGTCTGCTAATCATATCAGTAATAGTATTATTAAATTATCTATTTAAAGGCTTTTTTTGTAAATATCTATGTCCTTATGGTGCATTATTAGGAATTTTTAGTCTGCTATCCCCTTTTAAAATAAAAAGAAATGAAAATGAATGTATTGCCTGCAAACTTTGCTCCAAAGCTTGCCCTATGGAAATTGAAGTGCATAAGAAGAAAACTGTCTATACACCTGAGTGCATTGGCTGTCAGGAATGTATAAAAGCAGTTCCAAAGCGTAATTGTTTGAATAATGTCAATAAAATAGAATCTATAAGATCCTTTAATTACACTACTGCAGTGATTGCCCTTTTCATGGGAATATATTTTATGGCATTAATTAATGGAAATATCTATTCTATCATTACAAATGCCGAATATGTAGAGCTTCTTAAAGGAATTACAAGACATTAATTGCAAAGTGAGAATGTATTAAGGATTCAAAGCTTACTATATTCTCACTTTGTTAAAATGCTCTAATAGAAATTATATATCTTCGCTAATGAGCGCATTAAAAGCTTGCATATCAAGAATTTCTACTCTATTTTTTTTATAGCCACCTATAACTCCTCTCTTTTTCAAGACTTGAATATTTTTACTTACAGTCACTCGATGTATGCCCATGAGGTCGGCAAGTTCATCTTGTCTCAATTCAGTTTTTGCATATACAGAACCATTAGCGTGTATAAGGTGTTGGTTTAAAATACGGCAGATAAGAACCTGAATGTCATGTGTTGAAAGAAGCACATTTTGCTTCAAGAAAAGACTTGCTTTTTCAGCAATACTTAAAAAAAATAAATTTGTAAGAAAAGGCTTATATGGGAGGATTTCTTTTTCTATAGTCTCCCTTGTGATTCCATAAAGAAAACTTTCTTCTTTTGCAATAAGACAAAAATCATCGATTGGAGTGTTTAAAAAGCCCATTTCTCCAATAAGATTTGGGCCTTTTATACAAAAAATCAGACGTTCTTTTCCCGATTTATTTCGCTCAATAAGTTTAAACTCACCTTTTTCAAGATAAAATAGTTTATTAAAATTTTCGTGGTCACTGTAGAGTTCATATCCTTTTTTTACAGAAAGTTTTTCCCCATAAGGTATAAAAAGCTTATAATCTTCATACTTTTTTGCTTCTATGATGTGCGTAGAACTTTTTTCTTGATTTCTCATACTAAAATACCTTTAGAACTTATCGTAATTAGGGTTTCTAATACTAGCGTGAAAAAAAACTTTTTGCAAATAGCAGATGCTTTCGATTTATACAAAATCAAGAAGTATATTCATGTAAAAAGTTAGTCGGGACTATTTTTTTAATGTTGATAATATGGTATTATCTTTTTAACTGTTAATATTTACTTTAAAAATAAATTTTATTAAGGAGGTTTTACAAAAAAATCACATCTAAAAAGTCTTAGGCTATGGCTATTTTACTGCTATTGATTGGCACTCATGATTTAAGTGCTTATGCAACTTGAGGTGGATATATCAGAAACTTTGAGAAAAAAGTATTAACTGTAAGAACTGTAATAACTAAACTTAATTGTAAACTTTAGGGAGAGAAGAAATGACAAAGGCAGATTTAGTATTTGTAAACGGAAATGTAATCACAGTTGACAAGCATTTTAGTCGCAAACAAGCTGTAGCCATAAAAGATGGTTGGATTATTAACACAGGTTATAATGCTGAAATTAAACCCTATATAGGGTCTAAAACGCAAGTCATTGACCTAAAAGGTAAATTATTACTGCCTGCTGCGCATGATGCGCACATGCATGGTGTTTGGTATGGTGTGACAAAAAGCCCTGATTTTCTAGATTTAACCTATCCAGCAGTAAAGAACTTCTCTGATATACGTGAAGCTATTGCAAAAAAATGTGCTGAGCTACCTGCTGGAACTTGGATAAAAGGTTTGGGCTGGAACTCTGCTTTTATTGACGAATTGAAAGACGATCCTGAACGTCTTCCACGTAAATACGATTTTGATGAAATCAGCCCTAATCACCCTATAGCATTATACGATTTTTCGATACACACACTTGTTGTAAACTCTAAAGCACTAGAAATGTGTCATATCACAAAAGAAACTTCAAACCCTGATTCAGGCGAAATGGAAAGAGATGCTGAAGGTAATCCAACAGGCGTTTTTAAAGAATTTTCTGCTCAAGGTCTTATTATGAAGCATTTTCCTTCACTTGACTATCAAGAACTTGAAAATGCAATTAAGCTCACACAACAAGAATTAAATAAACAAGGCTACGCTAGCTATAATGAAAGTAGTTTAGGGCCTGGCGGAAATATTATTCTAGGTGGTGTGTTAGGTGAACCTGCAATTCATGCCTATAAAAAAATGCAAGAAAAAGGCTTATTATCTTGTAGGGTAAGTGTTGGTTTACTTATGGGTGAATACGGCGCTTTAAGTTATAATGATGTTGTAAAAGGCTTGGAAAAGATTCAATTGCCTGAAATTACAGATAAAAATTGGTTTGACATTCCTATGTTGAAAATTTTTGGTGATGGTATTCCTTCAAACTTTACTGCATGGCTTAATAATGACTATCTCAATGCACCAGGAAATCATGGTTCAGCTTGTCTTCCTGGCAATACAGATGATGAAATGGAAGAAGAACTTCATAAAATTATTTTGCTAGCGCATAGCAAAGGCTATCAAGTGGCTGTTCATGCTGTTGGTGACCGTGCTCTTGATGCTTCTTTACGTGGTTTTATTAAAGCTGTTGAAACATATCCAAGCGTGAGCCGCCGCCATTATACTTTACATGGCGATATGATTACAAATGAATGGGCAAGAACAGCTGCAAAATACGACTTCTTACATTCCTTACAGCCAGCTATTGGCGCTTATCTTTATGACGATCTACAACCATTTATCGGGGAGAAAGCCTCACGAATTTATGGATTGAAAGAACTATTTGATTGCGGACTATCTGTTGCAGGTGGTTCTGACTGTCCTGTTTCTCCGCCAAACTGGAGAAAGGGTGTGCAAGCCGCTGTTACACGTAAAGCAGACGCTACTGGTAATGTTCATTGCCCAGAACTTGCTATTACAGTTGAAGAAGGTATCAAGTTGTTTACCTATAATGGAGCTTATCAAGAACACATGGAAAAAATACGTGGTTCTATAGAAATAAATAAGGTAGCGGATTTGCAAGTATTGGAAGAAAATATCTTTGCTGTAGACCCTGATGAAATTGGAAATGTCGATGTTGAAATGACAGTGGTTGACGGTAAGATTGTTTATCAAAAATAAAAAATTATAATTCTTATGCTAGGATTAAGTCAAAATGAGAGTTTATTGTTTTGACTTAATCTGAATAGTTAAGTTTTGATATAAAATAGGAGAAAGGTTAATGACAACAGAAAGTTTAAATGAGAAAAAAATAGTCCTTGTATTTGCTTTTGTTTGGGGACTGACCTTTATGAATAGACTGTCAATTAATTTTGCTATGCCAATTATTCAAGAAAGCTTGAATATAAGCGGTGCAGATATTGGCATTGTAGTATTTGCTTCAACCCTAATAATGGCTATTTCTGCTATCATTGTTGGAATCATATCAGATAGGCAAGGAAAAAGAAAAAAGTTTTTAGCAATGGCTGCGATAACTGTTGGTATTGGTTCAGTGCTTTCTTTATTTGCTACGAGCTTTACAACATTTGTGCTCTCCCGTATTCTTGTAGGAATAGGGCTTGGGCCAATTCTCGGAATGATTTTTGCCATAACTGAAAAAATCTCAAGCGAAAATAGACTTGGAGCAAACACTGGTGTCATCATGTCAGGTGGTGCATTTCTAGCAACTATTCTTGGACCTCTTGCAATTACGCAGTTAGCCTCTGTAATGTCTTGGCAAATGACACTCGCGCTAACAGGAATACCTACAATTATTATTGGTTTAATTGTTGCTAAGTATGTGCCTGAAACAAAACAAGAGTCCAAAGATAGCGAAGCTGTAAAAGCAAGCCCGATTGAAATTTTTAAATATCCAAATATTTTTCAATGTATTTTCTTAGCTATACTTACATTAGGAGCTTATTTTGCTATTGTTACTTATGCTCCTTTGTATCTGATAGAAGTAGCAAATGTTGACTTGGGAACTATGGGAATGATTGCAGCTACAATGGGTATAGTCACAATCTGTTATACCTTTATTGTTCCTCGTTCTACAGATAAATTTGGGCGTAAACCTGTTTTAATTCTTGTATGCATAGCTTGTGCTTTAGGCCCTATTTTAATGTATTTATTTACAGGTTCTTTTATTGGAATTGGTGGTTTCGTTTTATTTGGTGGGCTTTCAGCCTCTGTGCATGTCTTTTTCAACACAATTATACCTATGGAAGGACTACCAAATAATTTAAAAACCTCGGGAAGTGCAATTTTAATGGCATTAAGTGAAGTTTTTGGTTCAGGGGCAGTGCCCTTACTCACAGGCATATTAGCTGATGACTATGGCTATGCCTCAGCTATGCTTTTTGCTGGAGCTTTATTTATTATTGCCTTTTTGATTTCTTTTACTCTTAAAGAGTCAAATAAAAGCTTTAAAAATTAAATTTGTATATAATGCCTTTTGGAATATCTTGAACTTTTGAAAGAATTGACTTTATAAGACATTAATTACAAAATGAGAATATGATAAGCAGTGAAAACTTATTATATTCTCATTTATATTTTAAAAAATTTGAGGTAAAAATGGAAAAAAGCTATGAAGATATTTGCAATAGAGCACTTTTATCTCTTCATAAAGAAGATGCAGTACGTATCATTGTAGATTACTTGAAAGAAAAAATTTCATTCGACAGTTTTCGTGCCTCGATTTTTAATACCGAAGATAAAAGCATTGTAAACTTTATCAGCTATGAAGAGGAATTTTCTGATTCATACGCTTACTACAATATAAATACAGATTCTCCTCTTGAAGTGATGGAAAACTTATATGGTAAGCATTTTGATGAAGTCTATATAAAAACAAAGCAGAAAGATGTACCCAAAAAGCAAAACAAAAAACATTCAACGCAATTTTCTTCAAATATGTCAATTTGTATTGGTATTGATGAGGAACAAAAGCAATTTACCTATTTGAAATTTTCTTCAAACCAAAAAGATATATATACAAAAAAAGAAGCAGATTTTCTTATTGAATTACGTCCACTTTTGCGTGATACAATATGTGCTTATTATACAAAATATCCTGAAATTGCATTAAATATTTCTTCGCAAGGGCTTTTACCACATAATCATTTAGAACAATTAAAAATGTGTCCCAATATACGTGATGTTGTAAAGCAGATTGAAATTATTGCAAAATATGATACAACCGTTCTTTTGCAAGGCGCAACAGGAACGGGGAAAGAGTTAGTTGCTGAAAGTATACATGCTTTATCAGAACGAAAAAATAAGCCTTTTATTGCAGTAAATTGTGGGGCTATCGCCGAATCTCTTCTTGAAAGTGAACTTTTTGGAAGCGAAAAAGGCGCATATACTTCATCAATTCAAATGCATAAAGGTTATTTTGAACAAGCAAATAATGGAACGATTTATCTCGATGAAATTGGAGAACTTTCCAAAAACGCACAAAAACGACTATTAAGAGTTTTGGAAAATCATACAATCCAAAGAGTTGGCGCAGAGAAAAGTATTAAACTCGATCTAAGAATTATTGTTGCTACGCACAGAGATTTATACCAGATGGTGCAAGAAAATACCTTTAGAGAAGATTTGTTTTATAGGTTAAATGTATATCCAATAAAGATACCTTCCCTGGCACAAAGAAAAAAAGATATTGCCATATTAGTGAAATATTTTTATAGATTGTATATTTATAAATTTAACATAAAAAACGAACCGCAGATTTCCCATACAACTTTAAATTATCTTACAGCATATTCTTGGAGCGGAAATGTGCGTCAATTAAGATATGCTCTAGAAAGAGCCTTGATTAATGCAGTTGAATTTAAGAAAAAAGAATTGGATTTTACTTTTTTAGAAGATTTTTATGGAACTATAGTAAGTTGTCAAAATAATACAGAAAAATTAAAGAAAAAGCAAAATCTCTTTAAAGAAATTCAAGAAGCCCTTGAAAAGTGCAATGGAAAAATCCAAGGCAAAAACGGAGCAAGTGCTCTATTAGGGATTGCTCCTTCAACTTTGCGTTCAAGAATGAAGTCTTTAGGTATAAAGTTTTAGATTTGTATACAAATTTAATTATAAATATCATTTAAGTGTAATTGAGGTAACTATCTTGACTAATTCCTCACGAAGTAATATATTCTTTACAGTAATTTTTACTGCATAAATTGTTTTAAGGAA
>CAYJAZ010000024.1:0-3488 GCA_964368455.1 uncultured Desulfovibrionaceae bacterium
AGCGCCGAGAATATTAGTTGGCATTACATTATTTTTTTATTTGCGAAAAAGTTTTAAGCTTCGCTTAAATACTGTTTCGCTTTAAAATAAGAAGAAATTAGTTTTAGCATAGAGCAATTTTTCCATTTATCACTGCGTTCTAAATGTGTGTAAAGATTGTTTTATATTAAAATTTTTCTCTACTGCTCTAAGCAAAAGCTTTTAGTTCATTCATTTTATAGAAGAGCTTTTACTATTGCTTTTTTATCTTTTATCTTTATCTATCATAATATTGATAAGGTTCATATCCACATCTTTCATGCCTTCTTTAGACAAACGTGCAACACTTTCAATAGTTTGCTCTACAGTTTTACTTACAATACCATCTGTTTGCGTCGCAATACAGCCATTGAGAGCAAGCTTTGCGGCAAGCACAGCTTCTCCAGAACAAGTAGATATTTTTATAGCGCATCCATCCTTAGCACCATCACACATAATACCAGAAAGATTAGCAAAAACATTTTGCATAGCTCCTTCTATCTGTGTTTGATTTCCACCAAGTATCCAGCAAATTGCCGCTGCCGAACTCGCTCCAGAAAACATAGCACCGCAGATAGGGCTCAATCTTCCAATAGCGTATTTGATTCTAATTGCTATCAAGATGCACATAAATAAAGCCCGCAAAGTTTTTTCTTCGCTCAAATCTAAAAATTTGCAAGTTGCCACTACGGGTAAAATAGCCTGAAAACCTTGATTACCACTTCCCAATACAGTCATTGCTGAATAAGGGCCACCGCCCATACGCATATCACTTGCACCAGCAACAGTCATTTTTACATAATAAAACAAATCTCTTGGAAGAAGATCAGAATCCATCATTTCTTTAATTGTTTTGCCAATTTTCATTCCATAATCATTTTCTAAGCCTTCATTTGAAGCAATGCTATTCACTTCAATAGCTTGTCTTAAAAAATAAATTTCTTCAATTGGAATTTCACAAGCAACTTGAACTAATTCAGAAATAGTATTTTCTAAAATAGATAAATCTTCATTTACTTGACTTTCTCTTCTTGCATCATAAAGTATTTTACCGTCTTTTTCCACATAGATAAGCTGATCGTGTCTGTCTAAGGTAAGTGATTTTACGCTTTCATCTTCGTTTTGAGCTATAACTTCAATAATAACTCTTGTGTCTTGAATTACTTCAAGTTCAATAAAATCTTTATCCAATAATTTATGTGCTTTAGCTAAATTTTCAGCATTAACCATTGAAAATATTTCCATATCATTATTTTCTTTGGCTAATAAATACCCCAAACTTGCAGCCAAGGGTATGCCAGCTTCATTTGTGTGTGGAATTTTTACATTAAATGCATTTTTAAATATATTCGAACTTATTTTAAGTTTGATCTTATTTGGAGCCTTATCTAGATGAATGCAAGTATTTGAAACAGCAAGGCCAACTGCTACTGGTTCTGTACAGCCTAAACTTAATGTCATTTCTGATTTTACTAAATCTATAAATTCTTGATTTTTCAAAATTTACTCCTAAAAAACATATCTTTGCATAAATTATTATAAATATTAATATGTACCTACTATAATAAATAAAAAAAAGCAAAGAAAAATGAAAAAGCCTGCATTTTTCAAGTACAGGCTTTTTTAATTTTGTTTTAGACTTTTATACTTTAGACATTGTTTCTTGCAATTCTAAGGCTTGCCCTGCTAATTCACGTATTGCATCAGCAGATTGAAGAATAGCATCAGCATTTTTATTTACAACTTCATTGATATCACTCATAGATTTTGAAATAGCTTCTGAAACTGTGGTTTGTTCACTTGCAGCATTTGCTATTTGGTGAATCATATCAGTATTTAAACTTGTAACACTAGCAATTTCTTGCAGAGATTCTTCTGATTGTTTTGCAAATTCAGAGGTTTGAGATATTTGCTGTACAACGCGTTTTACTTCTTCTTGATTAGCCGTACTTGAAACTTGTATTGAACGCACGCTTTCACTTACTTCACGAGTTGCGTCCATTGTTTTTTCAGCTAATTTTCTTACTTCATCCGCAACAACAGCAAATCCTCGTCCTGCTTCACCAGCTCTTGCAGCTTCAATAGCAGCATTTAATGCCAATAGATTTGTTTGATCAGCAATATCAGTAATTACATTAATAATGCTTCCAATTCCGTCTGAAAGTTGATCTAATTTTTCCATATTTCCGGAGAGATTTTCAGCAGAACCTGTCAATGTATGCATTGCATTAGACATCTTACCAATAGTTTCAATACCTTCACGTGCTTTTTCAAGAACAATATTACTTTGATCAGCTGTGCCTGTTGCATTATGAGCTACTTCTTGCACAGAAGCATTCATTTCTGTCATTGCCGTACTTGTTTTTTCAATATGATCACGCTGGAAATTAGAACCATCGACAATAAGTTCTGTTTGAGCTGAAAGCTCTTCAGTTGCAGAAGCTACACGATTTGCAATTTCAGTAGCGTGAATCGACATAGTTTTTATTGCTTCGCCTTGTTCATGAACCTTTGTGATATTATTTAGAAATTCTATATATCCTACAGGATTACGATCGTCATCAAAAAGAGGACTTGCAAAAACATCAAAATACATATTCTTACCATTTACAACACAAGGAGCGACTGCATTTATTCCCTCGCCTTTATCCATAGCAGTACAGCCTAAACAATATTCATTGCCACAAGCTGGCGAATTGAAAAATGCTCCGCAATTTTTACCAATAGTATCAGTTGTTCCTAAGGTTTCTTGAGCTGTTTTATTCATATAAACGATTTTATTATCATGTGTTGCAGTAAAAATATTTGTTGGCATACTGTCGAGTAATTCTTGATAAGAATTTACTAATCGATTGAGAGAAGTAACAAGTATTTTAAAACCACCCTCAAACTTTGTATCGTCTGCGTGAGCTGTCAATGCGCCAGAAGAAACTTTTTGAGAAGTTTGAGAAATTTCATCAACAATAGAATTTAAGTTAAACAATATTGTTCGTATCGCATCAATCAGCTGGCCAATTTCATCTTTTTTATTTGATTGAATAGTAGCCGATAAATTACCTTGGCTCACTTCTTTTGCAAAAACAGTTGATAATTCAATTGGTTTAACTACGGCTTGTTGCGTAAATAAATAGGAAAGAACAGCTAAAGCAATAGTAATATACATACAAGTCATGGCAATACTTTTAGATCTTGTGAATTTATCAGTAACTTCTTGAGCAAGGCCATCAGTTCTTATCGCAAGCTTAGAAAAGAAAATATTTATTGGAGTCATAATTTTTTCAGCTTCATTCCTGTATTTGTCGCCAAAAACTAATTTTATCGCCATTGTTTGATTTGGTGCAGCATTTATTGTGTAATTACCATTACTATCTTTAAATTTCCCTTGCATAGCATTCATGGCTTCAATTTCAATACCAACTAAAGTGTTTGAAAGCATATTAGATTTTTCAAGCAAAGCAAATTCTTCGTCT